>JAIRQE010000009.1 GCA_031256725.1 Propionibacteriaceae bacterium
TGAAAGCGGTTTACAACCCGAAGGCCGTCATCCCGCACGCGGCGTTGCTGCATCAGGCTTGCGCCCATTGTGCAATATTCCCCACTGCTGCCTCCCGTAGGAGTCTGGGCCGTATCTCAGTCCCAGTGTGGCCGGTCGCCCTCTCAGGCCGGCTACCCGTCGAAGCCTTGGTGAGCCGTTACCTCACCAACAAGCTGATAGGCCGCGAGCCCATCCCTGACCGTCGGAGCTTTCCAGAAGAGAAGATGCCTTCTCGACTGTATATCCGGTATTAGCAGCTGTTTCCAACTGTTATCCCAGTGTCAGGGGTAGGTTGCTCACGTGTTACTCACCCGTTCGCCACTCTCATATTCTCCGAAGAAAATACTACCGTTCGACTTGCATGTGTTAAGCACGCCGCCAGCGTTCGTCCTGAGCCAGGATCAAACTCTCCGTTGAAAAAATATCCAACCTCCGACAAGTCATCGGTTGGTCAACTTAGGGTTTGATAATCCTGACATATCTTTATTATTTTAGGATATATCAAATATATCAAAGGAACCGTTCTTGATCTGATAAATTCAGCCAAGAATCGGGGCACTGAATTGATTATTTAGTGCATTATTTGGCATTGACTTTAAGCACGCTATTGAGTTCTCAAGGTTCAGGTGCGTCCCTCACTTTGGCTCTCACCGCTGTTTGGGGCAACTTGATCAAGCTTACCCAAGATTTTCATCAAAGTCAATTTGGGATTCTTGACCTTCCCGATTCTCTTCTTGTCCAGAGTCCGAGGATTCTAGCCTTGATTTGAATCAAGAAACCCAGGATGACAAGCAATTTTAGTGATCTATGATCTTGCCTGTTCCCCCGTGGGCTAGATAAAGTTACCCCACACCTAGTACCCATGTCAAGTCGCCTCGTGACAGTGGTCTTTTTGGGGGCTCTCCCCCGGACATCTACGCTTAAGACCAGTTCATGACACCACAGATGAGCTAGACTTGGAGGCTATGCATACGCGGGAGAGGATGGATCGTACGTGAGCCAGTCAGCCCTAGATCGGGAACTCGAAGAAGAGCAAGAGTACGTAAATCTGGTTCTCACTCATCTTCGCAATGCAGTCACTTCGGCAAAAGGATTGGTTGAAGAATCCAAGGCTCGCTTCATGGCAGACCGTGAAACATGGATGCGTGAAGAAAATACCACTGCCCTGTTTGAAAGAGACGCTTTCGCCTATGTCGCTGCACGGCGCATCGCATCACTTGAAAATGAACACCAGGGGCTAGTCTTCGGTCGTCTCGACTTCGTCGACACAGAGAAAAGGTACATTGGGCGTCTGGGAGTTCGTACTCACGACTATGAACCTCTCGTTATTGATTGGAGAGCCCAAGCAGCGGAGCCCTTCTACCGAGCCACTCCTAGCCGCCCCATGGATGTCGTGCGCCGGCGAGTCCTGACCTCTCGTGATGACCGAGTCACCGGAATTGAGGACGATGTTCTCATGCCAACCGAAGTACCCGAAGACATGACTGTCGTCGGAGATGGAGCCCTCATTAGCGCTCTAGAGCGTGCTCGTGGACCAAAGATGCATGACATTGTCGCCACCATCCAGGCTGAACAAGATGAAGTCATTCGCGCCCCCCTCCAAGGATTCACACTCATCACAGGTGGGCCTGGTACAGGAAAAACTGTGGTCGGTCTCCATCGGGTAGCCTTCCTCATCTATACCTATCGCAATCGGCTCACCAACGGTGGGGTTCTGGTGATAGGTCCCTCCTCAATCTTTATCGATTACATCGAACGTGTACTCCCCTCCCTGGGTGAGGATTCGGTGACCCTAAAATCAGTGGATCAGGTTGCTGACGATGTTCTTGGATTTACGTGTGTCCGGCGAGACACCGAGGATGCTTGGGTCATCAAGGGTGGAGCCCATATGGCAGCCATCCTTCGTCGATTGATTGAGTACTCCCCTATTGAAGAAGACAAAACCTGGATCATCGTCAAAGGAGAACCCCTGCTCATCACTCGCGATGACCTGATCCGCATCCGCAAACAGTACCTAGGTCGTACTACCTATAACCAGGCACGATCCAAGGCCGAGGCCCATGTTATCTCTCTCCTGTGGGGTCAGGGGGAAAAACTCGTCGACCTCGAAGGGCCCGACAAGCACGAAGAATTTGAGGATCTGGTACGCGACTCATGGACATTCCAACAACTCATGAATCAATGGTGGCCGTCCCTGGAACCCACTCAGATACTCTCCCGACTCGCTGACCCGAATCTGGTGAGGAAACTCGGCGATCTGACTGAAAACGAGATTCACACACTTGCCTCGTCGATTGATTCACACAACTGGTCGAATGGTGACATCCCTCTCCTTGATGAGTTAGCGGATCTTCTTGGGCCTGTCGAAGAAGAGGAGGATTCAACTCAAATCTTCTACCCTGAGGGTGTCGAAGAGATCGTCACCATCTCTGATCATCTCACGGACCATCGTCATATTGCCCCCAAGATTGCTCACACTACCTATGCCCATATCCTCATTGATGAGGCCCAGGACATCACCCCCATGCAGTGGCGAATGATTTATCGGCGTGGATCCCAAGCCTCATGGACCATCGTCGGAGATCCAGCCCAATCATCATGGCCGGATCGAGATGAGCCTTTGCGTACCCTCTCGACCATGATTGGACGTCGCCAACAGCGTTCCTACAGGCTCTCCACAAACTATCGTTCCCCCAAAGAGGTCTATGACCTCGCTACGCGCTATATTTGCGCTCATGAACTCGGTTCCGACATTCCTGAAGCGGTACGCTCAACTGGGATAGCCCCACGACTGTTGGTTTCCTCCCAGGAATCCCTGGGTACATTCATCGCAGAACAGGTTTCCTCTTTGCTCGCCCAAGTCGAGGGTACAGTCGCGGTCATCTGTGAGAGTCAGTACACCGACCTTGTGGGAGCATCAGTTGCACCCAACCCACGCGTCATCCTTCTTAATCCCCTCTCCTGCAAGGGCTTGGAGTTTGATGCTGTTGTAGTCATCGATCCAGACTCCATTGCCTCACGATCCGCCTCAGGAGCACGAATCCTCTATGTGGTACTCACTCGCCCCACACAGATCCTCGTCACCATCGACATTGATCACGAAGGCCAATGGAGGCCCTCATAATCGTACTAATCCTCCTTATTCTCTACACAGCTTTACAAAAGTCCCCTCATGTCATATCTATGATTTAGTTTGAGAAGTTGTACCCCATTTTTGTTCCTCTGAGGCTTCCAAAGCTCACAACTTTGGAATGGAGAGGGTTTTGTTGGCTGAATTGTGAAGTTGTGGAGAATTACCCACCACGAATACTCAATTGTTGAGGACGACGTTACCGACGTAGGTTCTCCCATATTGAGCGTGTGGCAGCTGAACGGTTCTGCGTAAAGAAATGCAAGCCAGGGGCTCCTAGATCCAAGAGTTCTTGGCATAATTCGGAGGCTATCTGGGTGCCAGATTCTCGTACTGCTGACGAATCTTCAGCGACAGACTCAAGACGGGCGCGTACCTGCGCTGGTACCTCTGTTCCGCTGAGTTCAGCAAACCTCATGACTTGGGAGATCAAGGTGATGGGCATGATACCGGGGATGATGGGGATGGGACATCCCAAGGATCTGACTCGATCGACGAGATCTACATAGGATTGGGCCCGGAAGAAGAGTTGGGTGATAGCGAAACTGGCTCCTGCATCCCATTTCTCTTTGAGGATGCGAGCATCCAAGTCGGGATCATGGTGGGAGGGATGGGGATCAGGGAAGGCGGCAACCCCGATACAGAAGTCTCCACGGGCACGAATCAACTCCACAAGCTCTGTAGCATTGTTGAGACCCTCAGGATGGGGATGCCAACCCATGGTGGGTCCACCTGGCATATCACCTCGAATAGCGAAGATATGGTCAACACCATGGGCAGCATACTCATCAATCACAGTACACAGATCAGTTGTTGACTGGTCAACGCAGGTGAGATGACCCATGGTTCTCACTGATGTTTGGGTGGACAGTCGCCTGGTTACGCCAAGGGTACGGTCACGCTGTGAACCGTTGGCACCATAGGTCACCGATACGAAATCAGGGTTCATTGATGCAAGTGTGTCTAGGGTCTCCCATAATTGCTTCTCACCGGCATCATCCTTGGGCGGAAAGAATTCGAAGGAGTACAGGGGATGCTCCTGGCGATCCAAGAGTTCAGATATTCTCATGCATCACGCTCCACACTGGCTTGTACCAACCCCATGAGAGCCTGTCTACCTTCAGCGGATAGGGGCAGATCTTCGAGGTACCTACACCCCGCGACTGCATTCTCACGAATCATTGTTTCTGTTGACTCCACAGCGCCGCATTCAACCAGAATAGTACGGGCCTGGTCAATATCGGACTCGGTCAAACTAGGGTCACCAAGCATCTGGATCAACCTAGATCCATCTTCAGATGAAGCTTTGCGTAGCGCCTCCCCTATGACGACAGTTTTCTTTCCAGAGCGGATGTCATCCCCACTGGGTTTGCCCATGACTGCGGAATCCCCGAAGATACCCAAGAGGTCATCCCTCATTTGGAAGGCACGCCCGATAGAGAACCCGAAACTGTTCAGAGCCTCAATGGTTGCCTGGCTGGCGCCAGCCAACCCAGCACCGATGAGCATGGGTCGTGTGACTGTGTACTTTGAGGTTTTGAACTCCATCACCATGGTTGCGTCCTCAATCATGGTGGATGGATCCAGGGGTTTCGCTTCGATCACCAGGTCAAGGAATTGTCCTGCGAGGACCTCGGTACGTACGGCTTCAAGGAAGGGGCGAGCCCGACTCAGTTTCTCAGGCGCAATCTTGGCTTGTTCAACCATGGACACTGACCAGGCAAAAAGAAGATCGCCGACCAAGATAGCAGAAGAGGTACCAAAATGCCCCCCATCCCCAAGCCATTCCTGTTGCGAATGAACCTCCCCAAAGAAACGGTGTGTGGAAGGGTTTCCTCGCCTGAAATCCGACCCGTCAATGAGATCATCATGAACGAGGGCAAAGGCATGAAGAAGATCCAAACTCGCAGCAATATCCATGACACCTGGATCAAGCTCAGTCTCACCTGAGACTCCCACATAGGTCCAATAACAGAACCCGGGGCGTATCCTCTTTCCACCACTGGCACATTGGCGGGCCTGATCCCACATCAGATCAACGCAATGTCCAGCATCAGAGAAGGAGTCCCTGCGGAAATTCAAAAAAAGATCCTGGGCGTCAAAGAAACAATCGAGGCGGGCCTGTACCTCAGCCAGAAATTCGGGGCCCAAAGGGTGAGCGGGGTTAAGTGTCATGTCGATGCATCCATGGGAAACTATCGCCAAGCTCAGCTGCGACAGCTCGGCGTTCTGGTCGTGAAACTCGGCGAAGATGATTCGCCCAGACTCGTACTGCAATATCTAACTCGGAATCCATCCACACGCGTCGAGCCCCTAGGCTGGTTGCGGTCTCCAGATCAGCCAGTGTTTGGCACTGTGAGACGAACCACACTAAGTGCGGATGGATCTCTTCCAATCCAGCCATCTCAGCGATGAAGGAATCCTGGGTATTGGGAGCAACAAGATAGGAACATCCTGCTGCGAGGGCCGCCTTAGCCTGTTTGATGTTCTCCACCTGGCATCCAACGAGCCGGTTATTCCACCGCGTGGAATGGGTCTCTGATTTGAGATGGATCACATCAGCTCGTACCTGTGCGGCGATGGGCTCTCCAACTCCCACCAAACACTTCCCGGCAACCTGTCGTGTAGCCTCCAAGACGTGGCCCATTGTTTCCAGATCGAAAGCAGGATTGGTGACGAGGATCATTCCTACTCCATCTGTGACTACTGAGGTACACCATGTTTTCCATGAATCTAGATCCTGGCGTGCGTGGGTAGCAATGGCGACTCGTGTCCTTTCGAGCCGAGTTTGAGGAGAGTACAGCACTGCCATAGCGACCAGAGTATATGACTTGCGCCCATGGATGCACCCCGTCCCCGGTGCGCCTCACAGCATTTATCTAATGTTTTTCTACACTCGATAATGGACTATTTTCTGGGTTTCTAAGGAGGTGCGATGGCACAAGCTCAATCCGATAGCCTTATTGGCTCTGTTTTGAGTGGGAGGTACGAGCTTGTTGCACGCATCAATCGTGGAGGTACAGCAGTCGTCTATCGTGCCATCGATAGACGTCTTGGGCGCACTGTTGCAGTCAAAGTAATCCACTCTGATCTTTCGGGGGACCCTGATTATGTGAAGAGGTTTGATCGTGAGGCTAGGGCGGCCGCAATCCTTTCCCATCCCAATATTGTTGCCGTTTTTGACCAGGGCCTCGCTGGTGAACGTCCCTATATTGTCATGGAGTACATCCGTGGCCAGTCTTTGAGGGCAATCATCTCAGCCTCAGCACCCCTGCCTCCCGCCATGGCTCTCGCCTATGCTGACGAGGTTGCTAAAGCTGTATCAGCTGCTCACAATGCTGGGATCATCCACCGCGACATTAAGCCTGAGAACGTACTCATCACCAATGATGGGAAGGTCAAGGTCACAGATTTTGGTCTAGCGAAGAACATCACTGCTCATACATCAACAGCCTCCCAAGGTGTGTTGATGGGAACGATGAGTTATATCGCTCCCGAGATTCCTTCCAGTGGCTCGGCTTTCAAAGCCTCCGATGTGTACTCCACTGGGATCGTTCTTTTTGAGATGCTCACCGGAAAGAAACCCCACACGGGTGAAGATTTCTCCCAAGTCATCATGAAGCATGTGAATGTGGATGTACCCCCTCCTTCACGGGTGCTCACCGGTCCCGCTAGGGCACGGATCCCAGACTATGTGGATGCCCTTGTGGCTGCATGCACAACGCGCAACAGTGAGGATCGCATCCCTGATGGTCGGGTTCTTCAAGAGATGATCTCCAAGGCTCGCCGTAGTCTTGAAGCGGGAAAGCGCAGCGATCCTGATCTGGTGAAGACCTTCTCCACCCCTGTGAAATCTATGGAGGCCACTCCCACTGCCCCGATTCCATTGCCACAGGTTGTACCTCCCCCCACGACTGTAACTGAAGACACTCCGGTACATGATGGTCCCCCACCAGCGAAGAAACTCGCTCAGGCACCAAGCAAACCACCTCCCCGAACGCCCATGTCACAGGCTCGCAAGCAGATCCCGCGAATGGTGATCATCCTTATTCTTGTGGCAGCCCTAGTTCTTAGTGGAATTGTCTGGTGGATTGGATGGGGATCATGGGCGAGGGTACCCAACCTGACTGGAATGAATGAACAGGATGCGCGTACACGAGCCGCCGAATTCTCCTTCACGGTTGAGATTCTTCCAGAGTATTCGGAAACCATCGCTGAGGGTTTAGTGATCCGTACTGATCCTCCCGAAGGTTCACGAGCACACCGAGATTCAACAATAACGGTTGTTCTCTCTCGTGGTCCTGAAAGATATGACATGCCGACAGTTGTGGGACTTACCCGCGAACAAGCTGCTGAGGCTATCGAGAATGCCCACTTAAAGGTGGGAGAAACCACCGAAGCCTGGGATGAACAGGCTCCAGTGGGACAGGTCATTGGGGCCTCGGAGGAACCAGGCGCAAAACTCAAAGCCAATACTCCCATTAATGTGACGGTCTCCAAGGGCCGTGAGCCCCTCCCTATCGTTGATTACACTGGGAAGGGTAAGGATGAAGCCGTCCAGGGAATCGAAGCTTCAGGATTTGTGGCGCAAGTGAACGAAACTTCCTCATGCAAACAGGCCAAAGGCGTTGTTGATGGACAATCCCCCTGGGAGGGTACAGCCTATCGCGGCGATACCATCACAATCACGGTCTCTACTGGCCCACAGGAAAAAGGCCTACCCGATGTCTATATGCTGTCGAAAGAAGATGCTACTCGTGACTTAAACGGGCAAGGGTTCCGTGTTTCAACTGAGGTCATTACTGCTAATCCCATTCCAGGCAGACAGCCCACTCGGGTCATTGGAGTCTCAGTAGACAAGGCCACAATTCTTGGCGCAAATACCGTTGTTTCCGTGTGTAATGTGTACCTCCACATGATCTAAGGTCTGCGGTAACCCCAGCACATGGCTAGATGACGAGAGGTTCCCCATCACGGATATCCGTCAACGAGGTTTCGGTCATCTCAGTCAACCGTGAGAAAGTCAGCCCCCATCCCCTCTCATTGACAAGACCATCATGGATGAGGAATCCGTGCTTAGCTCCAAGAACTCGCGTGAAGTCGATGATCTCCTTCATGGCACACCACGGAGCATGGGTGGGTATCCCAGCAATATCAACCCCTTCAGGGGCAACATCGACAGCATCACCAGGATGGAAGAATGTGGGTTCGCCCTCCTCGCGGATCACCACTCCCACATTGCCTATGCGAGGGATGTCTCGATGGATGATGGCATGGAGTCCTCCGATCGCCTCAATCTCGGTCTTGCCAATTTTGGCAGTCGTACCAGCGGCCAGCCCTTCAGCGCTGGGAAGATCCACGGACCCTGAGATGGATGGTTCAACCAAAAGCCTCGCTGAACTATTGTTTTCGAGAAGACGTGGAAGATGATCAGGATCAATATGATCAAGATGGGCATGGGTAACCACAATGGCATCCAAATCAGTGAGGCCATGCCAGGCTCTAGAAAAGTTGCCCGGATCAATGAGGATTCTGACCTCGGTTTCAATGAGTACCGAGGAGTGTCCGAGGTGGGTAATCTTCATGACTGCTCCGCATTCTTGAGGATTGAGGCGAGGATCTTGCCACCGGTTACGCAATCCTCGTGAGTGATCCCGAGATAGGTGACCACACGAACCTCTCGTGCTGCAAGTTTGGTTACTATCATCCCTTGGGTCCCCGCTTGGGCGACAACCTCATCGGCTGTCAGGGACCCTGTTCCTATGACCACGATATTAGTGGGAATCTCGGTTGCCACCGCCCAGGGTGCTACTGCTCGTACCTCGTCAGCGAAGGCTCGCGCACCCTGATGGTCCTCGGCTAGACGCTCAATGTTGTTTTCTAGGGCATAGATACCAGCGGCAGCAAGGATTCCTGCTTGACGCCACCCAGCACCCAGTCTCTTACGTTGAACCCTGGCTTTAGCGATGTTCTCCTTGCTGGAAGCTAGGAGGGTACCCACGGGGGCACCTAAGCCCTTGGACAGACATAGACTCACAGTGGTTGCCAACCGCCCATAATCGGCCAAGGAAGTCCCTGTAGCCACACATGCGTTAGCGAGACGGGCACCATCAAGATGGAGGGCCAGATCGTTGTCGCGACAGTACTGCGCGATGTGCTGGACATTACTGAGAGGTTGGATGGCACCACTGGCGAAGTTCATGGTGTTCTCGATCTCAATGGTTGACGTTTTGACGAGGTAGCCACCCACGAAAGAGACCAAGGGTTCAATATCTTCCAGTCGAGCAACCCCAACTGGTGAACGCCAGGTTCTCGTTGTGATTCCGTGCATCCCGGCATGGGCTCCCATTTCGGCACGTACAATGTGGGCCTGAGAGTCGCACAGAGCCTCAGAACCACGCTCAACCGTGAGCCACAACCCCAGCATATTGGCCAAAGAACCCGAGACACAGAAGAGGGCGGCTTCCTGGCCAAGAAGTTCAGCTCCCATAGCTTCCAGGCGTTGAATAGTCAGGTCCTCACCATAGACATCATCACCGACATCTGCGGTGATCATGGCCTGCCTCATCTCAGGGGTAGGTTTGGTGAGGGTATCGCTACGAAAATCCATATCCCCAGCCTAGTGGACTAGAAGTCCATGGAGACAAAATCCATCTGGGGTCTTTCGATGCCTGAGAGCCGATCAGCCACCAGAAATGCCAGTTCCAAGGACTGGGTACGGTTGAGTCGTGGATCACACAGGGTTTCGTAACGGTGTGCCAGATCCTCTTCACCGAGGGATCCGACCCCTCCCACACATTCGGTGACATCATCACCTGTGAGTTCGATGTGGATTCCGCCAGGCCAGGTACCCAAACTCGCATGAACATCGAAGAATCCGTTGACCTCCTCAGCAATATCAGCAAAGGAACGGGTCTTGTAGCCTGTGACTGATGAGAAGGTATTGCCATGCATAGGATCACAGATCCAGCAGACCTTGCGTCCAGTGGCTTCCACAGCCTCAACGATGGGTGGGAGAAGGTCACGGACCTTGGTACGTCCCATACGGGAAATGATAGTGAGACGTCCAGGTTCCTGATCGGGGTCCAGGGACTCCACAAGGTCGACGATCTCACGAGGATCAGCACCTGGGCCAATCTTGAGGCCGATAGGATTGCGCAGGTTCTTCAAGAGTTCGACGTGAGCTCCCTGGGGCTGACGGGTACGATCACCAATCCACAGCAGGTGACCACCAACGTTATAGGGGGTATTGGTACGCGAGTCGATGCGAGTCAATGAGTGTTCATAGTCAATGAGAAGGGCCTCGTGGCTGGCGTAAAAGTCAACAGTACGGAAGGAGTCATCATCCACCCCGCAGGCGATCATGAACGCCAGTGCACGATTAATCTCAGCAGTGAGTTGCTCGTACCTCGCGGAAACCTTAGCGGTACGTACAAAGTCGGCATTCCATGAATGCATGGACCGAAGATCCGCAAACCCTCCCTTGGTGAAGGCTCGAACGAGGTTGAGTGTTGCTGCTGAAGCGTTGTACACCTGAAGCAGTCTTGCAGGATCATGTCGGCGTGACTCGGCAGTAAACTCGAAACCGTTGACAGCGTCACCCTTATAGGCGGGAAGACTTACCCCGTCACGGGTTTCCATCATCGCTGAGCGTGGTTTCGCAAACTGACCAGCAATACGGCCAATCTTCACCACTGGTACCTCTGCTGCGTAGGTCAAGACAATGGCCATGGATAGGAGTACCCGTAGACGACCACGGATTGAGGCGGCTGTCAAAGATTCAAAGGTTTCCGCACAGTCGCCGCCCTGGAGTATGAAGGCTCGCCCTTCAGCTGCATCCGCCACCTTCGCCTTCAAGACATCGCATTCCCCAGCGAAAACCAGTGGCGGAAGGGTACGCAACTGTTGAAGGACCGCGTTCACGGCATTCGGGTCATCGTACTCGGGCTGTTGAACAGGCCCCAAAGCACGCAAGGCTTCAAGTGGTGGTACTGATGTCACCGGATTAGACTACCCTATGACTAAATCTTGTTCGGTGTTCTAACTATTCCTCGGTCTTTGATGTCTTGGCTGACTTCTTGGGACGATACGAATATTCGTCGACCATTTCCTGGTCAGTGATCTCCTGGATACGTCTCATCACCTCGTCAGTGGCTTCACGAAGAACCATTCGAGCTTGTTCAGGATTCTCAGCGTTGAGGAACGCTTGCCTCATCTGCTCCGGGAAGGTGAAAGATTCACCAATCTCAAGACTGGGGCGGATGAGCCAGGGGAAGGGCATCCACTTCTTGCGCGTAAATCGGGTATTAAAGCACCCAAAGGGGATGACTGGGGCTCCAGACTTCAAAGCTAAACGAGCCACACCTGTACGGCCCTTGTACAACCGACCATCTGGGGAACGATGTCCCTCGGGATGGATGGCGACAAACCCACCGTTATCAAGGACCTCGTGGATGGACCCTAGGGCATCCATAGCAGCAGTACCACCAGTTCGATCCATGGGTACCTGACGCATCATCCTCAGGAACCAGCCACAGAACCGACGCCACGGGTTATCTGTACGAAAAAGCTCCTGCTTTGCGGGATAGGTAACAGGGTGGGGCGAAAGTACGGGTAGAAGAAAGCTCTCCCCCACACCAAGATGGTTGCCTGCAAAAATCGCAGGACCTTCAGCTGGGATCCTTTCCTTGTGCCGGATCCTTGGCCAAAAAAGGATGTAGCACAGTGGGCGTGCGAAGAGCATAACGACGTGATAAAACACTGGACTGCCTCCTAGTTCGATGTCTCGCGGCTGCGGCATAACAATCGTACGCGAGGTGAGCCCAAGAAGTGTGGATGACCACAAAGCTTTCTAGTCATAGTGGTTTTCTTCGCTGATGTGTGGGGATCAACCGGTATTATCGACGATATGCGCAATGAGGATAAGGCTTTCGCAGATATTGTACAAAAAGAGTTTGACGAGTCATGGACTCCCACTCCCCCATCTCGCGAACCCGCACCCACACCTGCCGAACCAGTTGAGGAAGCCCCCGACTTTCATCTCAACCTCTATGACGATGAGGAGAGTTACCGTGTCGTCATAGGCAAGGTCACATTGGCGCCTATGACGATTTGGGGACTTGGGTTTATTGGTACGGGTGTTCTATTCAGCCTGGCTCGTTTTGCCCAAGTGGGCTTCCCCACCTGGGTCGGATGGATAGGTATAGGAAGCTTCATTCTTGGAATAGGAATGTGCTTATGGCATACCAGCCACGCTGTAAAAGACCCCGAGAATGATGAAGGCGTAGTCTGACTACAGGAGGCGACGGGCGCCTACGAAGGGCATTCCAGCGTTAATGGATGTGTAGACGATCCCCACTCGGGAGTTGCGAGCATCGGCAATCATTCCACCACCTACGTAGATACCTACGTGTCCTGGGCCTCGATAGAAGAAGACGAGATCACCTGGCTGGAGATCCTCCTTGGATACGGCTCGACCATAATTGAACTGGCTAGCAGCACTGTGAGGAAGACTGATACCGATGGAGGCATAGGCCATCTTTGTTAAGCCTGAACAGTCATATCCGACGGGGCCTTCTCCACCAATCTTATAGGGGCCACCAACCTTGGACATCACGAAGGCAACGATCGCTGCAGCAGCTGGGCCATTTTGCACTGGCGGCGGTGGAGCAAAGGAACCTGTACGTGAAACAAATCCACCATTTTCAGCATCCAGACGTGCACGCTGTTCGGCTGAAAGCCTGTTCACGACACGTTGGGTTTCGGTAACCTTGGCATCAGCTGCGGCTTTGATTAGCTTGAGTTCTTCTTCGCTGGCCTTGATGGCTGCGACTGTTGATTGCTGTCCCCGGCGCAAAATGTCAAGTTGTGACTGGCTGAGTTGGTAGGACTGGAGAAGAGCAGTTGTTGTGTCACTGACAAGGGAGGCCATCACAATACGATTGAGGGCTTCCTCTTGGTTATCACTGGTGAACAAAACGGCTGTTGTCGTGGCTCCGCGATCCTGGAATTGTTGGAGGGTTACCACCGTAACCTGAGTCCTAAGGGCCTCAACCTTCTCTTGCTGGACTTCGATCTCTTTTTCGATTTCGATAAGTTTGGTACTTGCGGTCTCCAGCTGAGCCTCAACCTTGTGGTACTCCTGCTCGGCTGCACTTGCCTCACCTTGAAGCTTGATGAGCTTAGCTTTCGCGTCGCTCAGTTCATCGGCATGACTGATGGGTCCATTAGTCCATGTCAGTGTGCCGACGAGGCAGATCGTCATGAGCGTCATGAGCGATCGTCTGAGTCCTTGCATACTACCTCCGGGTTTCCTTAAGAAATCTTAGGGGATACTCAGCCAATGAGCCAAGTCCTGTGTTGATTTCTGAGACAAAGTAAAAGCTTTTTCGCATTGAGCGCAGCCCTAGAGTTGTACCTACACATAGGGGTCTGGATCAACGATTTCCCCATCAATCCAAAGCATGTAGTGATTATGGCAACCCGTTGAGGTGCCCGTTGAACCGATGAGTGCAACAACCTGACCTTGTACCACTGATAGACCCGGTCCTGCGACTCCACCAGAAAGGTGGTTGTGACTCGACACGACATGTCGACCGTTCACGATCCCGTGATCAATGACTAGACGATTACCGTAACTGCCTGCCCAGTAATAGTCGATGACGTACCCATTAGCAGGAGAGACAACAGGAGATCCACACCGGGAACTCATGTCATACCCATCATGGAAGGTCCAGATGCCAGTGACAGGGTGATACCTCATACCATAGGGTGATGAGACCGTGAAAGTCTCCATGGGAGCGACCAAACTCTTGGAGGGATTAGGCACGGTCTTCCAAGGATCGGAGACACCTGTACCAATAACATTCACCCCACTTGATCCGGCTCTAACTCCTGCCATTCCGCTCATATTGCCAAGCAGGCGTGAAGTCTCAGCGATCTGCTTACGGGATTCCGATTCAAGGGCAGCAATCTCCTGCTGCTCGCGTTCGATCGTGTCGACGGCGGCCTTTTCGCTTCGTTCAAGCTCTGCTAAGGTCCCTTGCTCCAATTGGAGGGCTGCGAACAAAGTGTTCGCAGTGTCTGTGACCTGGTACATCGCAGTGAGATAGGAGAGGAAGTCGTCAGTGGAGTTGCTGGTCATGATGACTGCAGTCGAGTTGAGTCCACGATCCTGATACTGCTGGAGGGCAATCTGTATGAGTTGGGCCTCCAAGTGGGCCATGTCGTCTCGCTGGGAAACAATCTGGGTACGCGTGGTATTCAACTGATTTTGGGCCGCGGTGAGCTTCTCAGTGGACTCGGATCGTCGAGCAGCGAGCTCACGCTGGGTCTCTTCAAGTGCATCCAGTTTCTTGCGCATCTCGGCCATAGACACTGATCCGCGTGCCACCTCAGCCCCACTAACTATCTCATTGTCGTTTGTCTGAGCTTGGCTGTTTGATTGATTCGCACTTGTTGATTGATTCGCACTTGGACTGGAAGAAGATGGGGCACTTGGTGCGGTGGTTTCTGGGGGTGGGACAACTTCAGGGTTTGGGGCTGGCTCGGCCTGGGTTGCAGGGGGATCTGTGGGTTCAGCATTGCCTATAGGAGCAACAGAAAGAATGGAGAATCCCAGCAATGTACACAACACAGCGAGTGCGACCTGTGTCCATGGTCGAGTCATGATCACCTTCCGATTACCCACAAGAAATCCTGAGAAAACTCTAAAGGAAATTCAGAGTCTTTTCAACCCGACAAGCTGCTTGTCCACCCTGTGAACTCCTACTGCGACTGCTAAGACTAGTGTACCTCTGTATATCAAAGCACGGTAAGGCCAGCAAGAATTACATCGATGTACTATGAGATATTCTCAGTTTACTCTCGTTTTATAGGCTTCTCGCCCCCACGAAGCAAGTTTCCTATCCCTGTCTCCACGGGTACTGCGCTCCAAGCGACAATGAATCACACGAATCCCTGATTTTGACACGGCCAAAGCCTGTGAAAGCTGGGTTGGAGTGGAAACTTCGGTGACTGATAATCCGAATCCTCTCACCACCGATGTGAGATCACACTCCATGGGTACCGAGAAAAGCCGTTCAAAATAATCAGCCAACTCCCCTATTTGGGATGCTGGGGCTGCGTACTCCAAACTCGAAAACAAAGAGCCGCCATGATCATCGGATATGACAACCGTAAGGTCAATGGTCTTCTCCAAGGATGGTTGCGCAAGAGATCCTATGTCGTGCAGGGCCGTCAAATCCCCCATGAGTGCGACGACTTCACCCGAGGAACCAGCAGAGATCCCACATGCAGTGGCAATCGTTCCATCTATTCCAGCAAGTCCCCGGTTTGAGTAGATCCGTGGAGAAGACCCAAGAGGAGCAAGATCGGCGTCACGAATAGGGTTCGATGCTCCAAGTACCAAAGAATCCTCGTCCCTGAGATGATTCAAGACCACCGCGGCCACTGTCTGACCAGACCACACCAGATCAGCATCCATCCGGGCACGTAGACTCCGGTCAGCGCTCACCCATTTATTCATCCACGCAGTATCCCCCATTCCCAGGGATACTTGGGGTACCACCTGGGAGACAGCCCAACCAGGATCAGGCCACTCGCCTGAGGGGTTCACCGCAATAATCTCCACGTCTTTCCTGGTCAAAAGTTCCGTTGTGGGACGAGACAATGTTGGATGGCCTGCAAGGATCACACGTTCAATGGTGGGCGCAAAACTGGAAAGGAGGTACCGATATCCACTGATCGCAGAGGACCCTGATCGGGCATTCGACGAGGGTTCTGCTAGAAGAGGAATTTGGGCTCTTTCAGCTTCCGCGGCCCACCATCGTCCCTCGTCAACTGGCATATCCCCTGCAATGATGACAGTACGAGGCCCCGGGTCGATTTTGACGGCTCGCCCTGGATAGGCATTCTCCACACGGAAGGGTACCCCCCATGGAATCACACCAGGATCGCCAATGAGTGGAGGCACCAGCTCAATATTGAGATGGACTGGCCCTGGACGAAGGCTCAGCCTCCCCTCTGAGACTACGACAGATCGACGTACTGCCGCCCTCCATGCCTCAGGTGAACTATCATTGGCAGAAATTCGACAGACATTCAAAGGAATCGTGCCAAAGATCCCCACCTGATCCGCAGTCTGGTTGGACCCCGTACCTACGAGGGTCGATGGACGATCAGCAGTCAAGGCGATCAATGGTACGTACCCAAATCGGGCCTCGGCAAGGCTGGGCGCCAGGTTGGCTACAGCAGTACCTGAGGTCGTGATAATCGCCACAGCGCGCCTAGTCGCCTTCGCGATCCCCAATCCAAAGAAGCCAGCTGAACGCTCGTCGAGACGTACGTGTAGGCGTACCCTCCCCTCAGCTTCCAAGCGAGCCGCAGCATAAGCCAAGGGAGCACTGCGTGACCCAGGACAGCACACAATATCGCTCACGCCTAGGGCTACAAGTTCGTCGAGGAGTACAGCCCCCGCCAGGACAGAAGGTGGTACCTCGGTGGTGAAGAGATCATCCATCACCAGTCCTCCTTCCCATCCAAAAACTCCTGACACTGCTGAAGTCTAGTAGTCCAGAACTGTCTCGTGTCATCGTCGGCACTGTACTGCTCACAGAACCCCGGATCCACATTCATCTCCCGAATCTGGATGGCACCATTCACAGCTACTAGAGGCTCCCTCACCACATCAGATCCCAAGAGGGCGGAGGTATTCAACCCACAAGCATAGGGCAACCTGGGCAGGGCCGCCGCCAAAGCAAGCCCTGCACTCAAACCAATCGAGGTTTCGAGCGCAGAGGAGACCACCACATCCATTCCCAAGTCTTGAGCCAGGGTGAGACATGCCTGAATTCCGCCGAGGGGCTGTACCTTGAGGACAATGAGATCGGCTGCTTCGAGGGTCGCCACACGGTAAGGATCAGATGCCTTCCTGATGGACTCATCTGCGGCGATCTTGACTCCCACAGATCTTCTAAGTTCAGCCAGTTCTTCCACCGAGGCGCACGGTTGTTCCGCATATTCGAGGTCGAAGACCGATAGCCGCGTGAGTGCCGTGATGGCTTCACGCAGACTCCAGCCTCCGTTCGCGTCAACCCTGATCTTTCCCATTGGCCCTAAGGCGACTCGTACAGCCTCCACCCGAGCATAATCCTCATCAAGGGTTTGCCCCGGTTCAGCAACCTTGATTTTGGCTGTGGTACAACCCGAGCTCACAGCAAGCCTGTGGGCAAGACGAGGGTCTACAGCCGGGATAGTGGCATTCACCGGAATAAGGGTACGCAACGGCTCAGGAAAGCCATGATCTGCTGCTTCGTGTGCGGCGAGCAACCATTGGGCAGCCTCAGGTATTGGGTATTCCGGAAAGGGACTCCACTCTGCCCAGCCTGACTCTCCTCGAATGAGCATCCCCGTTCTGCGCCTGATCCCGCGAAAGGTCATGGGCATGGGGATTGAGAAGACATGAGGCTCAGCCATAGAGCCACCCTAGGGCCAATCCAATCCCAGCAAGAAGAGCTGTCACAAACTGAGCGATCCCAGTTGATTTGAGAACGGAAACCAGTTCCAGACCTTTGGCTTGACCCATCACCTTCACGACTAAGGGAATACTCAGTCCGATTCCAATAAGACCAAGGAGTACAAACCACGAGGTCAGGAATGCTTCGATGACAATTCCCACCCCACCTATAAGAATGAGTCCAGTGTAAAGAAAACGAGTTGAGCGATCCCCTATTCGTACTGCAAGGGTATTCTTACCGGCTTCAGCATCCTTGGGAAGATCACGAAGATTGTTGGCAACCAGAATTGCTGTGGAAAAGCACCCCATGATGATCCCCATACATAGGGCTGCGGGCCAATGAATATCCCTGAAAGTGGGCACACACCCCACAGCAATCTCGACTTTCTGTGCGACGAGTGGGGCCTGTACGAAAACAGTACCGACAGTGGCCACAAGACCAAAGAAAATGAAAACGAAAAGCTCGCCGAGACCTGCATACCCATAGGGACGACGACCACCGGTATAGAACCAGGCCGCCAAAACACAGGCAAGACCTATCAGAACAAGCCCGGCAGGGACCCCCCATCCACCTGAGGTGAGGGATGAGAACTGCCAGGTGGGTTCAAAGAAACCAATGGCCAACGCCACAACGAAGATACCTGCTCCACAGGCGATAGCAAAACAGATCCACGCTGCCCTCTTCACTTCTGGAGGTTGGGCTGCCCCTGAGCCGACAAGGCGCATAGGACCAACACGGTTGTCGTCAGTTCCTCGTACCCCATCGGAATAGTCGTTGGCGAAATTGCAGCCGATCTGAAAACCGAGAGCAACAATCACTGTGAGACACAGCAGAATCACTGCCTTCAGCAGATGACCTTCGACCCACGGTGGTCCAGCTTGGGTTGCTGAAAACCAGGCTACGGCTGTACCAGCCACAACAGGGGAGGCGGAGGCAGGAAGGGTCCTCAAGCGGGCTCCCTCAAGCCATTGACGTACGCTGGCCACCTTGCCTCCATATCTTCTTTAAGTGTTCACGATCAATCTTGCCAGAGGTTGTACGAGGTAACGCATCAATGGTGAGAAACCCGCGTGGACGGGCTGCTGATTCTAAACGTGTCTCTAGCTGTTCTAGGATCTCAGCCTGGCTAGGCCCTGTTGAAGCCAGGATGACGGTGGAACCCCATACGGGATCAGGGATGGAGAAACAGGCAACCTTTTCGGGAAAGAAAGCGTCAAGATAGGCCTGGATCTGCGCAAGATCAACATTGACCCCACCTGAAGTCACAACCTCATCTATACGCCCAAGGATTTCTAGACGCCCATCATGGATACACCCACGATCTGAGGTTTTGAACCGGTTGGAGCGAAGTACCTCAGCTGTGAGTTTCGGTTCCCCGAGATAGCCACTGAATGCTGTTGGAGTCGTGAGAATAACCCGGCCTTCATCTGCCCCACTGGGCTCGAAATCGATCTCAACTGAATCAAGAGGTACCCCGTCATAGACCACTCCCCCACAGGTTTCACTCATCCCATAGGTGGCGATAACCGGTATTCCGCGATCCTCAGCCTCCCTACGAATCCTGGGGTCAACAGGCCCACCACCAATGAGTACCCGCGAGTAGGAGGCCAGGATTGTGGTGATCTGCGGATTCGCGAGAGCCCTATGAAGTTGTACAGGAACAAGACAGATGTACGAAACCCCCTCAGCCTTGGGGATATCCGTGAGATCAGAAGCACTATCTTGATGAGGGCATCCGGCAACTAGGGCACGTACTCGTGTCATGAGTCCTGCCACACACCAGGGTGACAATGGGTTAATCCACTGACCTGGACCTCCGAGACGACTATGGGCCATATGAGCCGCTTCAATCAGTGAATCCCTGGACAGCATGACCGTCTTTGGGTTTGCCGTTGACCCAGAGGTACTAATGAGAACACCACTGAATCCTTGGGGAATCTGTTGAAGATCACTGGCATGGGACTCACTGAGGTCAAGAATTCCCTCATCGCCCAAGAGAATCTTTTCCAAGGCCCCCTTCTTTGAGTATGAGGTTCCATGTTGTAGCGGCGCTGTCATCTCTTCATTATCGCTTTCCACAGACATAGAAGGCCAGCCAGGCATCCAACTTGAGTTAACATTCACATAATAAATGATGTGGGGATTATTCCCCATAGCAGCAGTAATTGTGACTCTATAACCTCGAAAGTATCGCAGGGCACCAGCCTTGCACAAGATACAAGGAGTTCTTTCATGGCAAATGTGAATGTAACCTACGAGGAGATGCGCACTGCAGCTCAGAAACTGAACGCTGGCAAAGAGGAGATCAACAACAAGTTGGCCGAACTCAAGAGGTATATTGGCAATTTGGTGTCCAGCGGCTTTGTGACAGATCAGGCTTCGGTGAAGTTCAATGAGACCTACACCACTTACACCACTGGGGCAACTCAGACCATCAGTGCACTGGAGGACCTCGCAAATTACCTGAATGTGGCAGCGAATGCCATGCAGGAAACCGATTCCCAACTGGCCGCCGGCCTCGGCTGATATGACTTCAATTATTGGCCTCAGTGGTGCTTCGGGCCAGGACTGGTATTCCTGGCCCGTAGGCACTACTGCATCAACGAAAGAATCCCTAACAGATCGTTTCTCACAGGAACCCGACCTCTTGGCCACAACTCTGGACGCTATTTCAAACTGTGACGCTCAGGCTCATGATAGAGGTGCTTCCATAGCTGGGGTCTGGATGCCAAGCATTACAGAGGGGCAAATCGTTGCTCATATGTGGGCTGGGGTTATACCTGATGCTCAAGATACAGATCTTCGATCTGCCCGACGATATGAGAGAACAATTCGTGATCGAGGATTCGATGAAGAAACCACGGTCTACTCTCAGCTGATTCAACCCTTTTACGCCGGTGATGTTGAAGGACTTCTGGTTGTGGAAACACGCGCAGAGGGCGACGGGGCGGAGCCTTACATCTTGGCTCGTGCAATCTACTTTCCAGTATGGACAACAGACCGTGTTGTCTTCGAAGCGATCTCCTCACTCGACTTTCTTGAAGGCTTCATTCTTGATGTTGCTTTGATGGCTTCTTCCGTCACAATGACACCCTCAGGCACTAACGAAACGAACAAAACATGACCCGCCGTTTTTCATTCGTTCTTCCCAATACTGATTGGTGGAGGATCCCTCTAGCTTTCCCAGACTCTCGTGCAATGGCTATTGATCGCTTGATCGACGACCGCTTTCCTAACGTCGACTATGCGGCTCAACTTCGGCATGAAGTTCGCCAAGAACTTACCGAGCAAACCACCAATGCCGCTCGGTTGGGTGGCGTGGTCATGGCCTTCTTTCTCATGACAAACGAGGAGCATCCTATTTCAGCCAACATGACCTGTTACGACCTTACTGGCCTGATGGCTTTACCTGATGAGCTCGACCCCACAGTCATCCTGGCTGAGTATGTAGGCGACAAGGACTTGGCCGAGTCTCTCCCATCCTTGGGTGAAGGCATGATGCCAGATGAGGTACGATCCGCGATCAATTCGTCCACTGTGGACGATTCTGACGATAGTGAAGCTCTTGGTACCAGGGCACATAAGTCTGAGACTGCAATATATGACCTGCGAAACAGGTTCATGAACAGGCCCGACATCATTGAGGAATTGGATCGCCTCGCAACTGAAGTCAATGATCTCGATTCAGACAAGGAATGGATTCGAGTCGAGACTCATGGAATGCTCAGTTATCGTACCCATTACGTTATAGAGGGAAATGATCATTTTGGTGAGGATACCCCAAAGATCCCTAGCCTTCAGATCCATTACCTTCAAGTAATTCCCCATTTTGGTTTATTGCAAACCACTTTCTCTACACCACTCATTCAGCTTCAGGAATTCTGGTTCTCCTTGTTTGATGCCATTGTGGCAACTTTCCGCAGTGGGGCTCCCGAAGTAGAAGAGTTTATGGCCGCACCTCAGGAGGTACGACATGGCTAGCGGAGCACATCTCGTTGTAGACACACATACTTTAAAACGAGCCGGAAATACTCTCAAGACTATTCACGAGTCTTTCACACACGCTGGAGATCATTCAAAAGATGCTGCCTCTCAGTTGGGGCCCGCCTCGATTTCATCCCAAGTGTCTTCTTTAGTCAAGGCTATCCAAGATTTCGCCTCAAATTGGGATGATCGAAGAAAGAAACTTGCAGAGGGCGTCGACGCACTCAGTCAAGCTGTTACTGAAATTGCGTCAGCTTTTGAGAACACAGATTCAGAGCTCGCTAAGACACTCTCAGGCACGAATGACGAGATGTGCCGTGAGAATGATCCGACATCCTCGCAGACTGATGGGACTGGATCTACCCCAGACACTGAGAGCAGAGTCGATTCCAATGCTGAGTCGAGAACTCAGCCTGATGGCTCCCCTTCATCACCTTCTGATGAGTACATTTCTCGATACGAGAACAATGATTACGAGGGTAGCGAAGTGCCAGATGGTTCACCCTCTCCGACCCCTGACTCAGGCAATCTCGGCCCCTCACCATATCCATCCGAGCCTCAGCCGTATCCTCCTGAATCACCTTACCCTCCTGGATCTGGACTTCATCCTGACCTTAGACCTCACCCAGGAGACGGATCACACTCTGAACACGAATCACGCCCTGGCCATGGACACCATAGAGACTCTCACCATGAACACCCTGGACGCGGGCATCGTGAACATCACCCTGAACATGGATCTCATCCTGGACATGGACCACACCCAGGACACGACCCTGAACTTGACCCGATACAGTCGCCACAACCTCAACCTCCTGAACAAGAATTTGAACCTGTACCTGTGGAGCCAGAATTGGATAACGACACTCCACCCATTGAGCCTGACCCCAGTGAAGCAGGACCTGTTGAACCGGATGTACCTGAGTCAGAACCAACAAACCTGGAACCCACTGAAAACGAACCCCAGCCAAGTACACCCGAACCCGAAACCGAACCAGAACTGGGATCTATATCCGAATCAGAAAGATCTGGAGGTGGTGGCTCTGCACCGCTAGAGCAGTCGCTGGCTGAGGATAGCCCCCTTGCTGAACCACTAGATGGGGATCAGCTTCCAAATGATGACGCTAGTACGCAAGCCAATTCATCTCAGGCCAGCTCGGAGTACCTGACGAATATTCCTAGTGAATCAAGCACAGTTATTTCAGACATTAACCACAGTACATCCGCTTCAGGCATAGGAAGTTCCATGATGGGTGGTACTAGCGTTGGTGCCTCTTCTGTTGGCGGACACTCACCAGAGCGAACAACAGATCGTTCCCGAGCGTCTCACTCTGAAGCTGATTCCAAGGAAGACTCTGACGAGAAATCAGAAACTCGAGCACGAGGACAAGAAGGAAAACCTCGTGTCCGCGAACGCAGAGTTGACACTGACTCCGAGGTTGGCCTCTTTAGGGCCGGACCAGGCGAGAACTAATCCCAGACAGACCACGATATCAAGGAGAGACTCGTGACACACAGACGAGAGTGGAGAGTTTTAGCCACTACAGATCCCATTCCAGGAGAAGTAGCAGGTATCAAGGATGCTGCTGATGATTACGAGCGCATCAAGAGAGCACTGCAACAAGCCACCGAGGATCTCACTACAGTCATTCAAGGTGAAATTGGGGATCAATACGACTCCCAAGCTGTGGATGCCATCAAAGAGTCGGCCACGACAATTCGCGACGGTTTATCTAAGGTAACCTCACGGTACTCCGTCGCCGCATGCCAACTCAAAGAATATGCGGATGCCTTGGAGAAGGCACAGACAAAGGCGGATCAAGCTGAAACTGAAGCTCAAAAGGCATTGGATGCCCGAAGAAGAGCTGAAGATGATGCGCAGTTCGCTCGGAACACAAAGAATCGAATCCAGCAAAACATATCAGCTAGCACAACTGCAGTCAATAGGAGTATCGATAGTTACAACGAGTCTGTGCGGCTGAACAACAATGCGGGCCCAGGGATTGAGACTTTTGATCTTTCACCTATGAAGCGATCAATTGATCGCCAAAAGTCTGAGTTGGACTCCTTGAAAACCTCGTATGATCGCGCTCAGCAAGCCCTAGCAGAAGCTGAACGTCAGATTCAGATCCATAATCAGCACATTGACGAGCAGCGTAAGAAGCTTGAAGCAGCTATAAAAGAGCGTGATGCTGCTGCCCAGAAGGCAGCCGACGCCATACGTTCAATCATGGATTCTGATGGACAAAATGACACATGGTGGGATGACTGGGGCTCCAAGATTGCCGACTTTATTGGAGGGATTCTTGAGTGGCTCGGGGAGATGGTTGGCAAGGTTATTGCCGGGATTGTCCAAATAATCCAGGGACTCATTCAAGCAATGCAGTCTCTGAGAGATCTTGCTAATGCCTTTGTTCAGGGGATCCTGACTGGAGACTGGGATGATTTTGGCCAGGCACTGCAAAATCTTGCAAACTCAGTCAAGATAGTCCTTAAGGGTATCTCTACCCTGGCTGATGGATTGTCAAGCATCCTAACAATAGTTGGAATCTTCCTTGTACTCTCTGGAGTCGGTGCTGGGGCAGGAGCCGCACTGCTCAGTGCTGCATCTATTCTTTCTCTAGTGAAGTCAGGAAGTGACTTACTATTCGCTGTATCAGAAGGTGATTGGAGCGCAGCTGGATGGGCCGTAGCTATGGCTGGTGTTTCTTTCCTTACTAAAGTGGGCTCAAGTAAAATTGCTGCGAAATATGCAGATGCAGTCATGAGCAATATGGGGAATGCAGGAAGACAAGCTCTAACCTCCTCAACAGAATTAGGCATCTGGACTGCTGCTTACGAAAAAGGGATGCATCTTGCAGGACTCGGATTAGATATTGGAGAAAACTCGCGTGATCTATATGAACATATGACCACCAGAAGCAAGAGTACCTCTCTCCAGAGTTGGAGTGTTCAAAACTCTAGGGATGAGTCATTCCGTATGACCCCAGTTTTCGGCGCAATATCTACGATTGATACTGCAGCAAAGGGTTATTACACCGATGCGATAAGCAAGACTTTCACGTCGTCAATGGCTGAAGTGTCCCGGTTCAAAGGTGTGACTAACACCCCTGGTCCATTCACAGTGATTCCAGGTGTAGTCAAAGGATCTGGACGCGTATTTTCCAAACTGCAATTCACTCAGGTGGTACTCCCAGCATTCAACCGTCAGTAGCCACAGTTCAATTGTCTTTAAAGTAGAGAGTACAAATGAAGATCAAACTCACCCTTGCAACTCCTCAGGGTCCTCGAGATATAGCCGTCACTGCAGACGCAACAGCTACAGTCGAAGATGTTGCTGCAACTATAGAGAGAAGCCTCGCCTTTCAGGCGGGGCTTGCTCCTTCCGCACCACCCCATGGACTTACCTTGCAGACCCTCAATCGAGAGGGTCAAGTGGAACGCACGCTCCTATCAGAGTCCAGCCTCACAGATGCAGGCCTACTGTCGGGTGCTCATGTAAGGGTGAACAGAGTCGAAAGACCCGCTCACATAGATGATCGCTCCTCTGCTGCTGCTCTACTTCATATCGTCAAAGGGCCAGAGATAGGCAAAACTCTGACTTTACGCTCTGGACCAAATACTATTGGCCGGAGTCCTGCAGCTGACATCACTATCAATGATCCCTTTATTTCTGGCATCCACGCGCGAGTAGTTGTTTCTGATCATGTCCAAATCATTGACATGAACTCCGCAAATGGGATCACTATAGGTGATGGCTTAGTTGAACGCGCCAATCTAGAATCTCATGACATTGTCGTTATCGGTGATACTCACTTCCGAGTCGAGCGCAACATGTCCGCAGGTGCTGCTTCCGCTTGGAGTACCTCCATCGAGTTCAATCGCTCACCTCAGGTTTGGCCTAAATACGAAGGCAAGACTTTCAAACTGCCACAACCTCCTGGTACTCCCAAACCTAATAAGTTTCCTCTCATCGCGATGTTAGCTCCGCTGGTCATGGGAGCCATCATGTTCTTGCTGACACGAGAAGTCATGAGCATAATATTCGTTGCACTCAGCCCAGTCATTGGCGTCATCACTTGGCTTGATCGAGTTATCGCGGACAAGAAGGAGCTCAAGCAACGGGTCAAGGACTTCACCGAAGACATAGAGGTCCTGACTGATGAGGTGACATCGTCTCTGGAAGAAGAACAACAGATTCGACGAACCGAAGTTCCTTCACTGGCCGCCCTCGTCAGTTCTGTGTCTCAACTTACGCCCACATTGTGGCATAGGCGACCTGATGATGAGACTTTCCTAACCCTCACTGGAGGATATGGAACCACCCCATCTCGTTCAACACTTGACTCCCCTCAGCGTGGGGAGTCCCCAACAGAATTATGGAAACAAATTGAAGATCTCCAAGCAGTGGGAAAGAGTGTTGAGAACGTCCCCATTCTGGTTCCACTACGAGAAACAGGGAATCTTGGCATAGCAGGTACCTCTTCTTGGCTTGATTCTGTTGCCTGCGCAATGCTCACGCAATTGGCATGCTTGCACTCTCCTGCTGAGGTCACCATCGCTGGTATCGCATCCCAGGCCTCATGCCACCGTTGGACCTGGTTGATGTGGCTGCCCCATGTGGGTTCAACTCATTCCCCCATTGATGGTCCTCATCTTGCTTCCACTCCTGCAGCTGTGTCCTCCTTAATATCTAAACTCGAGGAGCTCTCAGCAAAGAGACGTGAGTATTTACAGAATGCAAGCGAGGCACTACCTGCGATCATCCTATTGGTTGAAAACGATGCACCCATTGAGCGTGGCCGCTTGGTGTCTTTGGCTGAGAAGGGCCCCGAGACTGGAATCCACCTCATTTGGATTGCCTCCGAACAACCTGATCTTCCTGCAGCCTGCCATGCATATTTCATTGAAGATCATGGTGAGCAGATGATGAAGATCGGCTTTACTCACGACAATGTAGAAATCAACATCAGTTCATGTGAGACTCTCCCTCCCTCACAAGCTCTTGCAGTGGCTCGAAAGATGTCCCCCATCCAGGATGCCGGAGCTCCTGTTGTCGATCAGTCAGATCTTCCTAGATCTATCTCTTACCTAACTCTTGCTGGAGCACCCTTTGCTGATGATCCCTCTTTTACCTTGGAACGATGGGCTGAGAATGGTTCCCTTCTTCGGCCTGGGGAACTTCCTCCATCATCCGGTTCGAACCTTAGGGGCCTAGTGGGGCAAGGGTCACATGGAGAGTTCGTCCTTGATCTTCGAGTACATGGGCCCCATGCTCTTGTGGGTGGAACCACTGGCGCTGGAAAGTCAGAGTTCCTCCAAGCCTGGGTTCTGGGTATGGCAGGAGCCAATAGCCCCAAGAGGATAACCTTCCTTTTTGTTGATTACAAGGGTGGAGCAGCCTTCGCTGAATGTGTGCAACTCCCCCATTGCGTGGGACTCGTGACAGACCTTTCACCCCATCTAGTACGTCGGGCACTGACATCACTCAAGGCCGAACTTCGTTACCGGGAGCATCTCCTTAACGACAAGGAAGCCAAGGATCTGGTTTCTCTTGAAGCCACAGGAGATCCCGAGTGCCCACCCTCACTCATCATCATTGTCGATGAGTTTGCTGCTCTCGCCAAGGAGATTCCCGAGTTTGTTGATGGAGTCGTGGATGTTGCCCAACGTGGCCGCTCCTTAGGTATGCATCTCATCATGGCCACACAGCGCCCTGCGGGTGTTATCAAGGATAATCTTCGAGCAAACACCAATCTCCGAATTGCGCTAAGAATGGCAGATGAGTCAGATTCAACTGATGTTATTGGAACACCTCTTGCATCTGAGTTTGATTCCCGTACCCCTGGTAGAGGGGCGGTGCGCACAGGACCAGGTCGAATTGCTTTGTTCCAGTCGGGATATGCAGGTGGGCGTACTAAGAGCGAACCAGAGCCTTCGAGGGTTGACATTGAGACGATGGTTTTCGGAGCAGGAATTCCTTGGGAAGTACCTTCACTAACAGGTACAAAACCCAAGGCCACTGGACCGAAAGACATTCAGAGAATTGTGAGAAGCATTTGTACAGCCTCTGCTATTGCCCAAGTCCCTGAACCACGCAAACCGTGGCTACCGGATTTACAAGATGCCTATGATCTAGACGAACTGTTCCCACTGACTATAAATCAGGCCAAAGAGACTGGAGCGACGAACCTAGCTCTGGGCATCATGGATGATCCAGCTCACCAAGATCAACATCCAGTCTTCTGGAACCCAGATACTGACGGAAACCTTGCTATCTACGGTGCTTCTGGTTCTGGAAAATCAGCGACTCTGCGTACGATAGCCACCTCAGCCGCAGTGCTCGCACACGCCTCGCGTATTGACATCTATGGGTTTGATTGCGGAGCTGGTGGTCTTGCCATGCTTGAACCTCTTCCACCTGTTGGAGAGATTATTGAGTGTTCTGACCAAGAGCGTGTTGGTCGACTTTTGCGACGACTTGTAGCCACCCTCGACAAGCGACCTGCTATGTTCAAAGAGGTCAGAGCTGGGTCACTATCTGACTATAGGAGGTTAGCTAATGACCCGACCATCCCACGGATACTCCTCCTCATTGATGGCTTTGCCGCCTTCAGAGAGTATTACGAAGGGACCATAGGTCTGTCACATATCTTCTCAATGCTCGCGCGCATCATGGCTGAAGGTCGATCTTTGGGGATCCATGTGGCGTTGTCGGCAGAACGTCCTAACGCGATCAGTACATCACTCTCATCCAGCATTCAGCGTCGCCTTATTTTACGTCAGGCCGATGAAGGTGCCTATACTTCATTGGGTATCGCCAAGGATATTCTCAATCCCTCAAGCCCAGCAGGTCGTGGGGTTTTCTCTGAGGAATCAAATGAAATTCAGATTTCAATACAGAATAAAACTCCTGACACCGAACAGCAAGCTGGTTCTATTGACAAGCTCGCTAAAGGAATGACACAAGCAGGTATTCTTCCTGCACCTTCGGTGGAACGCTTACCCACGTTCATCCCCATCACAGATGTCCCCACTTCGATTGATGGCATGCCTGTCATGGGTGTTGCAGAAGACACTCTCCAACCGTTCGGATTCAGACCCAATGGAACTTTCGTGATCTCTGGGATGCCTGGTACTGGGCGTACCTCTGCCTTGAGATGGATTGGACATTCTTTGCACCGTTGGAATCCTAGAATCCCAAAGTTCTATATTGGACCCAGTCGTTCTGTGATTCACACAGAAGGAATCTGGACTGATACCGCTAAGAATGAAGAAGAAATCATCGCCTTAGGAAAAGACATTCTTCCTGATTTTCAAAAGCCTGTAGAAAATCTACCTGGAGCGATCTTGGTCTTAGAGTCTTTGACTGAACTCACGGGTACCTCATGCGAAGATGTACTGATTTCTCTCATTCGGGCTGGGCGACGTAATGGCCACCTTGTCATTGGTGAAGCAGAGACCCCTGGATGGGGATCCGCATGGGCCCTCATCTCAGAGATTCGCAATGGACGGCGCGGTGTGGTTCTTCAACCAGATCAAGTTGACGGCGAAACCCTGTTTAGGGTGAATTTCCCAAGAGTTCAGCGAGCAGACTTCCCTCTAGGTCGTGGCATATTCGTTGACTCTGGGAAACATAGAACAGTGCAACTACCGCTGCCCGAATCAGTGTTGGGAGAGAACTAGAAGCTGCCAATGAGTATGGCAATAAAAATGAAGTAGATCATATAGAGCCCTACTATGGTAATGACTCCGGCAAGGGCCCCCTTGCCTGCAGATTTTGCTTTAAGTGGAGTCTGATCTTTCCATACCAGGTAAAGCACTAAACCCACTACAGGGAAGAAGAATCCCAAAACAGCCATGCCTCCATTAGGAGCGTCCTGAGGATGATAAACAGGTATTGGAACTGGCTGAGAAGGCATAACCGCAGGTGAGGCGGCTGCATGGAGTTGTGAGGTTTCTGGCTCTAGATTAACCTCAGAAGGCATGAATGAAGGCTCGGCTGGTGCTGGAACATCAAGAATTGTTCCCCCTGGGGTTTCCTGTGGATATACAGGCGCACTCACATCCATGACATTGGCCTGCATTGGCGGGGGTGACATGGTGATCTGTGGGATGATTCCTTGACGATCAAGATTACGACGCCAGGCTACAGTCTCCCGGGTAAACTCATCCCCATACTGATCAAGCCAATCCAGTAAGGCTGGATATGCATTGGGATGTCGAGCGATCTCTCCCCCGAGTTCGGGGTGGCTGTGGGCAATAGCCGCAAGATCAGTCGCGGGAGTGTCCGGGCTCGTGACTGCCCACTGTGCACCAAAAGTCTCCATTATTATTCTCCTTTGGAATCAAAGTTATTCTTTGTCGTTTATAGTGACGGGTGTATTGAGTAGCTTTAAGTCAGCACTTGATACAAAACCAGTGGAAATAGCCCATTCAACCAAGCATGCTCGGCGACCACTCGCATGGGTATGCACTCCACCTCTCATACCCTCGACGCCCAATTTGTCGAGTTTCGAACAGACGTTATCGATCTTCTTCTCAAAACGTTTCACTGGCCAACCGATCCGGGCAGCCGCAGATGCGTTGGTTGGTATCCTCGCAACACCTAGGCCTTCACGCAGCAACATGGGTTCGGCTAAAGCAAGAACCGCCAGATGCTGAGCTTGGGTCCAGCCGATTTCACGTACTGTCGTGTCCCCATCCGAATCGATATGCGGTATGGCCACTTGCCATCGGGGCTCATCATTGAGCAAGGTCACCCGATAATCACAAGGACCTGCCGTGAACACCACCTCAACTCGATTAAAAACCACTGGCAGACGTGATGATGGACCGAGCCATGCTTGGAGACCAGTCACTTGATCATGGACTGTAGCTCCCAATCCTGTGCCAATGTTGGCAAGCCACCAGAATTCATTTTCAAAAGATATCCGTAAGAACCTTCGATGAAGGTAAGGATTATTGTCAAGACATAGATCCGCATCACGACCAATATCGAAGACTCGATCTGGACTCAGAGAAACTCTCTGTCCCTCGTATTCCACGATAAGACCTGAGATCTCTTCAATACCATCAATGTCGACTATGCTCATCCTGCACATCCTTGTGCATCAGGAGAACCATTCCCATGTCGCAGAATCTTGACCTCGATACACACCATGGTCTGCCCTTCTTCAAGTTTGATAGTGGCTTGTGGAAGACTGGCGATTGAGGGAGTGACGTCCTCGGCTCCAATAATCACCCAACGGTACTTGTCTCCATCCTGGGGATCAGGGTTGGTCCACGTGAATTCCGCTACACCTCTTTGCGCGTCTACAACCCCTGTAACATCAACAGGGGTTGGTGGTATTGCCGCACCCACTGGATCCTGAGGATTAGCGACAGTGGCTGTCGGCGATTCCGCCACACCAACGGGATCTCTGGGTTTACCAGTCATAGCGATCACTGCAATCACACCGCCAATGACCAGCAGAACAACTACACCGATGATGATTGGCCACGGGATTGTTTTTGGTTTAGGTTCAGTGGTCGACCAAGATTGAACAGGCGGAGCAGTAGGTACTCCTTCCGATTCCTCTAAGGAGCCTTTCGCCCTCCAAAGAGTCTCCTCAACCGCATCTGTTGGGCCAGTACCAGGGCGACGAAGCTGAGTTCTATCGATAGGAGCAGGTGGGCCACTATACATTTCCACTGGTGGTTTAGGCACACTGGGTTGTGGCGCAGTAGTACTCCAACCGCCAGGAGCTGTTGAGGGTGTTGATGCTGTGGGATCAATGATGGATATGGGTCTTAGACTGGTACCAACAATGTCATCATCATCACTATCCAGACCCTGCGAGGTTGAATCATCAAAGATATCCATCTGAGTTGGTCTGAGACTAAGCTCGAGCTCTACTTCTCGTAAAGCCAAACCGAATGCCTTCATGGAAGGGTACCGTGACTGTGGCGATTTCGCCATGGCAGTCGCTAAGACTTGATCAAGGGAAGCAGGTGCATCGACCCGCCCCAGTGGTACATATGGCTCATTTCTGATTCGATGGATCAGCGCATGTGGTTGCTTGTTCCCTTCCCCTGGGATTTCAAACGGAGCCCGACCTGTCAAGAGCGCATATATTGTAGCTGCAAGCGACCAGATGTCGGATTGTCGCGAAGGTCTCGGATTACTATCAAATGATTCCGGCGGACTCCATGGAATCGACAACCCCTGTGCCTTACCTCGCTCAGCCTCGGCATTGGTCATCGCGATTCCAAAGTCTCCCAAAACAGGACGACCGGAACGATCAACAAGAATATTCGCTGGCTTAATGTCTCGATGCAGAATTCCTTGCGAAGATGTCTCCGCCCCAAGCACAGTCACCCTATGAGCTGATTCAAGTGCTCCAGCAAGTTGAATCCCTATGCTTAATGCCTCATCAACTGGTTTTTGAGATCGACTCAATCCCTTCGATAATGCAGGACCTGGATAGTACTCCATCACCAGATAGGGCCGACCATCTGCGGCTATGTCAGAGTGGAAGACTGTCACGATATTGAGATGCTGCGACAGACCTGCCATGGCATCAGCTTCCTTGTTAAGGCGGGCGGCAGCCTCAGAGCTTGCTACGTTGGAATGCAAAACTTTAATGGCCACTTGTCGTCGTGGTGTCATCTGCGTATACAAATAGACATCGGCGAAGCCACCATGCCCAATGTCCGCAACATAAGTGAAGCCCGGTATTCGAGGAGGAGATGCAGTAGCCATTATGCGAGCTCCAATACAGTAAGGCTGAGTTCTGAACTTAGGCAGTAAACGTCTCCTGCCTGAGCGATTACTTGTTCGCCTTTAGTGAATCGACGATCAGGCTGACCTATACGACGCAGAATCGTCCCATTACGACCCATGCTGGTGACTAGAACGCTCCAGTCCTCAAGGTCGATTTTTAGATGGGTGGACGAGATATGGGGATCATTAACTCCAATAAGTAGTGGAATATCGGAGTTTGAAAATCGCGTAGCCTCAGGTTTTCTACCAATAATGACGGGCTTATCAATCGGAATAACATCCCCACTGGGAAGCCGTATCTGTCCCAACGATGGCCGAGGGATCTGCATAGCATCCCCACTGAGCGTATTATGACAGCTTCTACAGTCGACTCGTCTTGTGGAATTAGGGGTACGACAGGCTGGGCATAGCCTAGCCAGAACAGTCGGCTGTGATGAATGTACAACAGGAGGTGGCGCAGGAGCTGGGGCCGCAAAACTAGGCACATCCATCACCGTCATTCCGTCGTGATCCTCTGATCCGATGTCAGATAGCGACATCACTGTCATCCCATCATGGTCATCGTCCTCAGATGGAACTAACGCAATAGTGTGGCCGTCATGGTCATCACTATTACCCTGGCCACTACTGGAATGCGGAAGTGAATTACCAATCTGCGCAGCCTGTGGCTCAAACAACCCCAGATAATATGTCGTTGACTTCAGATCAGGGTCTTCATCTGGTTCTGGAGGCTCGTAGTCTTCCTGCATCAGTGTGGTTTGACCAGTGGACTGAACAGGAACTGGTGAAATCACGTTGGCGCTTAGGTCTTCAACGAAAGGAGATACCTGTTCCATGCTCGCTGTACGTGAAGGCACTTGTTCTGGCTCCAAACTCAGTGGTTCCCTGAGATTCGCTAGATCGACAGGTGTCTGTACCACGGGATACTGAGAAGAAAGTGACTGTGATTCAGGCCTACTAATAGGCATGAGCTCTGATGAGTTCCTCATATGTTGGCCCTCACCTTGATCCCCCATCATTCGAATACTCGAAATTAGGACGACTCCACCTTGAATTGGCCATTCGACATCAGTGGACTGTTTCTCTCTGGTGAGAACTTCTATACTGTGAGGAGCAAGGAGGATTTTCTCTTGCCAAGATGTCGCCCCATATCCATTCACGGTGAAGGGACCATCTTCCGCGAGTCCGGAAACAACAAGTTGCCCTCGCACGACAACACGGGTCCCATATCCTCCTGGCTCACACACGACGATTGCGAAATCCGGCAAAGAGGAAAGCTCAATCCCGGCCTTTGCGAAGACTTGAAGCACCCCAGTAAATCCATGTCCGGATTCCAGCGTTGACCATAATTCATTGATCATAGAACTGGAGATCGTGGAGTCCACCACAATGAATCCATTCGCACAGACCAAACCATGCCAATCACCTGGAACATACCTCATGACATCACCCGCCCAGGTTGAAATCTCCAGTCCCCAATCACTTCTTCAATGGTTTCCTCATCTTCAGATTCGTCAGCGTCTTTTACATCCACAACGATCACTGAAATGTTGTCTCGACCTCCCGCTTCTAAAGCAGCTTCCACAAGTTTGTTCACAGCATCCTGCGCGAAAGTTTCATGTCTAAGGATGTGTGCAATGACGTCATCGTTGAGTTCTTCAGTGAGTCCATCCGAGCAAATCATCCATCTCTCAGGTCCTTGTACTGGAAATAGCCAGTATTCTGGACGTTCCACAGTACGACCTCCAAGAACTCTGGTGATCACGTGTCGACGTCCATAATTCTGAGCATCCAATACATCTAACCGCCCAGCCTCGATCATTTCCTGTACCTCAGAATGGTCGACCGAGATTTGCGTCACTTCAGACTTGGTTGCTCGATAGGTGCGAGAATCACCTAGATTCAACACAAGCCAATAGGGTTGGTCAGCCTGCTGGACAAGAACAAGACCACTGATAGTAGTTCCAGCAGCGCGCCGTGCATTAGTGACCTCAAGATGATCTATTCCAGCTCGGGCACGAGTCAGAGCATCTCTTACGTCTTCTACCTGAGGATAGGGGCCAAGTTTGCCCATTTCTTCAACAGCAATAGAACTTGCTCGATCCCCAGCATCATGTCCGCCCATGCCATCCGCGACAATGAACACTGGGGTTCTTGCAAGGACTGCATCCTCGTTGAGTGAGCGCCTGTGTCCTGCATTGGAACAGTGAGCGACTGTGAGGGTGGGTTGAGTGGTCATCTGCTGACCCCTTCTATCACGAACCTGCGTGAACCTATGGTGACAACGTCTCCAACCTGGACCTGCTTCTCGGCCCGTGGCTGCAGGGGGGTTGTTTGTCCTTGACGAACCAATGTTGATCCATTGGTTGAGCCCCGATCTTTGATCCATAACCCGAGGCCATCAAACCCATACTCAAGATGTGTTTTCGAGATGGAGGTGTCGTTGATCGCAGTACACATCACACCAGGATCTGAGGAACTTGGGTTGCGCCCGATGAGACCTGATCCCATAATTCGTATGCGTTGCCCTGTATCGAAAACGAAATCTACCGTTCCTACATGAATCGGACCATACGATTGGATTGATGGAACACCCTGATTGGGATCAGGAAGCACCTGAACTTGAGCAGGGTATCCCGTTGGAGGAGTTGTCGAAGCTCCTGGAAGTGGAGGATACGGAGGATTGAAACCAGGCTGTGGAATATAAGGAGCGCGTCGCTCAGGAGCAGGCGGATAGTCCAATGCAGGTGTTTGTACTGCTGGTCGCCGATTAAATGGCGTCCCTTGCTGAGGAGGCGATGACGGCAAGTAGCCTTCCTGGACAGGAGCAGGAGTTTTTGGAGCAACTGGAGGCGCTCCTGGCACACTTGAAATCTTCGGTACTTGGGACTGTGTGGTCAACACTTGACCACAGGTCAAACACATTTTGAGATCAGCGCCCACGAGAGCAGAACAATTCGGGCACTGTCGGGCGGGTTGGTTCATTTCCACTCCTGTATGTCCAAGGTTGGTTGAGGATTACGACGTAGGGATGCCAAAGAAAACTTGGACATGAACCTCCGCCTTGATGGGAAGGTGGAAGCGAGGGACCGCGAGACCTTCTCGACTTCTTTCCAGAATTCAGTTGCTTCTTTTTCGGTGGGAGGCGAAGGTGCAAAGGTGCCCTGGTTAGCTAAGTAGGCCAATCTTTCTACACCTTCTACACTGTGAGCTTTGGCTAAGGCTGCACTGATTTGTTTACGTGTTGCTGCCTTAGGCGGGATAATTCCGAGGTCAGTCGCATGGTCAACCATTTCTTGCCAGCCATGCGCGACACGATGTGTGAGGTCCGGGGTTTTTCTTCGTTTCTTGGTACGGCTGAGCTTTATGGAAGTAATAATGATCAGTGGAGTCACCAAAACCCCTATAGGAATCGTGACAGCGAGTGCGATCCTTAGGATTCGACCCCAGTCAAAGGGTTCTTCTTCCTCTTCTTCCTCATCGTCGCGAGGATCGAGAGCGGATTGCGAGACATCAGAATCCGAGGAATTGGAAGGCGGAGGAGGCTGCAGTACCTGTGGTTTGGGTTTTGCTTTTGAGCGTTGATCCTCTTCTTTCGGTTCTTGATCTTTATCAGGTGTCGGGAAGAAGGGTACCCATCCTATTCCTTCAAATGGGACCTCGACCCAAGCCTGAACATCTGATCCTGTGACCCTCCAGGTTGACCCACTGAAGGAGGACTCTGCATCCACACGGAATCCCATGACTACTCGTGATGGTATCCCTGCATCATTCAACAACAGGGCAGCAGCAACGGCATACTGCTCCCCGTCACCTATCATCCGCTCTGGCTTGTCGAGGAGTTGAGCAATTCGGTATGACGAATGTCCCGGATTCGAGGGTTCTTCACTTTCGAGTCCATGAGAAAAGAAACCTGTTGTTTGTAATGTGGAGACTATCTCTTCGACTCGTTTAAGGGGGGACTTGTCAGTCCCTGCCCATTCTGTTGAAAGCGCACCGACCACATCCGGAACCCATTTAGGCTTGGGCATGGCAACCGTCATCAATGAGGTCTCATTCGCAGGTTTTTTACTACTCAAGGTTGCATTGATGGTGTACGTTACTCCAGACCCTAAAGCAGCAGTGTCAATCAGGGCATCTGTGCTGGGATTGTAGTAGAGAGATTCGGTGAGGGCTTCAAAACGCTCTCCTGTGAATTCAAGTGTGTCGGAGTGCGATACAGAGTCCACATGGGAAATGGTGGGAAGCTCCTGTGGCAGCACCAACGTTATAGACCATGCCGTCGTAGGTGTCCATAACGGCTAAGCGCAATAGATAATCCTTGTCCCATCCATCAATGATGAAGAGCACTTCTTCTGCGCGATCATCCACAAGGTCCCTGAAAGAAATCAGGGGGCTTGGATATGCGTGTGTATCCAATGGGGGAACCACATGACGTCGAAGGGCTTCCCTATCTAGGTCAGAGATGACAAAGATTCCCAGGCAGCCAGCTACGAGAGCACCGATGACTAATTGTATTCCCGCTTTGAGCGTTTTCGAACGACGAACAGCCGCAGTTGAAGCCTCCGAAACCATAAGTTGGTTGGAGTCGCTTCGCCACGCAATCCAGGCAAGGGATACTCCTGCCATCACGAGAGCTTGAGGTATCGGCATATAGGATCGGGCAGTACCAAAGAGGATTACGAGAGCCGCCAGCAACCCAAGAGGGATAAAGACCAACCAGATCCTCTTCGCTCTCCATGCAGCCGTTCCAGCACCCACCGCCACAAGGAGCGCAAGAATGAAGGGAACCAAGGTCATCCCGAAGAAACTCCCCAAAGGTGTTGATACAGTAACGAATTGCTTCCATATACCGACTGATCCGAAAACTAGAATCCTCAAACAGTCAAGATCTGGAACAACACCAGCGATGGCTCTCGTCCACAGCGCTCCAGCAGCACCAAAGACGAAGTATGCCCCGACAGTGACAGCTGCCACGATTATTGTTGGCCAACGCTTCCATGCCCCCACCCAGGCAATAACCAACCCAACAGCCATCCCTACAAGTGCTGGTCGAAGGAATCCGAATGAACCAAAGGCTGGCCAGAATCCCACCAGAGCTGCACTCATGATAAGCAGAATCGCACCCACATCAACGAGGACGCGGGGAGTGAAAAATCGTGGTCTATCCATAATTCCACCTCAAACTTCCAAGGAGCGAAGGGCTCGGGGAAAGTCTTCAAGATTGCCAATGGTGAGTACTGGGCTGTTACCAATGACTCCGCGTGAGAGGTGAGCTCCGTTCCCACATCGAAGAACAACAGTGAGAACGTCAACACCAAACTGTGAGGTCGCCGCATGAAGGCGCCCAGGCCTTACTGGCGTTCCTACTGCTATCACAACGACTGAGGCATCGGGCGCTGCAGCGGATCCATCAAGGGCTACGGTTTCTATTCGGTCAACGGGTCCACCGAACTCAAGGCGGGAGAAGTCATCCAGCATCCTGAGTCCAGTCTGAACATTGAGCCGCTTCTTTGGCGCCTGAATGGTCACATCTTTGTCGTCTCGGATTGCTTGCTGTCCCAGGGATGCGCACGCAGAAACCGCCAACTCAAAGTCAGCTTCGGATTCATAGTCTTCCACCGACATCGATAGACAGATCACCAAATGAGATCGGCGGGTTTCCTCAAATTGGCGAACGAGGAGTTTTCCTGTTCGTGCGGTTGATTTCCAGTGGACATGCCTCAGATCATCTCCGACTACATACTCCCGTAGAGCATGGAAGGCTATATCCGAGGATGACAGTGTGTCGGTCGGACGACCTTCAAGATCTTTCATGAAACCAGCTGAGGAATCTCCAAGAGAAATCGTCTTGGGGTGGATAAAGAGTTCTTGGGCGTCGGTCCAGATCACTTCGCGTCGAAGCAGACCAAGGCCATCACCGCGTGAGGAACGAACAGGACCAACTGGGATCACAGCTCGCTTTGATGTGTTCACCTGAAAGGATTCATCAAAGGAGGCGCTGCCCGCTAGTCGTGGAACTAGAAAGGAGCTAGTAGCCTTTCCCACAGGCATCATGAATGTGGATGCCATCACAGGGCGAGTGGATGTATTGCTGACACTGACCCCACCAAAGGCGTCCGATCCTACGGTCACCCTGAGGCGACTGAGATCCAGGCTGACATCATAGGTGGATCTTCCAATCACAAAGATGATCGAAAAGATTGACAGCGCCACTACCATGAGGGCGATAACTAGGAACTCCATCCACCCTAGCCACCACCCCAGGCCAGCGAGAACAAGAGAACTGATGAGTGCAGCCCATCCAGCGGGCTGGATGACCGCAAAGAATGGAGAAACCCTACGCCTCAGCGGCTCGCTGACGTGGAGGAATCCTCTCCAGTACCGCCCAAGGCGAGCCCCTAAGGGATTCCACCACTGCCTCAACTTTGTCAGTGGAGATGATGTTCGCACCGTGGCTGCTTTGGGCAGAACTCTTTTTGGCTCCTGCGCATGTCGAGGCGCTTTCTCTCGCCGTTTCGCCGACTTACGAGGCTTGCCTGGAGAGGGTTCTTCTGGTTCCGTCTCAGAGCCTTTCGTCTTCTCTCGACTAGAAATGACCTGCGGTTTGAGTATGGTCTCGAAGGCCCTTTGGGGTTCGGGAGAACTCATGAAGGCATCCCGATCTTGGGTGCAGGCACCTCGGTGAGGATCCTCCCTACAATCTGGGAAGCAGTTGCGCCAGCAAACTCGGCTTCAGGATCAAGGACCAGTCGATGGGACAGGACTGGCCCAGCGAGTTCCTGAATATCTTCAGGAAGAACATATTCACGCCCCTGAGAAGCAGCCCACACCTTGGCTGCCCGAGTCATGGCGAGAGCCCCACGCACGGAGACCCCGATTCGGGTTTCGGAGGTCGCCCGAGTTTCTTCCGCAATCCATGAGACGTAATCCAAGACTGCATCAGGCACATGGACCTTAGCCGCCATATCAGCCATCTGACAGACCGCATCAGTTGTGATGACCGACGAAATGGCAGCAGCACGATTCTTCACAGCAGCGCCAGAAAGGATTTCAACGGTACTCGCCCTGTCTGGGTATCCAATCGATGTCTTCATCAGGAATCGGTCAAGTTGAGCCTCTGGTAGGCGATAGGTACCTGCCTGCTCAATGGGGTTCTGAGTGGCAAGCACCATGAAGGGGCGACCCACCGGGCGGGTAACCCCATCCACTGTCACCTGACCCTCTTCCATGACCTCCAAAAGGGCAGACTGGGTCTTAGGCGAAGCACGGTTGATCTCATCAGCAAGAACAATGGTGGCAAAGATTGGCCCCGGTTTAAACTCGAAGACCCCACGAGACTGGTCATAGACTGTGACACCAGTGACATCAGTCGGCAAAAGGTCCGGAGTGAACTGGATACGCTTCTCCTGGCCTTCCACTGAGGCAGCCAGTGAGCGAGCTAACATGGTTTTTCCTGTACCAGGCGCATCCTCCAGAAGGATATGCCCCTCGGCGAGGAGAGCCGACACAGCCAGACGCACCACGTATTCTTTACCGAGCACTGCTTGACTCACGCTTGAAACGATTTGCCCGAAAGCTTGGGCAAACCATTGTGCCTCTTCACGAGTTATTGACATGGTTTTCCTTTTCTAAATGTTTCAAGCTACCAGTTCATTGTCTGGGTTTTGGAGGTAACTCCATGGATCTCGACTGTGAACACATCCGTCTTGTTGACGTAGCCATTCAGGCCACCCTGTCCGCCATGTTTAGGACATGCCATATATCCACTTCCATCAGAGGCGCGACCAACCTCCACTTGGCCCGTAATGGAGCCTGTCATCCCATTGGGTTGCCTCCAAGAACATGTCACGGTATATGTGCCCCCACCTTCAAGAGCCCACTTATTGAAACCGATGTGCCCTCTACAACCTCCGGTCAATCCGGGACCTACTGCACCGACACAATCGTTGGGGTTCACATACAACCAGTACTCTGCTGCTGGTTTGGAATGGGCTGTGGTTGAAGCGCTATTCTCTGAGCACTGACCCTCCGAATCACAGGCTTTGACCCAAATGGTATGGGTCTGCCCCCAACCATCTCCAATCGAAATAGTTCCACTGTCCAAACCGTCTGTTTCCCACCAGCTACCCGTATCAATTTTAGCCATAACGTAAGTAACTCGGCGACCGTTCCAGCTGGGCCTACTCCAGCCAAGAATCACTTTCGTGCTTTCCCGGTCACTCGGGCGTTCCGCTGTAGCTCCAGGTTTATTCACTGGCCCAAAAGGACGACAACTGGTTACCGATCGCTCCTCACCATCCTGTGAAAAGCCTTGCACACTAGTCCGAGCCCATACAGTAATAGTAATAGCATTATCAGAATTAGCTAGGCCAGACGCCGTCCCTGACGTGCTTGTTCCAAAGTCTCCAGACTGACCAGAACTCGCTCTCCAGTGATATGTCACCTCAGAGGATTTGGCTCCATTGAGAGCTGCGGGGCTGAAACTCACCACACATGCCTTGTCTCGATCTTGGGTGGAAAGATTCGAAACTGGTCCAGGTTTGATCACCGATCTGAACTCATCAGAGTTCACGGAAAATTGCCCTTGCCCAGCTTTGTTGTGCGCAGCAACCTTGAAGGTGTAGCCATTTTCAGAACTTGGGAGAGTGGTGGTCCGACATGTTCTTCCACCTGTGGGAGTTACTGTGTAGGTCACTCCACTTGATGAAGTCAGAGTGTAGGAGGAGATCCTATCCCCATTGTTGTAGGGTTCAGTCCAGCACACCTCAACCTGCCCTTCAGAACCAACAGGATTCAGTCGAGTCCAGGTGGGTTGCACTGGTGGATCAGGAGGCCCTGCTGGAATCTGTGGAAGGGAGAGAGGAGACCAGTGGCTGGCTTGCTCACAGACCCCAGGAGCCAGGTTTCGAGCACAAGCCATGACTTGGTATTCGGTTCCGTTCGACAGACCCGACCAGACGTAAGATGTGCCAGTGACATTCACGATTGCCTGCCCCGAGGGCGGAGGTGGCGAGATCTCTAGATCATAGGAAGTAACAGGAGATCCAGGACTTCCTCGAGGAATCCACGTAATAGTCAAAGACTTGTTGCCAAATGCAAGGACTGGAGCATCGAGCCTATTAGGGATCGCATCTGGGCGTGCTTCATCGGAAGCCATAGAGGGATCGGATGTACCCACCTCATTTGTGGCGGTCACAGTGAATCGATAGGTGACGTTGTTCGTCAATCCATTCAAGATGCATGTGGTGGTTGGACACTGTAATGGGTAGCCTGACGCGGGCGGACTTGAGGACACGGTGTATCCACTCAGGGGTGCACCATTATTATCCGCAGGCATCCAACTCAGAATCACCTGTCGATCACCCACTTGATCAATATGAACACCTGTGGGTGGGCTTGGTCTGCCACGAACATTGAGATAGATCCGCCCAGTCGACTGACGGTTGGGATCCTGGGTGACATCCACGATCACATATCTCACAACCATTTCACCCAGGAAAGAGGCTGCTGGAGTCACATTGACGCCCTGGCCTCCCCCGCAACCCACTACAGCTTGCCCATCACCGGTTTCAACCGATGCACTGACGACCGTCAGGGAATCATTGGGGAAAGGATTCGTGTCATTACTTGTCACAGGAACGCACACAGTCTGCCCCTGATTCGAGCTAGGGATCATGTCATCAACAGCCTGAGGCAGAGGTCTCCTAGTTCCTACGATCTTTATGGTCACAGTAGCCTCAACTTCAACCTCACCTAAGGTGACAGATACTCGAAGAACCGACTCGCTTCCACTGGGAACATTGGAACCTGCGCTTGCAGTGAGCGTTGAACCGCTTAGGCTGGCCTCTACGCCACCAAGAGAGGGGCCCTCCAGCAGTGAGTACGTCAAGCGATCTGTTGGCTGAACATTCGACACTAGAGTCGCCAAATCAAAGGTGGAACCCTCTCCCACCTCAACCTCAAGGGCCGTGCTTCTCATCACAGGAATGGTGGCTTCTTCTTCGTCCTCTTCCTCTTCTTCCTCCTTGGCCTTATCACCAGGAAGAACTTTGACTGGGATCGTCACCACAGCAGCAATGCCCGTGTCATCCTCCAGGGTTGCGCCATCAGTTACCTTGACCGAAATAGCGGCTGGCCCCTGATAGTTGTCGGGGGCAGTGAAACTCAGTTGAGTCACCGATGGTGCGGTAGCCGAACCATTCCATGCTGTTATTCCTGCTGCATCGACAACCCTAGGGCTACGATCCGTGCGAACTATCACATGATCAGCCAGTGCGAAAGAAATAGTCTCTCCTGAACGGACTTCGACACGTTTCGCTTCTGGGTTATATTGAGGTGGAATAAGGTCTGCCCCTGGCACTGTAATGAATCCATGTCCAACCTGACCATCGGGATCAGTGACGTAATAGTCAATGATTTGGAGGTCAGCGGTGATGGGCACAGTCACGTTATTGGCTGACACGGATACAGTCGGATCATCAACGCTGACAACCAAGGATTCTTTATCCCCATCTGGATCATAGTCATTAGCCAAAACCTCAAGGGTCATAGAAGTATTAAGAAGGGCCTCTAAGGTCGAAACCTCGTCGTCGGTGACTAGAGGCTTCTTAGGCTGAATATCTTCAGCGACTGTCAACACGATGACCCCAGTGGACTCCTGATAGAACTCATCGGAGACTGTGTATGTCCCCCAATAGGATCCCACCTGGTCGGGAGCTTGAATGATGACTTCCTGACCATCCACTTCTCCAGTGAAAAACTCCGATTGAACTGAGCCACCTTTCAGATAGCAGCAGATGTCTCCATCAGGATCAGTGTCATTCATGGTCACTGGAATAGTTACCTTGCCGCCTGGAATAGCCTCAGCAAAATCTGTAACTGCATTGGGAGGAAGGTTCATATCTGAGGCAGGTGCTACGCCTATCCGCACACGGCCAGTTGATTCCAATCCAAGTCTGTCCCTGACCACATAGGTGAATTCGTCACCAGTCGTATTCGCCCCAGGCTCATAAACGAACTTGTTTCCTTTGAGCGATGTGATGATTCCTTGACCTGGCGCAGAGGCTAGCCCCGTCACTGTCACGTGATCACCATTGGGGTCGACACCATTCAAAGGAATCTCAATATTGACTGGATTCCCGATTCGTGTTCGGGCCTGAACATCCTTAGGCTTAGGAGCCTGGTTTCCACCCTCATCTTGTGGAGTGACATAGATAGTGAGACGCCCAGTATCCGGTTCAGCAGAACCTTTGACAACCTCGACCTGATAAAGAACCGTATATGTTCCCGGCTCCTGGCGAGCATGGACCCTGACCGTATTACCCGAGGTGAAGACAAGGGCTTCCGTATCAGGATCGGGGGTCTCAGGAAGGTCTGGGCGGAGCCTGAGAGCGATTCCATTGGCCTGAGTATCGTTGCTTAACACGCTCACCGTGGCGATGTCTCCAACGCGTACCGTCACGGTGTCATCCACCGCAGTGGGAGGAAGAACCTTGTCTGGAGCAGGAAGCGGCACAACTGTAATGCGACTTGAGGCATATCCCTTACCATTGGAGACCGTATAGGAAATAGAAATTGGTGATGAGAACTCCTGATTGGGCGTGATCTTCACCCGCTCATATTCCAAAACCGACACACTCACTGGGAGACCCGAATCAACACCGACACTGGTCACTACAAGCGGGAACCCAAGCGGGTTCACATCATTGTCGAGCGGGGTTACAAAGGCATCCTGACCAGGAGAAAGGAGCACTGTATCGGGAACTGCGATTGGCGGCTCATCACCAGCCGCCTTGGGAATCACTAACACCCTTATCCATGATTCAACATTGGCAGAAGGACCGTCAGTCACGGTGTAGGTCAGGTATACCGATCCTGGTTCTGAGCAGGTTGCCGTCACCAAACCTTGAGTGAGTTCCTTTTCCAATACACACTTGGCAGGATCACCTTCGACCCCCGTTAATCTCAACGAGTTACCATTGGGATCCGTGTCATTATCGAGCGGCCGGATTTCAATAGGAGTATCGACTGTTCCTGAGACAAGATCTGGTGTCGCCACTGGTGGCCTATTACCAGAAGGCAAAACATTCACCATGATTTCCTGGGTATTTGACTCTTGCCCATCGGATACAGTGACCTGAACCGTTTTGACACCCGTCGTGAGACCACCATCCTGGAAGGTCAAAGTCCCATCTTGTGTCACAGTAACCGAATCTTCTTGAGGCGCTTCTGCCCCAAGAAGGAAGATCGTATCTCCATCTGGATCTCTCCAGTTGGTCAAAACATTATGGGTTACACGTTGACCACTAGAGACCGTTAGTACTGTAGCTCGTGCTGTCTCAGGAGCGGAATTCTCAGACTCAGGGCGAATGGCAACCGTGACAGATGCGGTCGATTCTCCCCCTCGACCATCATGAACCCTGTAAGCAAAACTCACCACACCTGAGGCTGTTGCTGGAACATTCATTTGTATGATCGCTTGCGAATACACGAGGTTAAGATCAAAACCGGCAGGGGCGCTTCCGAGCAACTCAACTGTGAGAAGATCCCCATCCTCATCAATATCATTTTCAACAACGGGAAGGAGCACACTCCTGCCTGGGCGAGCCCCAAACTCATCATCTCTAGCTACCGGAGGCCTATTGTCTCCTGAGCGATCAATCTTCTCGTTCTCATCGATCTCTTCTGTACTGTCCTGATCCTCATTGCCTTCGTCACCTCGAAGGGCTTCCTCCCAATTGTCCACCTTGACAACAAGATCAGTGACCAACCAAATGCCGCCAGACTTTATTTGATTGAGCACGATATGGCCCCAGTTGACACGAAAACGAAGCTCATCATCAACATCGAAATCGGGTATGGCCTGCTTCAGATCGTGGGTCTCGCCAATACAGTCTCGAATGAAATCTCCAGTCTGTGACCAGACTCCGTAAGTACATCCGTCCACAACAACAGGCTGGGAAGGAATACCCTCTGCAGATGTCACCTCGGGATCCTGCCCACCTAGAGGTTGTACGACTAAACCTTGGGTGGTGGCGTATGCTACTGAACTACCTGACTCAGACATCGCCTGCAACACGACAGGATCTGTAGTCAGATCAACCGCCTGAAGATTCATACTTTTCTTGGTTCCTAAGTGAATCACTTGAGAATCATGGTTGATGACAACTGGAGTTTTCCCCACAACGGTCATCGAATAGGTATCTTCCTCACCCAAGTCAGAAAAACCAGCTTTGTCGATCTTGGCAGATTCAGCTTCTGAGATACCCCCCCCCCCAGACCGTTATTAGGGTGCTAGTCAAAGGGTCGACAACGTATCCTGTTCCATCAAACCCAACCGAAGACACGGCATTGTGTGGAAGATCCTCAACAATCGGAGGGAAGACCTCAGTATTCGGATCAAATCCTGCTACTGAACTCACAGGGATCATCCAGAACTTTCCCTGCTCAGGAACAAGGATTCCAACCATCTCTCCACCAAGACTTACCTGAGTACTCGACCCAAGGAGTTGTTGGATTCCCAAGGTCAGATTAGGAGGATTCACCTGAACAAAAGATCCATCATCAGGACCAGTAACGAAGACGGATGTGCGGTCCTGAATCACATCGAAATCGGTGACTTCCGTCACATACGAAATACCATCAATCTGCCCTGCACTGTGATTAAAACGCCCCAGATGTTGGATGGAATGATTCGTCACCCAAACCCCAGAGTCATTCATATCGACTGTAGCAACAGGCATTCCCTCACTCGCTACAGCAAGACCAACCAATCCCATAGACAAGGACGCGACTAACCCAACGGACAAGGCTTGATGCCATTTCATACTAGCTTTGTCTCCTTTCGCTGCCTGCCACCTGAACCCCCAAACAATCTCCGATGTTTGATCGGAGCCTATTATTTCACCATCATCTGATTTATCTCATCATTAAGATTCCTTCTGAGACAACATTGATCAGAAAATCCCCTACCGGACCTTGACAGAGAATGCTACCTAACAGACAAATCAGATTCTCTAATTCTTTCTTGATGCGAAAGATACGTCCATGGGGATAAATCCCCTTGTTTCCTTTCCGCAGTGTCAGGACTCATCTCAGGACACACCTCACAAAGTGAAATCTTTCTTGTCAATGTCTAGAACCTCAGGCGGCCTCTATGAGATAAAAGTGTGTCCTGAGATACGGTCCTGACACCTGACACCCTGATTGTTGGGAGGAGGATCATCTTGAATTGACATCTCCCGTACACTGGTATCTATGGGACGACTTTTGCCTGTGATACTTGTGCTAGCTGCAACGATCTTCACGTTAGTTCATCTTGCCCAAGCTGATTCCAAGGGGGTACGTGTAGTCCCAAAGATACTGTGGCTTTTAATGATCCTCACCCTGCCTATTATTGGGATGACCGGGTGGTGGATCTTTGGTCGCCCGATTGAAGAGGATGTACCTCCAACCGCACCTGATGATGATCCTGATTTCTTGAGAAAACTCTGATCCGAGATCCGTCGATTCAAGGTACTTGAGGCATCCGAAGGATCACCAGAAATCACTGTTTGTGTTGTTTCCCCTAGTCATTGCGCACTGTTAGGGCCCAGGATTGATCACCTTCAACATAAGCTCCATGCCAGACCTCATTGCTGAACATGAGTGCACCAGAAGATTCTGAAGTAATCTCCCATCCCAAACCTGGCAGGGTTCCCCTGAGATAGGCTTCGATATCCTTCGCTTCTGAGATGATCCCTGTCACGATGAGAAGATTCCCCTGATCAGCGGTATAGGTCAGGGTTACATGATCAGGAATCCAGATCATTGACGCGGCTTCGTTGGTGAATCCTAGGCGAGCTAGGGACTCCCCGGTGTTGGGAAGACTCACCTGTACCGTGGGCGTAGGAGTCGGTTCCCCCATATTCCCCGCAGAACAGGAAGACAGCATCAGCGATCCAAGGATCACCACAGCAATTGTGCGAATCCTCACATGAGTCCTTCCTATGCCCAACCAGGGAGCATTCCCAGCGTACCCCAGAGGTCTCCAGTAAGCTGTGCGGGTATCATAAGGAGACTGCAATGAACCTGTTCGCCCTGATTCGCGAGCCCATGCCTACCATCCGACCTACAGATCTACTCACTGAGGATCACCCCGATCGTTCCTATCCTCACAAGCATCCCGTACGCTCCTCGGCGTGGCTTCGTGGAGGATTGTTTATCCTACTCATGGTCGTAGGCACATTCATCTTCACATCGATCTATCAGGCAGTCAACGGGTCCTTCAATGTGAGTTTCACTGCGAGTGCTGTCACCCAACTTCTTGCAGCAATAGCCGCCTATGCTGTGGTCTGCTTCATCACCGAATCGCGGGTATGGCCCCATGAGATCGCTCTGAAACGACTTGGAGGACTCCTCAAGGGGATGTTGCTTGGTGTCCTTCTTGTTTCCCTGTCCATTGGTGTACTCGCGATTCTGGGAAACTACACCATCACTGGATTCAACTCTGACTACTCCCCGTGGATGGATCTGCTGACACTGGGAGTGGTTGCTGCAATATCTGAGGAAATCATGTTGCGTGGGATCCTGTTCCGCCTTGTGGAAGAGGGATTAGGAAGCTGGGGTGCTGTACTCATCTCAGCCCTCGTCTTCGGTTTCATGCATATTCTCAACCCCGATGCCAGTCTGTGGGGAGCCATCGCTATCTCTATTGAAGCAGGTATCCTTTTCGCTGGACTCTACATCATCACCCGGTCTCTGTGGTGGTGCATCGGTATGCACTTTGCCTGGAATATGACCCTCGGCCCGGTCTTCGGGTCCATCGTTTCGGGTACTGGAGCCCAAGAAAGCTGGCTCGTCAGCCACTGGAGCGGTTCCGATCTTCTCACTGGAGGGATCTTCGGCCTTGAGGCCTCCATCATTCCTGTGATCCTCTTGGGTGCTCTAGGGATCTTCCTACTCATCTACGCCCACATCTCAGGTCTGATGACTGCCCCCATCTGGGTTCGCAAACAGACATTGAGCGGATCAACCTCGGGCGATCAAGCCTAACCCGCGATCCGTCCATGTGAGTTCTCGCCTTCGCCCCTGGTTGGCACAGGTACCACAGTAGGCCCTGTACTTAGGTTTACGGTGCCTGAAGACTTCGTGCCCGCGTACACAGACTCCCTGCCATCGTGCTGAGATCCTGGCTTCGGGAATTTCTATCGTACGACCCCCCACATATCCCAGGGATCTTGCCGTCTTCACCCATGTACGCCCATGGCCTTCGTGTACCCCTACGAGCCCGTGGGCAATCTCGTGGAGGATGATCTGCTCAACCTCGTCATCCGCCAAGTAGGCAATGAGATAGGTTGAACAAGTAATCTTCTTTTTTGTGTAATGGCAGCATCCCGCCCGGGTACGTGCATAGTCAAGCCCGAAAGACCATTGGGATCCAAGGTGCTGGGCAACAAGGGCCTCACCCCTAGCACGGGTGTACTCAGCAGTAGCCACAGCAATCTCAGGCAGTGGCAGCGATGTGCGCCAGGGCGTAATCGTATCCAGCCAGACCCATCCCAGCGATCACACCCTGGGTCACTGCAGAGATCACTGAATGGTGACGGAACTCCTCGCGAGCATGAATATTCGAGATGTGTACCTCAACCAGAAACCCAACTTCACGGGCAGCATCAGCAATGGCATGGGAATAATGAGACCAAGCCCCCGGATTGATGACCACCGGAATCGACTCATCGGCTGCTTCATGAAGCCAGGAAATCAGCTCAGCTTCAGAATCTGTTTGGCGTACCTCAACTGCGAGGCCAAGACCCTCGCCAGTGCCAACCAGGTGTTCAGCCAAATGGGCATGGGTGAGCGAACCATAGACGTCGGGATCGCGTACACCTAGACGACCCAGGTTAACCCCATTGAGTACAAAAACCCTCTTCACTTCCACATCCTTCCATCGACCCTATTCTTTCATGGTGGCAAGTCCAACATAGGCTGCGGCATAGAGTCCTTGGTACAACAGCCCCGCATAGCGGACAATGGGGTTCTCATGAGAGAAGGTGATCCTCTCAACCCGCAGGCTTCTCCCCTCAGCCAATCGCGCAAGATCCATCGTACCCACTGAAGACTCCCCATCGTCGAGAACCAACAGACAGAAATCAGTCTTGACCGTGGCCTGTTCAAAGGGGTCAGCAAAAACATCATGAGGGTGTGCGGCCTGAATCAGTGGAGCCAGCGCAGCATCATCAGCAGCCAAAGCGGGCAGTCCTGTTGCCTCACGTAGGGCTTCCGCGACTCGGCGTGAGGCTCGTGCAGCCAAGGTGGATGCCCCCCACACAAGGGGTACAGCATCAGCAAGCGCACACGACAGATTCTTGGCTGGATTGGTTTCAAGTCCGTGACGAGGACCCGAGATCTCTGCCACCTCATCAAGGGTGTCTGCAACGAGATTCAAATCCAGGGCAGGACCCAATCCAAGAAGATCCAAAACCTTGAGGGCTAGGAGTGCAGCAAGGAAGGGATCCTCATCGTGGGTGACGAGTTTCGGTACTGCGGTGGCTTCGATCACAGCCTTGGAATCCTGAGGGGCCACCATGAAAATCATTGACCCCCTCCGCATTGCCTCACGGGAGAGGGGTATCCATCGCGAATCAGGACCTGTTAAGACGATGACCATGTCGAGGGGACCAGTCCACGCGGGAAGGGTTTCCATCTGCCAGGCTACGCATGGTACAGGGCTCCCACACTCAACAATCGCACGAATAAGCCTTGATTCAGCCCCGATCACCAGGATTGTACGGGGCTGAAGCCCCCCAAGTTTGGCCACAATTGTTGCCATCTCTTCGGAGCGTTCACAACGCAAACGGGCTCCCGTTAGAGCAAGTTTGTGTACCAGATCCCCTCTGACGCTGAGAGCCAAAGGATCATCCAGTAGGGAATCGTCGAACATCGAGCCCCCTTCAGTGACCTAGTTGAACCCTCGCGAAGGCCTCGTATCGCGAGCCTCATCGACCAGCATGATCGGGATATTCTCGCGGATAGGATAGGCCAAGGCACAGGATTGAGAAGCACAAATGAGCTCCTTTGCCTCGTAGTCCACACTGAGATTCGAGTGGCAGGCCGGGCAGGCCAGTATTCCCAACAGTGTCGGGTCTAGTTCCAGAGCCATCATTCCTCCTTGAGAAGAAAGAGTACTTCATCACGCAGCTTTGCCATAAGTTCGCTACTGCGCGCCTCCACATTGAGTCGTACCAGGGGTTCAGTATTGGAAGAACGTACACACAGACACCATTGGTCGCCACGAATCTTGAGGCCATCGTTAGTGTGTACCTCTGCGTTCCTACCGAAGGCTTCCGCAACCTTAATGATCGCTCGTTCAGGCTCATGTACTGTCATGTTGATCTCGCCAGAAGCCTCGTACCGGGAATAGGAATCCACGATCTCGGAGAGGGGTTTATCGGTCTTTCCTACTTCCGCTAATACATGGAGGGCTGCCAACATCCCCGTATCGGCACCAAAGAAATCCCGGAAATAGTAGTGGGCTGAATGCTCCCCACCGAAGATGGCATTGGATTCAGCCATGAGCGCCTTAATGTAGGTATGCCCCACCCTGGATTCGATGACCGTACCACCGTGCTCCTTGATGATTTCGTGTACCGCCTCAGAGATGGTTGTGTTGACGATAACTGTCGCACCAGGCTCCTTATCCAAAAGACGTACCGAGATCATGGCCGTGATCACTGAAGGGGAAACAACCTGGCCACGTTCGTCAATGACGAAGACCCTGTCTGCATCCCCATCGAAGACGAGGGCAAGATCTGCCCCGTGTGCGACCACCGCCTGTTGGGCATCAACGAGGTTCTGCGGTTCTAGAGGGTTGGGTTGATGGTTGGGGAAGGTACCATCGAGGTCCATGAAGAGCCCCACGAGCTCAATATCAAGCTTGGAGAGTACGGCCCTTGACGAGAGTCCACCCATACCATTACCAGCATCAATAACCACCTTCATGTGCCTCTTACCTGTCATGTTGACATGCTTGAGCAGGTAGTCCGCATAGCTCTCGCCGATATCATGATGGTGAACTGAAGCTGGGTTTGCGACCTTAGTGACGTGATGCTCACCAGAATCAATAGCTTGAGCCAAGTGTGCGAGTTCCTTAAGGAACAGCGGTGTCACCGGCTTCGCCCCAGGCATACACATTTTTAGGCCATTGTAGATACTCGTGTTGTGACTTGAGGTGATCTGTACCCCTGGCAAGTCCATGAGTCCTGAGGCGAACCACAGTTCATCGGTTGAAGCCAGGCCAAGATCGACTACAGATGTCCCCGTGTCGACAACACCGCAAAGAAAGGATGACAGGATTTCGGGACTGGAGACTCTCATGTCCCGACTCACGACGATCTTTTTCTGAGGAATCAGCAGTGCGAAGGCGCACCCCAGACTATAGGCCCCCGCCATGTCCCATTCAGTGCCGACAATCCCCCGAATGTCGTTCGCTTTGAAGATTTGAGATTTCAGCACATACCCCACCTTAGTGGGTTTGGGAGGGAATTGTGAGAGTTTTGGCTAGTAAAAGCTTGGTTGGATCACCGACTGGAATGCCCCTGAGAGTCTGCAACGACCCGCAAATGTGCTCGTGAGGCCATGATCACGAGGTTGGTTCGAGATGAGAGACTGTACTCTGTACCCTCTGGTTCACCCTCGCCTAAGCCGCCAACTCGGCGTATCTCAGCAGCTAAGGCCTCGATAGCCTCACCAGAGTTTGGCACAGGGGCTGGAGCGGGTCTGTACGGGTTTTTTGCAGGGATCCCTCGGGTAGTGAGGGTCCATCCTCGCGGAGGCTTGAATCGGGTCATATGGACCTGACACAGTACGTAGCCGCTTGGATCCAGTTCATGACCGACAGGGGCCATCTCAACCTCGGACTGGGAATATGAGAAAGTCACCTGGGCGATTGCAACATTGGTACATCCAGGTCGCGAACACGGGAATGACACACCTCAACCCTACCGATAGTCCCAGGATGTGATGCGAAGGAACACTGGGAAAGGTGGAACTCGCGTACACTTGTTTCCATGCGTGATCGTCATCGTCGGGGTATGAGAGGCATGCTTGCTCCCCCCAATTGCATCGCAGGACAGATGCTTCGCCTGCGACGTCCCACGCTACCCACCCCTTTGTTTTTCCACTATGTGGCTGAGGCGATTGAAGCCATCGATAGTGCTGTTCCTGATGTACTCAACCACCTCGAAATCGGGGTTGAGGAGGTACCCGATGTCTCTGCCTTATGGAGTAGCCATATGCCCCTTGCGGCCTCAGTGGAAGCAACAAAGGATCATCTTGCGCAAATCATCATCTATCGTCGCCCCATAGAGTTTCGTGCTGGCGATTCAGACCAACTCAAGCAACTCATCTTTGTGGCCCTGGTTGAGCAGGTTGCTGCCTCAACAGGCCACAGTGTGGCCACGTTGGACCCAGACAATATACGCGGGGAATAGATCAGCCAAGACCAGGATCCAACTGGGGTACATCCACACTTGAGATAATACCTCCCCCATAAATGGGCAGGATGGACCATGCCTTGTCAGTCAAAGTCAAAGATGTTCTCAAAGAATCTGAGGTAGTCGCTATTCGCACAGAGATCCCTGTGGAAGGAAACTCAATGGGTACAAGGGACTGAGCAGGAATCGGCGTCTCAATCACAAGACCAGTCCCCGATTCCGTCATTGAATGCAAGGAGACTGTGGCCTCCTCCAATCCAGGATTAGCCACCCATAGAATTCCACCAATGGGAGGAAGGACAACCTCCCCATGGAGTGCAGGTTGAGAAGACAGACCAGCAATATCGCGATCCGCAACAGTGATAGAAGCTGTCACAGGAAGATCTGAACTCAGATGAATCCCGGAGGGCTGACCCCCCAATGCCTGGGTCATATCCACTGAGATTGATCGCGAAGGCGGGATCTCAATAGTTTCCAATCCATGGGGTGTGAAGGGGCCCATTTCACCAATGATTCCTACAGTAACCGTGGCCTGAGCCGAGGAATCGGGGTTCGTCAAAGAGAGGGTACGTGTACCTGATCCCCCAGGAATCCCGACCATGACCAGATCTGTATCAGCAAGGGCCTGAGGATGCTGCCAGTCGGCTCCCTGATCGTTAATGGAACGCAAAATTGCGGAAACTCGACCCTTTGAGGCTCTCACCTGAATACTGATCGGTGTTTCGGAGGACAAGAGTTGGTTGATGGACAGAACCTGTTCATAGCCTGCTGCTACAGGAATATCGCGCAAACCGGGAAGGGCGATCGGACCTGTTTGCCCGAAGATGAAAACATCAACAACAGCTGGAGTGGAGTCAATATTTGAGAATATCAGAGCAGAATCCATCCCCTGGGTTTCAACGCCATTCCAGGTACCCGTGGTGATGGGAGAGGCGCAGGGAGCCATCATGATCTTCCCTACTTCTGTATAGGAGGCAATTCCACCAACAGTTGCTGATCCACGTACCACAACCGGTTTTGCTGGATTCTCCACAGAGGCACTCGTGGTGGGCTCGGATGGAAGGGCGTTGACCAATCCAACCCGGAAAACCTCGGTATCAGTGACCTTGACCACCGTCTCACCCAGATTGACCACCCCCACTGGACAGGCTAACAACCTGGATACAGGCAGTGCGATCTGTCGAACTGCTGGCTGAGGAATAGGTACGAGGATGGCGGTAACGAGTGCGCCAAGAATCACAACTATGCCGCCAATGAATCCGACTCTGGGGATCATCATCGGGTCCTCCTTCGTGTCGGAACTCCATCTTCGTCTTCATCCCTACTCGTCAGCGGAGGTACAACAAAGATAATCAAGGCAGCCAAGAAAGCCAACTGTATCCATGCTGTCCACATGCGCGGAATGGTGTAGCTCAGGCGTATCTCTCCTGAGGCTCCGCCAAGAGTGTAGGCCGCTCTCCAGTCCCCTGATGTGGTTGGACGCAACTCCTGATCACCAACGAATACATGCAGGTTAGGATCAGATGGTTGAGCAAGAACAAGAGTGGTTCTCTTTCCGGGCGGTACCGGATCACGGGCACCAAGGTAGATCACTGGATCACCCTCAGTCACCAAGGCCCTGCGTGTGGGTGAAAGCGAATCCGAAGTGACAGCCCAAATCTCAGTGTCACCACCGGTCGTCATCCTCTGAAAACCCGCAGTGGTGTCCAAGGCGATCACCGTATCAGCATTGGCGTTGAGCACCACGACGACACTCACACCTGCTGTAGCCAATTCCGCAGCTGCAGAATCATCAGCTCGCCCTTCCACGGCTCGTGCAACAATTTGCTCAAAGGTTTCTACGACACTGTCCACTTGGAGGGGACCACTCAGAATAGAGCCCTGCCCCCAGGTGGTCTGTCCCTCATACCTGAGGTTCCATGTTCGAGTAGCTCCATTGATGATGAGGGTACCCGTATCCAATTCCATTTCATTGTGGGCAAGATATTCAGGTACTTTCTTGCTGGGCCCACGAACAACCTCGCTCATGCCCCCGTATGCACTCCATACCCCACCGAGAAGGAAGGCCACCACGATCAGCAGGGATACCAACGCAATCAGAGCCTGAGTGGCACCAAAATCCTTACCCTCAACCGAATTCAAGGTCTGGTCGATCCAGATGGCTACGGCGTACACAAGGAATGAGAAACCGACAAGCAGGAAGGCGCTGGGATCGGGTTGAACCCTAGTGATCTCCATAGGAAGACTGACCTGGGCAAACCACATGCCTACAGTGATACAGCCAGCGCCAATAAGGGCGAGCCAACGGCCCTTGGAATCCCGAATCATCACAACGATAACGCCAGCCCACAAAGCAGAGAACACAACCAAAGACAGCCATTGAGGTGGCGCGCCCACAACAAAGGGTCTCGCAAAGAACATCTCCCAGGTGAGAGGCTGGTCAGTCAACATCGCTTCGGGGGTCAGCAACAACCGAGAAGGATTAGCCACAAAATAGGGGATGGATTGTGCCCAGAATAGGAAAGGAAGTACCAAGGCAACCACAGTACGTACTAAGCGGGCTGTACCACCACGATTGAGAGCCACAATGATGGAGATCGCGATCACAGGTATCCAGAGCACAGGAGTGATCGCCACAATCACAAGTCCAGCCAAAGAGATCCCAGCAAGGGTTTGCAAGGTGCGGGCACCCATCCATGGTTGAGGTATCCGTGAAATCCATTCAGCCATGAAAGGCAGGATCACAGCAAGGAGTACCAACCACAGAGCACCGCGGTTGAGTCCACCCATGAGGACTGGCACCAGAGCATAACCACCAGCAGCAAGCCATCGTAACCCAGAATGTTCAATCCTTCGCCGGGCGAACCACACAGCAACACCCATGGTGATTGGGAAATAGGTCAACAGAGCAAAAACGGGGAACCACTGCGGATGCAGGGCAACTGCAGCTGTAGCAGCACTCACAAGAAGCCAGGGTTCACCAAGTCCGGACAGTGCGTACTGGAAACCCTGCATCAAAGAATCTGGGGTACCCAACAGCCCTGGGGCCGTCACCATTCCCCCTTGGTACAGATGCCTCCCCATGATGAGGATCCCAGCAACAAGGGCTGACATCCATACCCCTATAGGAATCCGCTTGCGCCCCTCGCCAAGTCGTCTCGTGAACTCATCACCCAACAGGTCATCAAGAGTTATCTCGGCTTCATTATTGGAGGACCATTGGCCCTGGACCCAGGAGACCAGGGATTGGAATCCATCATCCACAACGCTACCCAGGGTTGGACGCAAGGATCGAACCCTGTGAACAGTGTTTGATCCATGAGAAACCCTCTTGATGATCTCTCTGAGGCGTTTCACAGGTTTTCGGCTGCGGAAGATGAAGTCTGACCACGCTTGGAGTTCATCCTTGGCCCGATCAGGCACCCTTCCAAGAACATAGACGAGGGCTGAGAATAGACATACGAAGGTCAGTTGGACAAGAATCCCGATCCGAGCGAAGCCTCTAGCATGTGCCGCGACGAGTCTGAGTCCCATGAGACGATCCCATGCCGCCTCGCTTCGAGCGGCACGACGGGCAATAGTTGACTCCCGGATCTCCGAACGCCCCACTTGTCGGTGAACGATTCTGGCCTTGGGACAGGTGAGTACCCATTCACCGATCAGGTGGGCACGCCATCCCAGGTCAACACCATCACGATAGGCCGAGATACAACGATCAAAGCCGCCAAGACGAATGAGGGAATCCCATTTGATGAGCATCCCACAGGTCGAACCACCCAAAACCGGAGAGGATTCATATTGGCCCTGAGCGACCTCATCGGGCTCAAGACCGAGGGCTCGACGCCCTGATGCAGTGATGGATGCCCCGACTTCAAGGGTACGAGCGGCATGATTACGCCGTGAAGGCCTCACCAGCAGAGGTACAGCGATAGCCAGTCGTGGGGTACGTGCGGCAAGCTGAAGAAGTTCTGTGAGCGCGTTTTGATCTGGTACAGCATCATCATGAAGCATCCAGATCCACTGAGTGGGTCGACCGATCACCGACAATGCCAATTCGACTGCCTGACCAAAAGAAGCATTGGCTTTGCCATCAATCACATGGTCAATGAGTCCCGCTCCGCGAGCGGCCTCCAACAACTCAGTGGTGTCATCAGTGGATTCGTTATCAACTGCGATGATGATCTCTGGACGACGATCTAGTTGCCCGATTCCAGCAAGAGTGGCATTAAGCCAGGATGCTGCATTACGACACACAAGGACAGCGGTAACAGTGTGACCGCTGAGATCGACATCGCTGAGTTCAGGAGCATCAAACCAGCTCCAATCGTCGGTATGAGACATAGGGCCTTTACATCAGTCAGTGGCGCGCTAGTCACGCCCGACGCTTAAGTTTACGCCTTTCGCGTTCACTGAGGCCACCCCAGATACCGTACCTCTCGTCATTGGCGAGAGCGTATTCCAGGCATTCCTGCTTGACATCACACACTTTGCAGACACTCTTTGCCTCGCGAGTAGAACCACCTTTCTCTGGGAAAAAGGCCTCAGGATCGGTCTGCGCGCATAGCGCACTGGCTTGCCAGGAACTAGCGTCGTCGTCGACCGTTGTGATCAACGTGAGCATTTTCGACATCTCAACCTTCTCATCCCAAAGTATGATCTAACACAAAATTACACCAGTGTGACTTAGGTAAGTCAACTCAGGGAGTATATCTGTTCCACAGTGATGGACATGACGATGACCATTATCGGAGAGACTCCGGCAAGAAGAACCTTACTCATCACGTGATTTCAGGGGCGGGCCTCGCGTTCTTTCACCAAGTCAGAGGCCTTCATCCATCCGTACCCCTGGGCTTCCTTTGGCGCAGCGATGGGTAGAGTACCTTGATCACTTTCTCCGCCATCGCGAGAGGTGGAGGTACTAACGGGGTTACTATCATCGGCAACAGTGCTGGAATGGCCTAAAGACAGTGATTCACGCCGACCCTTCACCATCCTGACACCGAATGTAATGACTAATGCCGCGACAACACACCCTGCACCGCTCAGGGGAAAAACTACATCAGTGGGAACCATCTGGGGTGAGATCTGATAAAGAACAACGAGAATGACCACTGATACGAAAGCAGCCACTCCCAAGAAGATCAGAAACCAACCCGCGCGCTTGTACCCCACAGATGAGTTTTCACCCATAATTTTCACCCAGTTCGTAAGCCAACTCCCTCAGTTCTTTCACTGATTCTGCATGACTCTTCGAACACACGAGTGTTATATCTCCCTCTTGGACAATAACAAGGTCATCGACACCACATACGGCAATGAGTTTCCCATCACCACCACGATTCATAATGAGGTTTCCGTGAGCTTCCAGTGTGACGGCCAAGCCCTCAATCTTGTTTTCCCCACCCTCTAAGGCATCAGCCAGAGATGGGAATGATCCAATGTCAGCCCAGTGCCCCTCCAAAGCGACAACGAGTACTGATGCTGAAGTCTTCCCCTGGGTTGAGGGTTCCATGACAGCGTAGTCCACAGAAGTCTTCTTCAACGTGGGATAAATCTCATCAATCCGATCAGGATTGGCTACTAGATCCTCAATGGAACTCAGTAGTTCAGGTTCAAGAATGCGGATCTGGTCAAGATAGGTCTCGGCCCTCCAGATGAACATTCCAGAGTTCCACAACCAGCCGCCACGGGAGACATAGTCCTTCGCTGTAGCGAGATCGGGCTTCTCTGCAAAGCGCTGTACTGTGAAAACGGTGGGATGGTCATCCAAGGCAGGCCCGCGATGGAGATACCCGTATCCAGTGTGTGGACTCTGGGGTACGACGCCCAATGTTACGAGAGCTGTGGGATGTTCCCGAGCCGCAGAGAAAGCATCCTTAATCACGGAAATAAGGGCTGCCTGTGGAGTGATGATGTGGTCAGCCCCCAAGACAGCCACGACCGCATCTGGATCACGTTGTGCGATGGTTGCTACCGACCATGTGACTGCTGCGCACGAGTCTCTTCCCTCAGGTTCACTGAGTTGATTCTCCTTAGGGAGATCCGGCAATTGCTCGGAAATGATCTGGGCGTAATCACGCCCTGCGCAAACAATGATGCGCGAAGGGTCAACGAGTGCCTTCGCGCGGTCATAAGCTAGCTGAAGTAATGATCTGCCATCAATGAACGGCAGTAGTTGTTTTGGCATCCCACGGCGAGAAAGAGGCCACAGCCTCGTCCCCGATCCGCCGGCCATGATGACGACATAATCCATAGAAACAAGTATATGTCTGGCCTGCCACCCCAGGCCAGACATACACCCCTATGAGAAATTGAGTTGCACACATCGGGGATTGGCAAGCCATCCCCTCATGTACGTGGTTTGAGAGACTCCTAAGGGACTCTCACTGCCAGTCGTCGCCTTCGCCCAGTTCTTCTTCAATGTCTTCCAAGAACTCGTCGGCATCATAGCCTGGGTTCACACCCATGGTGGCGAGCATCTGACGAACATTGCTGAGCTGGAGTGTGATAGCGTCACGACGCGCACTTGCAGCCTGGACTTCACGCTCGGACTCGCGACGTACTCTCTCTGCAGCAGCCTTAGCCTGCTTGAGAATATCGGAAGCCTCGTTGTTAGCATCCCTGATTGTGGTGTCGGCCTGCTCCTGAGCTTCTGCCTTGTAGCGCTCGGCCTCTTCCTGGATCGCGAACAGTGATTCCTCAGACCTCTGCATGGCCTCATCTTGGGCCTTCATCTGAGTAGCAAAATCCTTGGCGGCTTCGTCACGACGCTCTGCAAGAGTCTTCTCGAAGTCAGCAGCTGCGACAGCAGCGCGAGCACGCTGGTTTTCGTAAATAGCCTCGGCTTCTTCACGACGAGCCAATGCCTCACGGTCAGCCTGATCCAAGATCTCTTCGGCTTCGCGCTGAGCCTGACCAATGATTCGGGTGGCTTCGGTGTCTGCTTGGCTACGTACTTCTGCGGCATAGGCCTCTGCTTCTGTCCGTGTTTGCTCAGCGGCTGACTGTGTCTCAGCTGTCAGCTGGTCAGCTTCCCTCTTTGCAGAGGAGCGCACATCTTCGCTCTCGGCCTGAGCTAGACCCAGCATCTGGGAGATGCGAGAACCCAAGTCGTCGAAGGATGGAGCCTTGGGAGACTGGGCGACGCGATCCTCAAGATCAGCGGTGTACAGCGACATCTCATCAAGCTCCTGTTGGAGCTGATCGATGGTGGCATGCAACTCTGAGTCCCCACCTCCGGACCCACTGCGAGCAGCTTCAAGCTCTTGGGTCAAGCGCTCGAACTCGGCATTGACTTCCTCGGGATCATATCCCCGACGGATCATCTGAAAATTGGGCATCTGTCCTCAATCTCTTTCTCGTAGTAGTTAGGTTCCGTCCGGATTCTCCGGCACGGCAAGAGCTTCAATAACTCCTGACAATTGACCTAGCTGTGCAGCTATATTATCGCGACGGCGGGCCAACGTCGAAGCCTCCATGCGGGCACGTTCCATATACTCACGTACTTCATTGCGAATTGCATCGGCATCCTGCCTTGCCTGTGCAACAACATCCATTGCCTCCTGGCGTGATCGTCCAGCCCGTTCAGCGACACTGCGCTGCAACTCTTCCATTTCTGCCATGGCGCGAGCACGCGCCTCGGCTGCCACACTCTCCTGGCGTGCAATACGATCCTCAGCCTGAGCTTTCAGTCTCATCGCATCCTCACGGGCACGAGTAAGTGCAGCGTCGCCCTCAATCCTAGCCTGAGTACGCATAGCCTCAGAATCGACCTGGGCTTTGTCCATAATTGCCTGAAATGTTTCATTAAGTTCTGAACGTTTACCCGAGACTTCAATGTCGGCTTCTCGACGTATGGCATTCGCCTCAGCCTGGGCTCCCTCAATAAGAGCTCTCATGGATTCCTGGGTGGTGGCCACCTGCTGGGAGACCCGATCAAGACGGGCTTTCGCCTGAGCACGACCCTCAGCAATGATGGATTCGAATTCCTCTTGAGCCTGACGACGTAGGTGCGATACCTCTTCTTCAGCATCAGCACGCGCAAGATCAATAGCGTTACAAGTGGTGTCCATCTCCATCTGCATGGCATCCCATAGACGTTGAAGCTCCTCTTCGACTCCGACCCATACCTGTGCAACCTCACGATCCAACTGCGCACGACGTTGCCGAGACTCATCATCAAGAGCCTTACGCATCGCAGTAATCTCATCCTCAACTGCAGCGCGATAGTCATTGATACGACCATAGGCATCAGACTCAAAATCAGAGACAACCGAGAAAACAGCTCGCTCACGTTCCTGGGCGCGGTTCTGAGCCTCAATCACCTCATGTCGAGCTCGATCAAGAACATCTTGTACAAAACCTTCAGCCTCTTTGGCTATACCACGGGCACGGTCAGCAGAATCTCGGACAATAGTTTCCCCAGCTGTTTGGGCAAGATCAACAGCAGCTAGTACAACCGTTTCGGACTCGCGTCGACGTTGCTCAAGTAGTTGACTCGCTGAACGGTTCTCCTCCATGAGGGCTTCCCAACGGCTCTGCGCCTTCAGGAGCTCAGCTTCGGTTTCTTCTTTGAGTCGATCAGCAAGAATCTGAGCATGGGTGAGCATATCCTGTGCACCCTGACGCTGCCCAGGGAAAGAAGGAGGTCTGGCAGCGCTCATGAAAACCTGCACTCCTTTCCCATAGGTGAGGTCGAGCTAAGGACAATCAACCATCTGCATCTGAGAAGGGAGCATTGTAAATATGCCCTCCCAGATCTGCGGTTATGCCACACTAACTATTCTTACTTGAGGATATACTACACATCCTTGACATAATTGCTAGGCAACCCCGATGGCGGTTTACACTTAGGTAATATCTGTAAGTCTCAACCCCACTGCTTTAGGCTATGTCACTGAAGATCGAACTCACAACTAGGGTCACCCACTCAATCAAATCAAGGTTCTTCACCAGTTGGCTGGGTAGACCTCCTGTCATGGGTGCAGGGATGAGAATGTACCCCTCAGGCTTAAAGATAGAACCGGGATAAAGCCTCGAAACACGAGCCCTGCGCGAATCTGGAAGTGGTGATTGCGGGGTGAATCGAATGAATTTCCCCTGAAGTACAACTTCAATAACACCGGCTTGACAAGCACTAATACGTAGCTTCGCTACCTCGATCAGGGCTTGTACCTCCTGAGGTGGGTTTCCGTACCGATCAAGAAGTTCATCACAGACCTCCTCCAGATCCGACTCAGTCACAGCCCCCGCTATCCTGCGGTACATCTCCAAACGCAGACGCTCCGAATCAATATAGGTACTAGGCAGATGAGCTTCGACAGGGATCTCGATCCTCATCTCAACCTCAGGTTCAGCTTGGATACCATCTTTAAATTCCGACACGGCTTCACCCACAAGTCTCAGGTAAAGGTCGAAACCTACCTCAGCGATGTGTCCCGATTGTTCTGCCCCCAACATGTTTCCAGCCCCTCGTATTTCAAGGTCCCTCATGGCTATTTTCATGCCAGATCCGAGGTCGGTATGTGCAGCCATTGTTGCTAGGCGATCATGGGCTAGTTGGGTCAAGATCTTGTCCTGTGGATAGAAGAAGTACGCATATCCCCGGTCCCTGCCACGACCCACTCGTCCTCGAATCTGATGGAGTTGGCTCAGCCCCATCACATCTGCTCTATCAACAATCAGAGTATTCGCATTGGAGATATCGAGACCCGATTCCACGATCGTGGTACACACGAGTACATCACTGCGACGTTCGACATAGTCCAGCATGACTCGTTCAAGTTCTCTTTCACTCATCTTGCCGTGAGCAACCGAAACCTTTGCCTCTGGTACCAACTCGGAAATCCTATGAGCAACCTGGTCGATGGAGGCAACACGATTATGGATGAAGAAGACCTGCCCCTCGCGAGCCAACTCTCTCTTAATTGCGGCGCTAATCTGACCCTCGTCATAGATCCCGGCAAAGGTGAGTACAGGGTGGCGTTCCTCAGGTGGTGTCTGGATCACAGATAATTCACGAATACCAGTGACCGCCATCTCCAGGGTACGCGGAATAGGGGTGGCAGACATCGCGAGTACATCAGCATCAAGGCGCAGCTTCTTGAGAGCCTCCTTGTGGTCGACACCGAAGCGTTGCTCCTCATCAATGATCACAAGGCCAAGATCCTTGAACTGAACATCCTGGCTTAGGAGCCGATGTGTTCCGATAACCACATCAACTGCACCTGAGGCCAACCCCTCTAGGGTCTTCTTCTCCCGTGAGACTGTCTCAAACCGGGATAGGGGCGCAAGAGTGAGTGGGAATCCAGCAAAGCGTCCCGAAAAGGTCGCCAAGTGTTGCTGTACGAGCAGGGTGGTTGGAACGAGGACTGCCACCTGTTTGCCATCCATGGCTGCCTTAAATGCGGCACGTACTGCGATCTCGGTCTTCCCGTACCCAACGTCTCCACACACAAGGCGATCCATGGGAGTAATGGACTCCATATCATGTTTGACATCGTCGATACAGGACAACTGGTCTGCCGTCTCAACAAAAGTGAAGGAATCCTCCATCTCCTTTTGCCATTCAGTATCCGCAGAGAAAGCGAACCCTTGTACTGCTTTGCGAGCAGCGTACAGACGTACCAACTCGGCCGCAATCTCGCGAACAGCCTTGCGAGCCCTCGACTTGCGTTTCGCCCAATCTGCCCCACCGAGACGATCAAGACTGGGAGCCTCCCCACCCACATAGGCGGTGACAAGATTGAGTTGATCCATGGGTACATACAACCGATCCCCTGGTTGCCCCCTCTTTGATGAGCCGTACTCCAGAACAAGGTATTCACGCTCGACCCCGGAAATCACCCGTGTTGCCATCTCCACATATCGACCAACTCCATGGGAGTCGTGTACCACGTAGTCTCCTGGATGAAGACTCAGCGGATCAATCTCCTTCTTTCGTCTCGTTGGTAGTCTGCGACTTGCCTTATCCGTACTCTGGGATCCGGCGAGGTCCCCAGAGGTCACGACAGTCATATTCAGCTTCGAGATGGAGAAACCATGGGCGAGGATGGCGGTCATGATGGAGACTCGACCAGGCTGAGGTTCTGCTTGCGGGCTGAGAGTCTCCACCTCGGTACCAGCATCCTGGAAGAGGTCGTGGTACCTCTGGGCCAGACCGCGACCTTCAGTGGTAAGAACCACTGTCTCACCTAAATCAACTCTGTTCTTGACCTCGTGGATTCCCTCAGTGAGTTCAGTGGTACTCATAGGCGTGGGTTCTGCCTCAATACTGATGGAGTCATCCTCGGGATCTGATCCAAAGGGAGTCAGCGTCCACCAGGCGAGTCCCCGATCTAGTGCCTCACTTCGTACGTCCCCCAGTGTGCGATAGGCCGCAGCTCCAAGATCAATGGGGGCCTGTCCTCCCCCGGCGGCTGCCGCCCAGGAGGCTTGAAGGAACTCTTCAGAGATCGCAGTCAGATCCTGGGCCCGCGAACGTACCAACTCTGGATCACAGACGAGGACCACTGTTGAAGGATCCACAACATCAGTGAACATCTCCATCCCCGAGGTTAACGCTGGGGCAAGAGCCTCCATACCGTCGACAGCATGACCATCTGCAATTCGGTCCAGCATGTCAATGAGTTCACTGTGGTGGGGGATAAGCTCCTTGGCCTTAAGTCGTACCTCGTGAGTCAGGAGCATCTCTCGACAGGGGGTGGCGACAATCTCGTTCAGGGAATTGGGGGATGACCTCTGGTCTGCGACGGAGAACTCACGAATCTCCTCAACCGTGTCGCCAAAGAAATCGATTCTGACTGGGGTTTCGGCTGTGGGAGTGAACAGGTCGAGAATTCCACCTCTGAGGGCAAATTCTCCTCTATGTTCAACGAGGTCCGTACGTACATAAGCCGCTTCGACGAGGGCCTTCGACAGTTCGAGAACATCATAATCGGCACCCACGCGAATCATCACCGAGGCCATCTGCCCAAGCCCTGTGACCTGGGGTTGAAGAAGGGAACGTACGGGAGCCACAATCACTCGTGGTGCTGGGCGTTCATCATTTCCGACCAGTCGCCTCAAAACCTCAAGTCGACGTCCCACAGTATCTGAACGCGGACTCAGTCTCTCATGGGGCAAGGTCTCCCATGCTGGATAATAGGCCACCTCATCAGGATTCACGAGGGTTTCCATTGAGGCAACCAGTGATTCTGCTTCACGGTATGTCGAGGTCACCATGAGTACAGGCCGAGCCTCGGATATGGCTGCTGCCAAGAAGGGGCGAATCTCGGCAATAGAAATCAGGTCACCAGTTGGCTTCGATGTCGCGGCACCAATGGCATCGCGGATAGACTCCTGCCTTGACATCAGCCGTGTTATCCCATGCACCCGTACAGATTACTGTGTACCACCAATCATGGATACTTCACGACACGAGGTGTACAACTTCCCATACTGGTTTTCCGCAGGGTTGGGATTCATATTCGAGCCATTACCTGGATAGCACATACCCTCCATGGGAGAACGTCAAAAGTGTGTGAAGAGGGTAACACTTGTTGCTAGGAGTTGTACCTAGCTTGAGTCTTCTCCAAGCCAGAGGTTACGAGGGATTCCACAGCATCGGCAGCAAGATCCACCATGCGTATTACTTCATCTCTTTCATTGGTACGGAAGTTGGTCAACACCCAATCGGTGACCTCCATGCGCACTGCAGGTCGACCAATGCCAACTCGGACACGGAAATAGTCACCTGTACCCACATGGGAGCGGATTGAGCGTAACCCATTATGCCCATTGTCACCCCCACCGAACTTGATCCTCAGTTGACCAAGATCGATATCCAACTCGTCATGGATAACAATCACATGATCGGGGCGAATCCTCTTCTCCATGAGGTTGCGTACAGGCACACCAGAGAGATTCATATATGTACGTGTGGTTGCCACAATGAGTTGGTCTGCTTCGGGGGAAGGGATACCGATCCCAGCCGGCCCTAGACGTACCTCTGCTGTTTCTGCCCGCTGGATACGACGGGACTTGAAGGAGGCTGACCCACGTTGAGCCAACTCATGGGCAACCATGGCACCAATATTGTGCCGATTATGTGCATAGGTTGGGCCAGGGTTTCCCAGCCCAACCACAAGCCAGGTTGCCAAAGCTTATTCCTCGGTTGCCTCTTCGGCTTCCTGTGAACCCTCGCCCTCTTCGGCGGTGGACTCGCCCATATCCTTGGCCTGAGGAGCCTGGATGGACAAGATGAGATCCTCGGGATCACCAGGGAAGACTGCACCTTCAGGAAGATTCAGATCCTGAGCGAGGATGGTCACGCCAACTTCCATACCATCAACATTGATCTCAATGGAGGCAGGTATCTTAGTGGCCTCAACCTCAAGCATGATCGTGTTCTGATCCTGGATGATGACACCGGAACCACGAATCTCACCCACCACGGTCAAAGGCACCTCAACGGTGACCTTCTCACCGCGACGAACGATGATGAGATCAACATGCTCGATGGTACCGCGGACTGGATCACGCTGAATCTGCTTTGGGAGAGCGAGTTGGCCCTTACCCCCTTCAATGTCTATATCAAGCAGGGCATTTGCTGTACGCAGAGCCATGGCAGTTGCGTGTGCAGGAAGTGCAATGTGTACCGGATCTGTTCCGTGGCCGTACAGTACAGCTGGAATCATCTTGTCGCGACGCATTCTACGGGCAGCGCCCTTGCCGAACTCGTCACGAGTCTGGGCCTTGATAATGATCTCTGCCATTATTCTCCTCAACTAAGTCAAACATAGGTGAGCCTCAGCCAAGGGACCGTCGATCACGGGATAAACTCCCCTCGCCGGGCAACCACGCCATCCTACCTGGTCAGATTCCCGCTTGTCACCCTTCACCCAAATCCAAACTATCAAGAAATCATCAAAAATCAGGTACAGAATGTCCACGCCCTGGACAAAAAGTCTGAAAAAAACCCAATTGTGGATTATTCTCGTCACTAGGACCATGAGGGGAGACCGCTGTGCCTTATCAAGCTTTGGGATATGAGCCGAATCAGAGCGTCATTTCGACCTTTGGCAGTTTGGGGTTGAATACTCAACCTCCTGATCATGAACTTGACCCCGCGTGGCTACAAGAAGTGGCAGAGGCTCTGGTCAACGGAGAGTGCGATGTACCCTCTCGTGGTGACTTTGCTGGAACCTGCATGGATGATCGTCTGCGCTCCTGCGGTACAGATCCCCTCCTGCCCAACCTCGCTGGTGGTGCCTTGGGGTTGCTCTTTGCAGCACGCGCTGTCCTTCCGGCCTATGATCGTCAGACGTTGACTGCGGCGAGTTTCATGAGGATCTTGAGCGACGGTGGACTGCCCGTTTATGCGCATATTGATGAGGAATTTGTACGAGGCAGAGCCACAGGATGTGCTTTCAACGACCAGATCGCTTTCTCGGGTACTGCACTTCCTCGCATCCTAACTCGAGCCCACGAGTTTTTCGGGTTCACCGCAGAACCAGAGGTCCTCGACATGATCACAAGTCTGTCTGAACGGGTACATGCTCTAACAAAGGTCGATGAGGTCACGGGCATGGACTCCTTTGACGAGAATCCTATCCTTCGCCTCAATGCTGTCAAGGAGGCTGGTGGAATCGTCGAGTTCTATGGAGGCCCTCATCTTTCACCAGGCGCAGATATCAGCTTCCGACAACACACCACTCTTGCGCGTGAAACCCTGGATTCTGAACATGATGCCAGAATTTTCCATTTGGACGCCTGGAGTTACAGATCTACCGCACTCAAGCTGGCAATGGTACTCCCCCAAAGCCAGGCTCAAATTGAGGCTGGAGTCACCTCGGAGGATCTCGTGTGGCAGATGGCAACTGCGATGTTCCTGAACAGTTTTTCTGCACTCGCTGCCCGTAGTACCCCTGACTCTTTGCTTGTTGTGCGTCCATAAGGTGGGCGAACTCTTGTGCCGCCTCACCCCTAGACGGTAGCCTTTGGGGAACTTGGTGACCAATTGCACATTGAGGCGCATTGGCTCCTACGCCCAAACCCTCCGTAACTATGCGGGGGCTGACGTACGCAAGAGAGGCATCACTATGAGTGAGAAAACCGTCGTGACCGAAATGAAGATGCGCATGTCCGATCCGACAGCACTAGGTGTTTTCGGTTTGGCTATGGTGACCTTCGTCGCTTCATCCCAGAAACTCGGATGGACGACTGGGGTTGAGCACATCATTCCCTGGGCCATGATGTTGGGATCGATCGCCCAAATCTGGGCAGCTAAGGTCGATTTCAAGAATAACAACTATTTCGGTTCCATCGTATTGGGTGCCTATGGTTTGTTCTGGATGGCAGTGTCCATCAACTGGATGATTACCCTCGGCTGGTTCGGCATGACCAAGGGCGATACAACTCAGGTTGCTTTCGGATTCCTGGGGTACTTCATCTTCTCCCTATTTATTACTGTGGCGGCTTTTGAAGTCTCCAAGGTCTTTGCTGCCATTCTTGTATTGATTGATGTCCTGCTTCTTTCCTTGGGCCTTGCCGCCCTCGGTGTGGCAGAGATCTTCTCCCACATTGCAGCCTGGTCAGAGTTTGCCATTGCCCTGTTGAGCTTCTACGCCTGTGGTGGCATCTTCCTCAACAATTTCTTTGGCAAGAAGGTACTGCCTATGGGCAAGCCTTTCGGCTTCATCAAGAAGGGCTAATAAACCCTGAATAACGATGCGGAGGCTGTAGAGTTGGCAAAGCACTCTTCTTATCTGACCTTTAGGAGTACGCGTGACCAACACTGCAGCCGCCGCATCAGCCATCTATACCCAGATTCTTGACGTTGTTTCCACTGTCGAACCGAGAGTCGCCGAAGCCATCCGTTCAGAGTTAAGCGACCAACGCGCTTCATTGAAGCTCATCGCTTCGGAGAACTACGCATCGCTGCCGACCCTGATGTCGATGGGTACCTGGCTTTCCGACAAATATGCTGAAGGTACGGTTGGGCATCGTTTCTATGCTGGATGCCAGAACATCGACACTGTCGAATCGGTAGCTGCCGAACACGCGAAGGCTCTCTTCGGAGCAGAGTACGCTTATGTACAACCCCACTCAGGGATTGATGCCAACCTCGTAGCCTATTGGGCGATCATGAACCTTCGCGTGGAATCCCCCACCTTGACGAGACTTCAAGCTGCCACAGTAAATGATCTCAGCGAATCCGACTGGGAGGCACTGCGCAGGGAATTCAATGAGCAGAAGGTGATGGGGATGTCACTTGATGCTGGAGGCCATCTCACCCATGGTTTCCGCCATAATATCTCTGGCAAGATGTTCCAGCAGTGCTCCTATGGTACGAACCCCGAGACGGGACTCATCGACTATGACGCTCTGCGCACATCAGCCCGCGAGTTCAAACCACTGATTATCGTCGCTGGTTATTCGGCTTACCCTCGTCGGGTGAACTTCGCAAAGATGCGTGAGATTGCTGATGAAGTGGGCGCCACCCTGTTTGTTGACATGGCTCATTTCGCTGGTCTCGTCGCTGGCAAGGTATTCACTGGCGAGGAGAATCCCATCCCTTATGCCCACATCGTTGCTTCCACCACCCACAAGTCTTTGCGTGGACCTCGTGGCGGTTTCGTCTTGGCCACCTCTGAGTATGCCGACTCCGTCAACAAGGGCTGCCCCATGGTTTTGGGTGGCCCACTTGGACATATGATGGCTGCCAAGGCTCTGGCCTTTGCTGAGGCTCGAAGCGAATCCTTCCAAACCTATGCAGCACAGGTTGCTTCCAATGCTCAAGCATTAGCTGAGGGCCTCATGAAGCGTGGGGTACGCCTCGTCACGGGAGGTACCGACAACCATCTTGCTCTCCTTGATGTGTCAACCTTTGGTCTGACCGGTCGTCAAGCAGAATCTGCCCTTCTGGATTCTGGAGTGGTAACCAACCGTAACTCTATTCCTCGTGATCCTCATGGCGCCTGGTACACCTCAGGTGTGCGTATTGGTACCCCTGCTCTGACGACTCGTGGATTCACCGAAGATGACTTCGATCAGGTGGCTGAATTGATCACTGAGGTCCTCACGAATACCACACCGACCTCGACACCCAAGGGCCCCTCAAAGGCTAAGTACGTCATCACTGAGGGGGTCGCTGATCGGGTACGAGCCCGTGCAGGGGAGCTCCTTGATGCCTGCCCGCTGTACCCCGGATTGGTACTCTAGAGTTCTGCCATCGCTTTGAGTATCCTTTTCGACGACACGGTTTCAATGGTACGTAGCGACTGAGCGAAGACCTGCAATCGGAACTCTTCAATGAGGTATCCAATCCTGTCGATCTCTTGAGACGACTGCGGATGCGCATCCATCAATTCTGCGTAAGCATCAAGAACAGGATCCATCTGTTCCATGCGTGATTCATCACGTCGAGGATCTGCCATAGCCGACTTGATCCTCATCTCTATTCCTCTCAGCCATGTGGGTACCCTTGCCAGCCACTGGGTTGGAAAGACGTGAAGGAAGCCATTGAAGATGAGGCTATCGATCTGTGACGAGGTGTCTTGAACAAGATAGGAGTTCTGATCACATTTCGCGAGCAACTGGTGTACTCCTGAAGCTATGCGCAAAGACTCGGCAGCCAGAAGAACTGTAGCATGGGTGGAATCCACTTGATCAGGGCGTACACATGTGACCATCTCAGTGAAGGTGGGCTCATCTCGTACTGCCCAGGTGTCGTGACCACTGATCAAATTGGTGACGGCTACAAAGCGGGCATCAGCTAACAGGTCCGGCACACTCGGATAGGGGCTGGACCCTAAAGCAATCTTGTCCTGGTTCGACAGGTGAGCAATCACCCACTTATAGGGTTCGGGGAGGTTGAATCCAATCAGGCGAGCTAAGCCCTGGCGATGGCTTGACTGGGCCTGATCGAGTGAGGTGAACAATACCTCAGAAACTTGAGTGACTTCGTCTTTTAGGCAGGGATAGCCAGTAACAGTCACACCATGATCCTTGATCGACAAGTTCTCAGGCATGGAACCGAAGACCCAGGTGGTCCCGGATTCACGCTTTCGTGTTGAAGATTTTTCGAGCTTCGAGAGTACCTGGCGGCTAAGATCGGATTGGAGGGTTTCCAGGTCACGACTGTACTGGGTGGATTGGCCTGTGGTGACGAGGAAACCCATTCGAAGATGATCGGGAAGTGCCTGGGGATCCCAGCCTGTGATGGTCTCACCTGTCAGTGCATGCAGGGCTCGATCCAGTTCCTCTGTGAACGGTTTCGTATGGTCTGCATCACTTTTCTTCAACCATGCGAGGGCTTTGGTGGCCCAGTCGGGTGCTGGCACAAAGCGGGTCCTCATGGATTTGGGAAGGGTACGGATAAGCGCAGTCGCCAGATCATGTCGACTGCCTGGTACCCCCCACGTGAACGGAGCAGGATCCAAGGAACTCAATGTTGCCAGAGGTACGGTGACCGTGACTCCATCTCGGAAATCCCCTGGCGAGAAATGGTAATCCAAACCCAGATCAGTCTCCCCAAAGACCCAGGTGTCAGGGTACGCCTCCTCGCTGACCTGGGAATCCCGACCCAGGAGATCATCAACACCCATAAGCAAGGTGGTCTTATTCCTTGGATCGGCTCGCAACCATTTGTCGAGGGCAGATAGGGAGGATATTCCTGCTGGAATCCTGGTGTTAAAAAATTCGAAGACCTCAGCATCATCCACGAGCACTCCACGACGGCGGGCCTTGTCTTCGAGATCCTCAATCTGCTTCTTGACTACTCCATTATGTTCAGCCACCTCCCAATAAGGTGTGCCTGCACGTGGGAGTGCCAACCCTTCGACGAGCCCAGTTTGAATGAAGATGGCACGAGCCTGGTCTGGATCGATTCTGGAGAATCCAACCCTTCTTTCGGCAACGAGTACCACACCAAGAAGGGAGATCTTCTCATAAGCTAGGACTGTACCCGTGGAGGTTGCGAAAAAGGGTTCCGAGTAGGAGCGTTGGAGCATATGTGCTCCCACCTCTTCCACCTGCTCGGCAGTGATAGCGGCAACCATGTGGGCCCACAATCGTGTGGTTTCAATCAGTTCGACCGCCACAACTAATTCTGGGGTGGCCTTGGCTAAGACTGATCCTGGAGAGATTGCGAACCTGGATCCCCTGGTTCCCAGATAGGTTCTGGGACCTCGGCGTCGACCTTGATTCATGCTTCGAGTGTCGGGTTCTATGGCCCCGATATTCGACAATAAACCGGCCATACAGGAGGTTAATATCTCGCTCATCTGTGCAGGAACACGATTCGTTGTGAGCTTCATCTGTTTTGTGGCCTCACGCAATTGGGTCACGAGATCCTGCCACTCTCGTACCCTCAGATAGTTGAGGTACTCAGCTCGACACATACGCCTAAACTGGCTTGAGGACAGCTGTTTTCGCTGAATTTGGAGGTACTCCCATAGTCGAAGCAGTGCCGAAAAATCACCACCGATATCGGTACTGTTCTGACTGCGGTTCTTCCATCCAGTGTGGGCAGTTGTCCGTTTGGGTTCGCAGTCTGGTGGGTCCGAATCGGGACCGACTGTGGTGAACCGTGCATGGAAACTATCGGCTTCTTCACGTTTATCCTGGGGGCGCTCACGTACATCTTGGATGCTTAAAGCCGCGACGATTGTGAGTACCTCCTTCAAGCAACCCCGGGGGCCAGATTCCAGAAGCATTCGAGCCAAGCGAGGATCGACTGGGAGGTTCGCCATCTTTCGGCCGAGTCCCGTCAAGCGTGGCATACGACCCTCACCCGAGATGGCACCCAGTTCGGTGAGCAGACGCAGACCATCGTGAACCTGCCCACGATCAGGTGGCTCCACGAATGGGAAGTCTGCGATATCACCCAAGCGCGCATTGGCCATGGCAAGGATCACCGAAGCAAGATTGGTTCTCAGTATCTCAGGTTCGGTGTACTTCTCCCGTGAATCAAAGTCGGCTTGAGAGTACAAACGCACGCAGATCCCGGGAGCCACACGCCCACATCGTCCAGCCCGTTGATTGGCTGAGGCCTGGGAGATCGACTCAATGGGGAGGCGTTGTACCTTCGTACGGGCAGAGTATCGAGAGATGCGAGCAAAACCGGGATCGACGACATAGCGAATCCCTGGAACCGTCAGTGAGGTTTCGGCGACATTGGTGGCGAGTACAACCCGTTGCCCACCATGGGGAGCAAAAACTTTGGCTTGTTCCTCCATCGTCAGTCGAGCATAGAGTGGAAGTACCTCCACCCCCAGTTTGGCATCGCGTATAGCCTTGTCAGCATCCTTGATCTCGCGCTCCCCTATACAGAAAACAAGGACATCGCCCTCACGTGGAAGGCCCTTGATTGCATCGACAATAGCCTGCATGGGATCATCGTCGTCTCCCAGAGGTGTGTAAAGGATCTCGACTGGGTACCCTCTTCCGGAGACCTCCACGATGGGAGCATTACCAAAATGGGCTGAGAACCGAGCCGTGTCAATGGTTGCTGAGGTAATGATGACTTTGAGGTCGGGTCGCTTGGGAAGCAGTTGTTTGAGGTACCCAAGAAGGAAGTCAATATTGAGACTGCGTTCATGGGCCTCATCAATGATGATGGTGTCATAGCGTTTGAGGAGGCGATCCTGACTGATCTCAGAGAGCATGATCCCGTCGGTCATGAGTTTCAACCGAGTCTGTGTGGAAGCTGTTGTGGTGAAACGCACCTGGTAGCCCACCAGATCACCAAGCGGAGTACCAATCTCTTGAGCTATACGCGTGGCCACACTTCGTGCCGCAATCCGTCGAGGTTGGGTATGCCCAATGCGTGTGTGTCCCAATCCTAGACAGATTTTAGGTAATTGGGTGGTCTTGCCTGACCCTGTTTCTCCAGCAACAACCACGACTTGGTGATCACGAATCAACTGAGCGATGTCATGTGCATAAGCTGAAATGGGTAGCCCCGAATCGACCTGGAAGTCGAGGGGCTGGGTACTCACTCGGATAATCTACCGTAGGCTGGAACCATGATGCCTGAAGTAACCCCTGCGACCTCATGTGAACTCTCCCAATCCGACCTGCCTTTGCCTGGGCGACCCATTCCCGATTCCCTGATCTTGGCCGACCTCACCACCTTCCATATTGGGGGTCCAGCCGACAAGGTCGTCATAGCCCGTACCGAGATCGACCTCATTAAAGCAGTACGCGAGGCAGATGAGGATTCCACGCCAGTCCTGATCATCTCGGGTGGATCTAATATGCTCATCGCCGACGAGGGATTTCGAGGTACCGTCATCGTCGTGGCCACCCAGGGGGTCATTCTTGATGAATCTGCATGTGCTGGAGCCTATCTCAGTGTCGCTGCTGGTGAAACCTGGGACTATTTGGCGGCTGAAACCATCGCCCACGGATGGACTGGCCTGGAAATGCTTTCAGGGATTCCTGGGTTGGTCGGTGCAGCCCCCATCCAAAATATTGGAGCCTATGGGGCTGAAGCAGCCTCAACTATTGCCAGAGTACGTACCTTCGACCGACAGAGTTCTCAGGTCACAACCTTCTATCCTGCCGACTGCCATTTCGACTACCGAACCAGCATCTTCAAACAGGAACCAGGCCGCTATGTGATCCTCAGCGTCGACTTTCAACTCAAACACGGCAGTCTGTCCACCCCCATTCGATACGCCGAATTGGCCCGCCACCTTGGAGTTGAACTCGGCGATCAAGTACCCCTTGCAAAGGTACGGGAGGCTGTACTGGCACTTCGCCGAAGTAAAGGGATGGTGGTTGACCCCGACGATCATGACACTTGGAGTGCTGGGTCATTCTTTACCAATCCGATTGTCTCCCCCGATGTCGCTGCTCACCTCCCTGTAGAGGCGCCACAATTCCCCCAAGAGGATGGGACTATCAAAACCTCTGCTGCCTGGCTCATTGATCACGCTGGGTTCCCCAAAGGCTATGGTCGCGGACTGGCCACTCTCTCCACTAAGCATGTCCTGGCTTTGACCAACAGGGGTACCGCCACGGCTTGCGACGTCCTCACTTTGGCTAAAGAAATCCAAGAGGGTGTCCACCTACAGTACGGAATCATCCTAGATCCAGAACCACACCTCATTGGAGTATCATTCTAAAACAATCGCCAAGACTGGGCATCTTTACTCGACCAGTACCTTGTTGAGGTGAGAGAATTGGCGAGTGAGAGATGTTGTTATCTTGGGTTCGACTGGATCGATTGGTACCCAAGCTCTTGATGTTGTCCTTCGACACAAGGATCGTTTTCGAGTCATTGGACTCTCGGCGGGAGGCTCCGATATTGACCGTTTGGCTGACCATATTGGTGCTGTACGACCCTCTCATGTTGGAGTACCTCGTGAAGACACTGCCCTAGCACTCAAGGAGGTGCTGGACGAGAAGGGCATCCCCCAGCCCATCATCCATTCAGGCCCGGATGCTTCATCTGAGCTCGCTGGAATGGGAGCCCATGTTGTCCTGAATGCTATTACTGGGTATGCAGGATTGGAACCAACCCTGGCAACCCTCCAAGCGGGATCAACCCTGGCCCTGGCCAATAAAGAGTCTCTAGTTGTTGGCGGAGAGCTTGTCACTGAGGCGGGGGTACCAGGCCAAATAGTGCCCGTAGATTCTGAGCATTCAGCCCTGGCACAGGCACTGAGATCGGGTACTGATCACGAGGTGGCCCGGTTGATCCTCACGGCATCTGGGGGTCCCTTTAGGGGGTACACCCGTGAGCAGCTTAGTACTGTCACTGTCGATGATGCCCTGGCCCACCCCACATGGGATATGGGTCGGGTGGTGACCATCAATTCGTCAACCCTTGTCAACAAGGGACTCGAGCTCATTGAGGCAGCCCTGCTTTTCTCTATCGACTGGGACAAGATCCAGGTGGTGGTACATCCACAATCCGTGGTTCACTCCATGGTCGAGTTCCAAGACGGGTCAACAATCGCGCAATGCTCCCCACCGGATATGCGTCTACCCATTGCCCTAGGCCTCAGCTGGCCTGATCGTCTAGAAGATGTGGCCCAACCCTGTGATTGGACTCAAGCAAGCACATGGACCTTTGAGCCACTGGACTCAGACACCTTCCCTGCTGTTGAGTTGGCGCGTACCGTTGGTCAGATCGGCGGTACCCTACCTGCCGTCTTCAATGCCGCAAATGAGGAATGTGTTGATGCCTTTTGCGAACGAAGACTAGAATTTCTTGGTATCGTTGATACTGTATCGAGTGTGGTGGCTTCCTACTTGAGTGAGCATCCCGAACTCAGTCAGGATCACCGTCCAGCGACAACACTCGATGATATCCGTGCCGCAGATGCCCTGGCACGGACTATGACAAGGGAAGCCATCGAGAGGAACTCATGAACAACACTCTGGTCACCATCATTGGTGCCCTCATCTTCTTTGCACTCATTATGTTGAGCGTGATGATGCATGAACTGGGTCACTTCATTCCAGGAAAGCTTTTCAAGGTGAAGGTCACACAGTTCTTCCTCGGCTTCGGAAAGAACATCTGGAAGACCCAACGTGGTGAAACCGAGTATGGGGTCAAGATCTTCCCCCTGGGTGGCTACGTTCGGATGCTTGGGATGTACCCACCCCACAAGGAAGATAAGGATACCTGGCTCAAGCGTGTCGCTGACTCGGCACGGGAGGCCGAATGGGACGAGATCACCGACGAGGATCTTGAGTCTAGAAGGATGTACTTCCAAAAGCCTCTGTGGCAGCGCATGGTGATCATGCTCTCTGGCGTGATGATGAATATCCTTCTCGCCTTTGGTCTATTTCTGGGAGTCAACCTTGCCTATGGTGCCGAGCAATCCTCAACCGAGATTGCACGCGTATGGGAGTGTATCGACCCTGCAGCGGACATATGTACCCCCACTCCAGCAGCCTCAATGGGACTACAGGTGGGCGACAGAATCACTGCTTTCAATGGTACGACCTTCGAGCGCTGGGATGATTTAACGGCAGCCATCAGAGCCAATGGTGACAGATCCGTACAATTAGACATCCTTCGTGATGGTGCCCCGATGAAGCTCCCCAAAGTACAGGGGATGATCAACACTGTGAATGATCCCGACAACCCTGGGCAGACAATTGAGGTTGGATTCCTGGGTGTGACCTCGGGATATGAGATGGTTAAAGTCGGCCCAGTCCAGACCCTTCAAGAGATGTGGACCATGACCTCCGAATCTGTGAAGGCCATCGTCAAGCTGCCGGTCACGGCAGTCACAATGATTATCGACATGGTGACAGGGCAACCTCGTGATCCCAATGGGCCCATTTCTATCGTCGGAGCCTCAGTGATCGCTGGTGATGTCGCAGCTGCGGATGCCCCCGCCAGTACGAGGATCGCCTTCTATCTCAGACTCCTGGCTGGTGTGAATCTCTTTGTGGGGGTCATCAATCTTGTACCCCTGCTGCCCTTCGATGGCGGCCATGTTGCTGCGGGAATCTTTGAGGGAATACGTCGAGGCTTCGCCAAGCTTCGCGGCAAACCTGATCCTGGACCAGCCGACACTGCCAAACTCTTACCCGTCACCTATGTTGTATTCGCACTGCTGTGTTTGATTGGCATAACCTTCATCGTCGCAGATATCATTGCCCCTGTCAGGCTTAACTAGGAGTATCCATGTCTGAAGAATCCCAACCTTTGACCCCACGGCGTACCACCCGAAAGGTGAAGCTCGGTTCCCTCTTTGTTGGCGGTGATGCCCCCATCACTGTACAGACGATGACGACGACCCCCACCAATGATGTGGATGCCACCCTTCAGCAGATCGCTGAGGTGACTGCTGCTGGCTGTGACATCGTACGTGTTGCATGCCCACGGCAAGCCGATGCTGATGCCTTGAGTACTATTGCAGCCAAGTCACCGATCCCAGTCATTGCTGATATTCACTTCCAGCCGAACTATGTTTTCGCTGCTATTGAAGCAGGATGTGCAGGGGTACGCGTCAATCCCGGCAATATTAAAGCCTTCGACGACCAGATTGCTGACATTGCTAAGGCAGCGACCGACTATGGTACTGCCCTACGCATCGGTATCAATGCAGGATCCTTGGATGATCGGGTCATGGCAAAATACGGGACGGCCTGCCCGGAGGCCCTCGTCGAGTCTGCCCTCAACGAAGCACGATTGTTTGAGGAGGTCGGATTCTACGATTTTGGGATCTCGGTCAAGCACCATGACGTCGTCACCATGGTCAATGCCTACCGCCTCCTATCCGAGAAGTGCGATTATCCCCTCCACCTTGGTGTGACTGAGGCAGGCCCCACCCTTCAAGGAACGGTCAAATCTTCAGCTGCATTCGCCATCCTTCTCAGTGAAGGAATCGGAGATACGATTCGGGTTTCCCTGTCTGCGCCACCAGTAGAGGAGGTCAAGGTTGGCACAAAACTCCTTGAGTCACTCCATCTTCGCCCTCGCACCCTGGAGATCATCTCCTGCCCGACCTGTGGTCGTTGCCAGGTTGATGTCTATTCCCTTGCTGATCAGGTGACTGAGGGTCTCAAGGATCTTGATGTACCTATGAGAGTGGCTGTGATGGGATGTATCGTCAACGGCCCTGGTGAGGCTCGTGAAGCCGATCTGGGTGTGGCCTCCGGTCATGGCAACGGCAAGATCTTCGTTCGTGGTGAAGTGATCGAGACTGTACCTGAGGAGAATATCCTTACCAGTCTCATCTCGCACGCACACAGGATCGCCGAAGAAATCCGGGAGAACCCGAACTAGACCTTTGAGAGGCAACCATGGGCGAGGTGAGAGTGATCACCCCCAATCAAGCCGATGAGGTCTGGCGCCTCATCAGTCTTCGAATGATCGACAATATAGTTGTCGCCTCCAAGATGGAGGAGTTCGGGGTGAATCGAACCAGGTCAGGGATTGAGCTTGTGGGCTATTGGGAGGATGGCCAACTGATGTCCGTACTCTGTAATGGACCCAACCTGCAGCCGATCAACGCAACCGAGGCGGCCCTCGACTCCTTTAGTACCTACGTCGAATATCGTCGCTGCATCTCCATTGTGGGTGTACGAGAAGAATCCTTGGGGTTGTGGAATCGGTTGTGTCAACGAAGTTTCACCCAATGGGCTTCCCCACGCGAGGTGAGGGATCATCAGAAGGTTATGCGACTGACTGGCCCTCCTCAGATCGCTCCCAGCCCCAGTGTTCACCCTATTTCGACACGCCACCTGGATGCCTATCTTCGAGCCGCCATCTCTATGTATACCGAAGAGGTTGGTGTATCTCCAGCCGATCCCCAGGGTTCCTACCGTGACCATGTTGGTACCCTCATGATGAAGGGTCGTACCTTTGGTGTCATGGATGGTACCCGTGTGGTTTTCAAAGCCGATATTGTGGCAGCTGCTGCGGGTATCTGTCAGATTGGTGGAGTCTGGTTGGCTCCTGAGTACCGCCACCAGGGGTTTTCTGAAGCTCTCATGTCGGGTGTGGTTGCCCACTGCCAGGAACGATTCCCAACAGTGAGCCTCTATGTCAATCCCTATAATCACGCGGCTCTACGCTGCTACAAAGCTATCGGTTTTACTCAGATTAGTGAGTGTGCGACGATCATGTACTAGGTCTGTGGGGTCACACCAGTAGACTTGGACGGTTCCATCATTCAAGGAGTGAGTATGTCGTACGCGCTGATGTCCCAGTTGTTTGTTCGTACCCTAAGGGAGGACCCAGCTGATGCTGAGGTACCAAGCCATCGCTTGCTCGTAAGAGCCGGTTACATCCGCAGGGCAGCCCCTGGGATCTATTCCTGGTTGCCACTGGGGTTGAAGGTACTGGCTAAGGTGGACCGCATCGTACGAGAAGAGGTCGAAGCTATTGGGGCTCAAGAGGTGCATTTCCCAGCCCTTCTCCCCAAAGAGCCCTATGAGCAGACCAACAGGTGGACTGAGTACGGACCCAACCTGTTCAGGCTCAAGGATCGCAAGGGTGTAGACATGCTTCTTGGGCCAACCCATGAGGAGATGTTTACCCTGATCGTGAAGGATCTGTATTCCTCCTACAAGGATCTTCCAGTGATCCTTTATCAGGTGCAGACCAAGTACCGTGATGAGGCCCGCCCGCGCGCTGGAATCCTTCGTGGACGCGAGTTCACGATGAAGGACTCCTATTCCTTTGATATTGATGAGGCTGGGTTGCAGGTGGCCTATGACAAGCATCGCGAGTGCTACCAGCGGATCATGGAAAGACTCGGCCTTGAGTATGTGATCGTCAAGGCGACCTCTGGAGCCATGGGAGGTTCCCGTTCTGAAGAGTTCCTCGCGTTGGCAGACAATGGCGAAGATACCTTTGTACGCTCTCCTGGCGGGTATGCCGCCAATGTTGAGGCTGCCTCGGTAGCCCCAGGCGAACCCCAGGATTATTCCACAGTCCCAAGCCCAACAACTATCGATACTCCAGGGGCCTCAACCATTGATCTTCTCGTGACTGCGGTCAACGAGGCTGCACCCCGCAAGGATCGTGAATGGAATGGTGGTGACACTCTCAAGAATGTCGTCTTCATGAGGGTGACTCCTGAAGGAAAGCGCAGCCCACTGATCATCGGACTTCCAGGGGATCGCGAGGTTGACGAAAAGAGGTTGGAAGCCGCCATTAGCCCTGATGAGGTTGAACCCTTCAATGATGATGATTTTGAAGCCCACCCCATGCTCGTCAAAGGCTACATCGGCCCTGGTGTACTCACCGAAAACTTAGCATTGCTTGGAACCAAGGGCAGCTCTCAGATCACCTATCTGACTGATCCTAGGGTTGTCGAAGGTACGTCGTGGATCACGGGCGCTAATACTGCCGATACCCACGTCATCAACCTCGTCATGGGTAGAGATTTCACCTCCGATGGGATCATTGATGTCGCTGAGATCCGTGAAGGTGACCCAGCTCCCGATGGTTCAGGTCCCCTAGAATTGGCTCGCGGGGTGGAAATGGGTCACATCTTCCAATTGGGGAAGAAGTACGCTGAAGCCCTCGGACTTCAGGTCCTGGATGCCAATGGGAAACTTGTGACAGTCACCATGGGCTCCTATGGGTTTGGTGTCACCCGAGCAGTTGCTATGGTGGCTGAGTCTAGCTGTGATGACAAGGGGCTCGCTTGGCCTCGAAACCTCGCACCCTTCGATGTTGTCATCATTGTCGCTGGTAAGGACGAACAGGCCCACGAGGTTGCTAGCAAACTCGCAGAAGACCTGGATAGTGCTGAAGTTGAGGTTGTCCTTGATGATCGCAATGTTTCACCTGGGGTTAAGTTTGCAGACTCGGAACTCATCGGATTCCCGACCTGTGTTGTCGTTGGTCGTGGCTTGAAGGACGGTGTCGTCGAGGTACGTGACCGTGCTCAGGATACGGCCCGAAATGTACCAGTGGATGAGGCTCTCGCCGAAATACTTTCTGAGGTTCGTTCCTAGGCGTCCGGCCAGCCGGGCCATACTGCGAAACCTATTCCGGCTGATGTTGCTGTAGTCGCTGCCCTGATGAAGAAGGGAAGGGAACGACCCGCATCCTCAGAGGTCGCAACCCAGACCAGACAGGCCTCAACGACGCTGTGCTGGCTAGTGACCAAGAGGGCTCGTACTGCTGTGGCATCCCGACCGGCAGGAAGGGCGTAGGCTCCAGGAGACTTGGGTGGTGTGATTCCAAGGTCAAGAGCAGTACCGATCAGGAATTCCCAGTCACGTTGGAAGGTGGCAAAGGTACGATAAACCTGATCACGGTCGGTACCCTGTCCTAGGAAACCCAAACCCGCCTGGAGTGAAAAAACAGCCTCGTCATATCGTCCAATCAATTCTGCGATGGCTTCAGCTTCAGTAGGAATCTGAATGGTCACGGTGGGATCCATGGGAACAGCCTCACCATAGGAGTTCGTTAACCCCTCCTGGATCTGGGTCAGACTCGCAGTCAAACTCGCCCACAGAGCCGCTGCCAGACCTGTAGAGACCTTCACCCGTTCAGTGTGGGCATCCACAGCGGCAGTGAGAGCCGTCTGGGCGGAGGTCATCGTTGTCTCGAAATCCAATCTGAAGGGCTCGCCCACACTCACGTTCACTGCACGAATCCTGTTCAACGGATCAGGGCCAACCATCACCTCCCATTGGGACTCAAGGGTTTGGACCATGGCTGCCCACTTGGATTCATCAGGTTGGTGTTCCACCAAACCAGAGATCGCAGACCATGCTGTTTGAATCTCCTCAGCAGATTTGCGTACTTCGGTGGCAAAAACGGGATCCGTATCAGGGGTTGGTGGCGTACCACTGAATCGTGGATCAGAGAAAGTACATCCCGATAGGCACACCAGAACCAGGATCATTGAGAAGACAATGAGTTTTCGCATGAGATGATCGTACAATGGACGTGGGGATCATACCCAAAACCCAGTGCCTGAGCTAGAGTATATGCATGCTCTGACACTATCTTCTTTCCTGAAGTCAGTGAAAGGGTTGAGGGAGCATAGCGACCAGTACCCCCATGAGGGACAAGTGAACCCGACAATCGAAGAGGAGACCGGCGATGAACTCGTTGCGCGATGTGGTTGAGTCTGTCCTGCTACGCCGGGGTCATGAACTTGAGGGTCTCACCCAAACCAAGGCTGGATCTAGAATCCTTGTCAAGATCACTATCGACGGAGATGGTAGTGAAGGCAAGGGTTTGACCCTGGATGAAATCGCTGAAACCTCCAAAGAAATCTCACAGGTACTTGATGAGACCAGCGCAATGGGGAATGCCGCTTATGTTCTCGAAGTCGGTACACGAGGAGTTGATGCTCCCCTCACGAAGTCCTCCCATTGGCGACGCAATACCGGTCGCCTCGTGAAAATCACAGACGTGGATGGCGGCAAACTCACAGCCAGAATCCTTGACTCGGATGACACATCGGTCACCCTGAGCGAGGATCACATTATGGAGTACACCCAGATCAAGAAAGCCATTGTTCAAGTTGAGATGAATCGCGATGAACAAACAAAGGACGAGGAGTAGTCGTGGACATCGATTTGAGCGTATTGCGGCAGTTAGAGCAGGATCGAGGGATCAAAGTAGAGGTAATGATCTCTGCCCTAGAAGAGGCCCTAGTTCACGCCTATGAGAAGGTACCTGGCCATTCCCAGGGTGCCCGAGTCACCCTTGATAGGCGTACAGGCAAGGTTGCAGTGTGGGTACCTGAACTTGATGACGAGGGTGAGAAGATCGGCGAAGTCGATGGTACCCCTGATGATTTTGGTCGAGTTGCCGCTGCGACAGCCCGCCAAATCATCATGAATCGTATCCGTGAAGCCGAGGACGAGCAACGCTATGGCCACTTTGTCACCAAAGAGGGCGATATCGTCATGGGTACGATCCAACAGGACAAGGACTCTCGCACAGTACGCGTAGACCTGGGCAGTGTCGAAGCCATCATGCCCCTGGCGGAACAGGTCCCCACAGAGACCTATACCCATGGGATGAAACTGCGTGTATACGTTTTTGCCGTCCGCAAAGAATTGCGCGGACCCCAGGTTGTGGTCTCGCGTACCCACCCTGGCCTCGTAGAAAAACTCTTCCGCCAAGAGGTACCCGAAATCTCAGAGGGGTTAGTCGAGATTCGTGAGATCGCCCGCGAAGCAGGACATCGCACAAAGATCGCCGTACGCTCCCGTTCCGCCGAAGTGTCGGCCAAGGGTGCCCTCATTGGCCCCATGGGTTCAAGGGTACGCGCGGTCATGAATGAACTTGCTGGAGAGAAGATCGACATCATCGATTGGTCCGAGGATCCTGCCGAGTTCGTGACCCAGGCCCTGTCTCCAGCGCGTGTCTCTTCCGTCACAATCATTGACCTTGTAGGTCGTAAAGCCCTAGTGATCGTACCCGACTATCAACTGAGTCTTGCTATTGGACGCGATGGTCAAAACGCGCGCCTAGCCGCCAAACTCACTGGGTGGCGGATCGATATTCGCCCTGACAACGGCGAGCCCAAGTAAGCATGAGCGCCCCTATTCGTACCTGTGTGGGATGCCGTACCTGTGCGCCTCAATCTGATCTCATCCGGTTAGCTTGGGATGGTTGTACCGTGGTCATCTCCCGTACTGCCTCTGGTCGCGGAGCGTGGCTACATCCAGAACAGGCGTGTCTTGATCAGGCCAACCGCAGACGTACCATAACTCGGGCATTGAGAATCACTTCTTCGGCCCCGACTCCTACTCATTTGTGAACGCTCACACTAGATGGAATCTAGAGTAGAGTGAGGTCATGGAAACTCGTTCTTTTGGCTCGACTGGGCGCAATGTCAGTGTTATCGGTCTCGGATGTTGGCAATTCGGTGGCGACTGGGGTGAGGTCAGCGACCTTCAGGCCCTCAACATCCTCTCGACTGCTGTTGAATCCGGCGTGACTCTCATTGATACCGCTGATTGCTATGGTGATGGTCATTCCGAGGAACTGATCGGAGAATTCCTTTCCATGATTGGATCTGCCGAGGATTTTGGACTCACAGTCATGACAAAGATGGGCCGCCTGGCTAACCCTCACATCGAGTTGGCCTACTGTTATGACAACTTCCGTGGCTGGTTGGATCGCTCCCGCAAGCTGTTGCGCATGGATCGAATCCCTCTGGTTCAACTTCATTGCCCACCAACACCGGTCTATTCCAACAACGAGGTTTATGACGCCCTGGATCGCCTAGTATCCGAGGATGTCATTGAGGCCTACGGAGTCTCCGTGGAAACCTGCGATGAGGCACTCACCGCCCTAGAACATAACATCGCCTCAATTCAGATCATCTGCAATATCCTGCGCCGAAAGCCCCTAGAAAAGGTACTGCCTGCCGCCAAGGCCAAGGGTGTGGCCATTATCGCCCGAGTGCCCTTGGCTTCTGGACTCCTCTCAGGTAAGTTCACCGAAACCACCACCTTCGCTCCCCAAGACCACCGTACTTTCAACCGTTTCGGGGAAGCCTTCGATGTCGGCGAAACCTTCTCCGGTGTCCCCTATGATCAAGGGGTCCAAGCCGGTCGCGAGGTGGCCAGGATTGCCGCTGAGATGCCAGGACAACCCACACCATCCCAGTTGGCTCTGCGCTGGCTCATCGACCAGGACGGAATCACCACAATCATCCCCGGCGCCTCCCGAGTAGAACAAGCACGCCTGAATGCTGAAGCCGCCACCCTTAAACCCCTCTCCCCCGAGATCCTAGACGAACTAGAACAGATCTACACCAAGTACGCAGCCCCCCACGTAGCCGACAAATGGTGATGTGAACAATAAATGCTTCCTGGAAGAATAGTCATCCATCATGCGTCATCCATCGTATCCTTGAGCCGCGTCATTTCAACATGATAACAAGCATTCGCGCTTCGCTTGATAGCGTTCAATCGTTCACATTCCACGTGAGCACGATCCTCACTCCACCATGCCGACACACACGTATAACATTCATGAGATGTATATTTATCAATGCGAACAATTAAGTAGATATGCCTATACTTTAGGTTAGGCTTGTTCATATTCATTACTTCCTCCAGGTTCTGTAATCAATGAACCGAGATACTCACCAGTTCTAGAATCATACACATCACCCGTTCTACCGATTGCCACAGAATCAGCAGCTCCAACCCATTCCTCCATCTCTCATGCGATATCCAGGAGTGTCCATAAAACTATCTAAATAGTTAGCCAATTGATCACCCCCATATCGTTGGCCCACTGATGAGACTTATCACCTGGAACAGGATCAAAAGCAGTGATACCATCCCTAGTTCAACAGCGTCAATAGGTTTATGGGGTTCATATCTCATCCACACCACGCCAAACCTTATGCGCCTCGGAAAAGTCCCTTTCTTAAGCTTGGAAAACGGTTCATCAGGTCTCAGTCATTGAATCTGAAGATTCAGATAAATACTTCGCCGCCAGTAACAACCGGAATTCTTGTCTATCTTCAACTGAAGCTAAAGCCTCATAAATGCCCTCATGAACTGCGACCAATGGATCTGGATCAGTAACAAACAAGACAGCAGCCACGGCACGAGCCTTACGAAACATGTCCAGATAGTCTTCTTTTAACTGATCATGCTCAAATGCCTCAACCTCCGACAGGCGAAAATATAATTCATCATACTCTGTTGATAAATCTTCCAGATACCTTCTATCTTGCTCACTGGAAGACGCCCCTGATTCCAGCATCGAGAGAATAACTTCAATGCGTTCATCTTGAATCCCATTAAGAAAGATAGCTCTACGACAAACCTTTACAGCCAACAAACGATACCTTGTCTCATCAAGATACTCCAGATCCTTGACTAGATCTGGATATTCTGCAAATAACCTGGTCACCATGGAACTCTTGCCGGTGTCACAATAGTAGCACCAGTTCTAACAATTTCTTCGACACAGTTGGGACAAACAGGACGCCCAGCCCCCAGAGTCAGACTGCCTCCAACTTCTTCTGCGTACTCTATGAGTTTAGTCTCGCCATTATGAATTATGACTCTAATGTCAACACCTTCACGAGTACCCTTCATCCAAACATCAGAGAAATCGACAAGATACATTGTCTCAATCCAATTCAGCTGGGGTCAATGCACGAACCGTACTAGACCTCAACTCCAAATCATGCTGCACCCGTGCAAGCTGCCCATCTAGCACCAAAGCCTCCTTATGAGTAGAACCGCTGTGGCAGCATCCGAAGCCCTATCCGTAGTACGCGCCAAATCAAAAGCATTGGATGCAGTCCGAGCAGCATCAGCTATATCATCGATATGACCGACAGCATTCACGACACCGCGAGCCATACCAGTGGGACTGATGAAACTCGTGACAGTCACAACACCATCAATAATGTTGTATATAGTTTCGTTGCCGCCCAGGAGATTGTCTTTGATGAAGTTCGTACCCGTGTGCTCGGCCACCATCTCGTTGACATCACGAGCTCCCAAATCCCCCAAACCAGGTATCGCGCTTTGTGAACAGCACAAACCAACACCAAGAACACCCACACACAACAGAACCCAGATTTTATGCAAATAATACATATATCACCTCTTTCGCGACCACGCAATCAATGCTCACTTAGCAATCAATGCTCACTTATCAGCCCTCACCCGACTCCATTGAGTATCACACACTTGCGCATCTTCAAAAGACTGCTGCTGCAACAGCACATGGTCAACAAACCACACAGGCAACCGAACCGCATGCTCTAAAACATAATGCTCCAGACCCTGCGGCCACATATAGCATCCATCAGACAAATCCATACAACCAAGAACTTCACCACATATCCGACACACCGCTTTCCCAAGGTACACCCGAGCTATGAGACCACGACTAAGGTAATCAGCAACAACAGTTCGCTCACCAATCGACCACGCAACATCAATCATCTCTTCAGGCCTCGGCCAGTTATCATCACCATTGGACCAATACCCAACCATTTCAAACCTCACAGGCAAAATACTAGCCTCCTGGTGTGAAAACCTGCCAAGTACCCCCATCTAGCATCGTCATATTTCCCTACCACTTACAAGAAAAACTGATGTCGGAGCTTTCACACCTACACCAAGAAAATCAGCCAACTGCTGTGCGATTGGTGCACCCCCTTCAACGGGACATCCCCCAGTCGAGCACGACAACAGACGCACATCCTGACCTTGCCACGCCGGTTGCTGTCGAATTATCTGCTCAACTTCATCCGCCGACATTCCCGAAACTGTAGTAGGTGTGCCATGCCCAATGACATCGAAATAGCCTTCTTCTCCTGGGATTTTTAGCATTTTGATTCGGGCTCCCATCAGGGTTAGGAATTACATCTCCATCTAGAATATGGTGACGGCCATCATCCGCTTAATTGCTTTTGAAATTCAATGGGGTTTGATAACTACTCAAAGTACTTGGGGCGAGCATCCTTGAGCCCTTGGGGTACCTTTGCATCCTGGTGATCAGCATAAGATTTTTCGACCCAGAAACCATCTTCTTTCACCCAAAAATAAGCACCCACATCTCCACTGTACCCCCACACAATATCTTCTTCATCCGCCCAATAAACATAATTCTTGTCCCTCGCACGGAATATCAGATCCGCCTCAAACGGTGGCTCACTTCCATCAACAGTCACAATAAATAACTTATAGCTTCTCACGCCATCATCATCGTAATTCTCAATCACAGCCTCATACTGCCCACTAGGCGAGACGAAAGGTCCATCATAATCAAACAACTCATGATTATTAATCTCAGGAACCTCGTTGCGACTCGTTAACCCTCCGTCACGCCCAATCGTACAACCTGTAAAGACGCACACCACAACAGCACACAGAGTTATTATTTTGATTCTTTTCATTAGTATTCCTTTCTCGTTATGTGTTGGGAATTTGGACATGCAGACCTATATGGCATGATATTTGCATGGGGATCCTCTATGTCATTCGCCCAATCAACTGCGGCAATAGTCGCATCCAGAATCCTCATTGTCCGCTCCACATCCTTCACCTTGCGTACCAGGCGAGATGAATCTACGGGTCGTAGCACCAAAACGAACCTCGCGTAGCCACAAGATATAACTCACCATAGGGATCACCATAATCTTCCGTATCAATAACTAGACGATATCCCCCCGAGAAAGTAAACACAGGCATATGCCCGTCCTCCCTCTCCGCAGTAACACCCAGAAGAAAGCGACCACCAAGCATGCCTAGCAAGGGATCGTCACACCAAACATCCTGCGTCTTATCCGACATAACCATTCGATCATCCAACCATAACTCCCACGGACACATAACAGTAAGATACCATTTTGCAAGTTCGCCGTAGTCTTCACTATACCCAAATGAAGAATGTCCCCCAATATTAGGAAAACCACTTATCACCGTGGCCCAATCTATACGAGCCGGAAATGCCAAGTTCATCCACTCAATTGGCGGCGGCAAAGTACTTCTCCACGTTGAGCCGGAAATCAAAGCCCTACGAACAACTGGAGCCAACAAAGCCTTGCGAACAACCCGAGTTGGCAACGCTTTACGAACAACCTGCATCATGGGTTCAAATCCATATGCGTCTTATCCCTCGCCTGCTGAGACCAGTCAGACGGTTTAGGTCTTGGCGACTGTGGCACCCGGCCGGTGAACGGATCAACAGGGTTCGCATTAGCGTCTCCAAAGAGTACACGTTCCACATGGTAGCCATCAGCATCCATCACTCTGGCAGTTGTCCCGTCCGGTAGAGTGTAAATAATACCCGAACCCCTGTCTGCGGCCCTTGATGAAGTTGCGACACGCTGTAACCCCTCCTCCAACTCAGTTCGACTAGTTGGTATCACAGTCCCGTTAGCATCTGCCATGAATCGAGGTGGCGTGACTGGTACCACAGTCCCGTTAACATCTACTGTGAAGGTTGCTCGTGGACATGTGAAATTATGAACATTGATTTCACTATTGCCAACATAGTAGGTGTGTGGCCCAGTAACCGTCAGGTTGTAGACAATCTGTTCACCGTGAGGCCGGGACATCCCACGAACAGTAAGTGTCGACCCATCCGCCGTGAGCAGCAGGTCACCTGGTTCCAAATGATCTGTACGAACATAGGCTCGTTTACTGTCAACCCACCACGGATGCGAGGCCGTGGTCTCAATAGTCGTACCGTCACCTAAAGTCAAGATCACAACATCATCGGTATGAGGCCAGGTTGCGGTCACAGTTTCAACAGATTGAACACCCGTACCAGGATCAAACGCGGTAACACTATCACCAGCCTGGATATCCCCAATAGGTTTCCGGGTACCATCCCCCATCAACACAGGAGTATCCGCCGTAAACGACCTCAAACACGACGACGGCTTCGCAGTATTGACTTGCGACGGTGACGTACCCGCATCAACCTTCGACAGTGTTCCGATCAATTCATACCGCATCAGCATCAGTCGGTCCAAGCACTTCGTCAACCACGCCGTGGCCAATCACACGCGATGCTTCACTAATCTCAAAACAGTCACCCACCGAAACATTGCTACCAAAGTAAGACCAAAACGGGAACTCGATTCGCATTTTCAACGTTTCTCCAGGGTAATGACGACACTCGTCACCGTATCGATGTATTCCAGTGGTTAGAAAGTCTGCCCATTCAAAGCGATGGTGCGGCTGATAGCCGTCCACTACCCCTCTTACCTTCGGATGGGGTACATCAGTTTCGAAGGTAATTGTTGCCAATATCGCTCGCACAGCCGTCACCTACAGTGCCTGCCGAATAACGGTGACAATGTCATTGAACGTTGCCAACTGATCTTCATGGACAGTGAGCACACCACTTTTGAAAAACCACGGATCAATAGTCTGGCTTATGTCTAGCCCATCTATCGCCGCTAGGCTGCTGGTTGGCACATCTGCAGCGACAATCGCCGCATAATTAGAATTAGTATCAGCAAATGCCAGCGTCTCTTCAAAATCAAATCCAAATTGCTTCATCTCTGCCCCATTCGGTGGAAGGCTAAACTGTCCCGTACTCATAATAGACTCATACTCGTTAGGGTCTACGGCACGGAAAACAGTTGTCGTATCGCTAGTCTTATCCGCATTCCTAATCGCAGTGGCTGTGTCACTGGCTTTATCAACACTCTTGATAGTATCCAACGTATTCGTGACACCCCGGATTGTGTCTGCTGCATCATCAATATGTCCGACAG
>JAIRQE010000011.1 GCA_031256725.1 Propionibacteriaceae bacterium
CAGGATGCGCGCGCTGATTTCCTCTATGCCCTGAATATCTCTGATCTCCTTCACGAGGGATTTGCAGTTGTCAGCAACCAGATTGAGTACCAAGCACCAGTCTTCTTTTCCCCGGAACCTCTCGGTGTCGATGTGACGGTCATAGACCTCGATGACGAGTCGGTCACGCTGGCATGCCAGATCTTCCAATCGGAACGCTCCGTGGCGATCGCCCGTACCATTGTGAGCGGATGGGATGTTGACACTGCAACCCGACGGGCACTCCCGCACAGTGCCCGCGAGGTCTTTTCCGACCTCATCGAACCAACCACACCCCTGCGCGAGATCCAGTGGGCGGACATGGATTCTCATGCGAAGGTCTCCGAGATGAGGGTACGCTGGTCTGATCTGGATGCCTATGGGCACGTCAACAACGCCATGATCTTTGATTACGTGCAAGAGGGTCGCATCACTTTCACTGCTGCTCCGCTACGCGGAATGGAGTCCAGTGGCGACCCGGACTACCTTTGGTTCCTGGCTCGCCAAGATGTGTCCTACCACCATCCGATTAACTTCCGTCGTGAACCCTATGTGGTACGCACGGGCATCGCCAAGATGGGTCGTACCTCGGTTACCTTCTCATCCCAGGTTGATGACCCCACGACGGGTACGATTTGCGCGAGGGCTACTGCTGTGGCGGTTTTCGCTGACTCAAAGGGGGTTCCTACTCCTTTGACTGACCAGTTACGTCATGACCTTGGGGTTTATCAACTGGGTCAAGGATAGGTACAACCCTGCACAGGTTTCTTGTCAGGAGGGCGGTGTCAGGGGACGTATCGCGCGACACATTTTCAGATCTGGGGATCCTTGAATAACTGACGATGATCTGTCACAAGATACGTCCCCTGACACCGCCTGACACTGTCCTGGATCTTAGGCGTACCGCCGGCCATGCCATTCGAGCCAGCCATCTTCGTGGCGGCCATCGGGGTCATGGTGGGTCCAGTGGATCGTACCTCCCTGCTCGGTGTATACGTACTCACCATTGAAGCCCACACGGTCACCCATCGAGATCCCATTCACCCTAGGCGCTAAATCGATGTTGTGGGCGATAAGGAGGGTTTGACCAGAGTCGAGTTGGAGGATGAAGCGTTGGTGGCGGGAGCCATCCTCATCATCAGCAAGTACACGGGAGACCGTCCCTGATCCACTCACCTGTATATCGGATTCGCGCCTGCTGAACAATTGGCCCAGAAGTCGGTCAGAATCAGCCGATCTTTCAGGATTCGGGCCAGGGTCCCGAGTGGGGAGATTTGCCGTCTCAGAGGTGGTTCTGCCCTCGCATGAGGGGCATTCAGCAGTGGCGATCCCCAAGGAGTACCCAACACCTATGCAGACGACAATGAGAACGATGACAGCCAGTATCCGCCACAGGCGTTGTTGAGTATTCATAGAAACAAGTCTAGTGATAAATGAAAGTCCCCCCGCACGTTGATGTGCAGGGGACAATCGAATTATCGCTAGGTTAGCCCAGGGTGGTTCCCCTTCGAGTCCAAGGCAGTGCTAGGAGTCCTATCCCGAGGAGTACGAGAATCGGCGGCAATGGTGGGTACCACTGGGGTCGGCTCCGGGGTTGGTGTATCCGTCGGCTTAGGAGGAATTCGGTTTTGTCAGGTATTGATAAATCCCAATGTCTTTAATAACGATAATTCCTGCAAGCGTTGATCCTGGTTCTTGGGTGAGTCCGACTTTGGTGAAGGCGAAACTCACAGTGGCGTCAGCTTGTACTGCTGCCCCGGGAGTCTGTCCAGTGTCTGCTGAGACTCCACTAGGTATATCGATGGCAAGGACTTTGGTGCCAGCTTGTCTGTGGGAGTTGATCCAAGTGATGGCGTCAAGGAATTCGCCGCTGGGGGTCCGTACCGCGCCTATTCCGAAAAGCGCATCAATAATGGTCGTTAGCTTGCGGTGGCTTTTAATACTAGAAAAAGTGGTGATAGGGGCGTGATAACTCGTGGCAATAAGAATTTGTTTGCGAGTCTCAGGGGTTTGTTTTTCTGAATCTCCAACAACCACTATGTGGACATTATGTCCACGTAGGTGGAGAAGACGGCCGATCGCGATGCCATCGCCCCCATTATTCCCAGGTCCACAGATGATTGCGATCTCATCCAGGTTGAAGTTTTCAGATTCCAAGACTTCAACTGAGGCTAGGGCAGCGCGTTCCATGAGTACCAAAGAAGGCATGTGGTGGTTCGTGATGGTATTCGCGTCGAGATCCTTCATCTCGGTTCCTGTGACCACTGTTTTCACAGATCCTCCTCGGCTTATTCTTATGACAGTCTAATAATGCGGAGCCTTATCGGCGGTACCATGGTTGATGAGTCCACAAGTCCGACAATGAGAGTCGTTATGTCAAACTGGAATGAAAACACTGGGGTCCCACAACCGAACCCTGGGCAGTACCCAGGACAGGTACCACCTGCCCACAACCCCAGTTCGGGGCAAATGCCCCCAGGAAGCTATCCTGGTTTTTCTGGAACCCAACCACAACCGGGCTTTCAACCTGCGCAGTATGGTGCCCAACCCTCTCAGTCGGGGCCAGCCCAGCCACCCAGCGGATTAGTGCCTGGGGGTCAGCAGCCATTGTACGTACCCCCTCAGGTTCCTTATGGAACACAGCCGCAGTACGCAGCGCCGCAACCCCCATATGGGTCTCAACCAGGGTTTGGGCCAGCGAGTCCCTATGCCACCCCACCGAAGAAGAGTTCGACCGGAGCTACCATAGTCAAGGTTTTGAGTACAGTAGTCACGATTATTGTTGCGGTTGTAGTCATCAGTGGAGTGCTCAGTTCTATGGGGCGCGGTTCCTTACCCTCGAAGCCGCCCAACCCAACTTATACGCCCAGGTCCACCGATGTGGAGCCATCAATCCCAAGCGGTCCTATTGCGATGAATGACACATTGACGGTCAATACAGCATTTGATGGCCAAATTGGGTTTACTATTATTGACACAGCACAAACCTTCACTGGTTTCGGTACAACCGAAGCCCAACCTGGATCAGTGTATGTGTCAGTCCCGGTTGAGGTTGTCAATCTGGGGTCCCAGATCTATTTCCACACAAACGACACTACCGTTCTGGTTGACACCGAGGGTACGACCTATGAAGTCGACACAGCAGCCATGATTTCAGTACCGGTTTCCGATGTTGGATTCAACGCCTTCTTCTTATTGACGCTCAGTCCTGATGAGTCTAAACGAGGAGCCTTTGTCTATGAGGTACCACAGGACAAGGTCGCAGGAGCCATGCTTCGCCTCAACGTCGACAACAACCCCATCGACATGATCATCGGGCTATAAAGAAGTCACGAGGAGACAGGATAGCCGCGCTGAGAAGAAGGGTGAGACATTACATCTATGTGATAGGTGGAATGAAATACTTTTCCCATGACTTTGCATACTCTAGGACTCATTGGCGGAATCACCTATCATTCAACCGTCAACTACTACATGGGTATTAACAATGGTGTAGCTGCGGCATGTGGTGGACATAACTCGGCTCCTCTGATTATTTCTTCGCTGAACTTCCAGCAGGTGCGTGGTTTTCAGATGGCTGAGGATTGGGAGGGGGCCGCTGATTTCTTGACCCATCACGGGAGTCTTCTTCGTGATGCAGGAGCAGAAGCCATCGTCATTTGTGCGAACCTGATGCATAGGACAGCCCCGCGACTTGAGGCTAGTCTTGATATCCCCGTACTCCATATTGTTGACGCTATTTCTGTGGTTGCCCGTGAGCGAGGGCTGTCATCCATGGGGATCATGGGTACAGGGTGGACGATGAGGGAACCCTTCTATGCTGATCGCCTGCAGGCTAATGGGATCCGTCCTGTGCGCGCCAGCGATGATGACATTGCCATCACGGATACCATCGTTTTCGATGAGCTAACCCAAGGAATTGTTCGCGAAGAATCACGGGCACAGCTACTCGGTGTGGTTGACAGGCTTGCTGAAGCTGGAGCCGATGGGGTGATATTGGGATGTACTGAAATACCCATGATCATTTCGCAGGCTGACAGTGATGTACCTCTCATTGATTCAACTCAAGCCCATGTTGCGGCCGCAGTGAACTTTGTTCTCAGTGATGTTGAAAAGCCTTGATGACCAGTATTTGAATAGGCGTCATGAGGTCATGGTAATGAGGAGTAGAGTCGCGGTAATTGTCCATTCACAATCATCCAAAGGAGTATAGATGGACTGGATAGAAGCGGCCAATTCCGCGATCAACAGTTTCGTGTGGGGTCCAGTGATGCTGATCTTCATCGTTGGAGTTGGGGTCTACTACTCCTTCCGACTGGGGTTCTTCCAGATCGCAAAATTCGGAACCTGGAATAAAAACACTCTCGGCCTCATTAACTTCAGAAAGAAGACAGAGCCAGGCAAGGTATCCCCCTTCCAAGCATTCTCCACCGCTATGGCAGCCACTGCTGGTGTGGGTAACCTGGTCGGTGTCTCAACCTCGATCATCCTTGGTGGTCCTGGTGCAATCTTCTGGATGTTTGTCTCTGGTGTCTTCGGCATGATCACCAAGTTTGCTGAGATCACACTTGCTGTACGCTTTCGTACCCGTGACAAGGCTGGAGATGTTGTCGGCGGCCCGATGTACTACATCTCCCGTGGCCTGGGGAAGAACTGGAAGTGGCTCGCGGTTTTGTTCTCGATCTTTGGGGCGATCTGCGCCTTTGGTATTGGGAACATGACTCAGATCAATGCGGTCATTGGTACCTCCTCCCAGATGTTTATTGACCTCGGTTGGATGACTGTTGCTCAGACTGAAGGATTCGCGACCTACAAGCTCATCTATGGCATCATTCTTGCTGTCCTCGTGGGTCTGGTTATCCTTGGTGGACTCAAGCGAATCGGCGCTACTGCTGAACTTCTTGTTCCTTTCGCTGGAATCTTCTGCATCATTGGCTCACTTGTTGCCATCGTGATGAATGCCGATCAGTTCGGTGCTGCTGTCGTGTCGATCTTCCAGGGTGCCTTCTCTGAGAACGCATTGGTTGGTGGTGTCGTGGGTTACGCAGTCATGAATGCCATACGATTTGGGATCGCCCGAGGTGTGTTCACGAATGAGGCAGGCTTGGGTTCTGCTCCTATCGCGCACGCTGCTGCTGATGTTGAGCATCCCGTACAGCAGGGCATGTGGGGTTGTTTCGAGGTCTTCGCTGACACCCTCATCATGTGTACCCTTTCCGCGCTGGTCATCCTGACCTCAGGTGTGTACACCTCAGATCCGCTGAAGTGGATGGAAAGTGGGGATGGTGCAGCTTTGATCAGCCAGTCCTTTTCTGCCTCTTTTGGTACCTTCGGCTCAATCTTCATCGCAATCTGTACCCTCATCTTTGCGTATTGCACAACCTTGAGTTGGTCGCTCTACGGTGTGCGCTGCTTCCAGTACCTCACCAAGGGTCGCGGAATTTTTGGGTACCGCCTCTTCTTCTGTTTGATCGTCGTTGTTGCAGCCGTGATGCAGCTCACCCTCGCTTGGGATATCGCTGACACGCTCAACGGTCTCATGGCCATCCCGAACCTTGTCGCTCTGATTGGGTTGTCCGGCTTGGTGGTCAAGATCTACCAGGATTGGCGCAAGGGTACCAACGAGTACTCAACTGAGGTCACGGATGCCGAGACCCAGTAGGTAATCTCTTGATAGTAAGGACCTGGTCGCCACAGTGGCGGCCAGGTTCTTCCTTATTGTGGGACAAATATGGCCAGAAACAGTATCAACAGTATCAAGGTACGGAAAAACCACCACAGGTGTAAAACTGTGAGATCATGGAAATATGGCTACGTATTACATCAAGCAGAAAGTACTCTCCCTCCTCGACCATTTCACTGTGAGAGATGCCTCAGGTAGGGACTGTTTTGTGGTTGAGGGGCAATGGGCTCTCATGAAGAACCTTGTACTCAAAGACATGAACGGTTCAGAATTAGCGCAGATCAAGGGGAAGTTTGCGTTGTTGACCACCTTTGAGATCTATCAAGATGGGGTTCTCAATGCCAAGGTACGTCAAGAGTTTTCTTTCCTGAAGACGAAGATCAGTGTTGAGGGGCCGAACTGGGATATTGTCGGCAACTGGATGAGTTCCCAGTTTAATATCACTGACATGGATGGTGGTCAGCATGCCAGCATCAGTAGAGAATTGTGGACCTGGGGCGATTCCTATCGTATCGACATCGCCGATGGTGAGCCAGAGATTCTCTTGCTCTGTGTAGTGATTGCCATTGATGCCATCCTGGAGGCTATGCAAGCTTCCCACAGTGCTTCCTAATGATTCTTTACATGCGCAGTACGTTGGTAAGTTTGCCATCTTTAATGGGGTGTCAACATGGTTGTCCCCAATGATCTTCTTGTCACAACGGTCACTGGACTCGGCCTCCATCAATAGATCATCACCTATACCCTGACCGGGAAGAACACTGGAAATGTCGATCTGGATCCCGTTCAACTCAGTGATGATCGTTCAGGTGTTCTTTGTTATGCCAGTCAGGCCGCCTTAGCGTTGTGGGTATTACATCGAAGTAGTAAAGGGATATAGTGGATCATAGATTTCGTGCTGAGTGAAGGAATCATCATGCTGAGTGCTTTTGGGGTGTCCACTATTGTGGCCATCATTATTGGTGGTGGGCTGGCTATTCTGGCTTTTCTTCCTATGGTTGCCTATCGGTATAGAAAAGTTGGCCGCTTGAGATTCCTTGATATGGTTCTGCTTCTTGGGGTCGTGATCTATGCCATGACCTTGTGGACCTACACCCTCGTACCATTGCCGGAAACTGCTGATTACACCTGCGCTTCCGCGAATTTCTATCCTTTTGAGTTCGTGAAAGAGGTGATCAAAGAAGGGTTGCCCATCACACACAACAGGTCACTGTTTCATGCCTTCTTCAATGTCATATTCTTTATTCCACTTGGGGCCATCCTGCGGTTTCTTGCCCATAAAGGGATTGTGTTCACAACCCTCATCGGTTTCGGAGTTTCAGCTCTGATCGAAACGACACAGTTGACTGGAATCTGGGGGATCTACAAATGTGCATACCGCTACTTTGATGCAGATGACCTCATTTTGAATACTTCGGGAGCCTTACTTGGGTCCCTCATTGGTATTCCTGTTGCATGGCTTTTCGGAAAGTCTCGTCCACTACCTAAGGTCACAACAGTTACCTTTGGTCGCCGTTTTGTGGGGATGGTGGCTGATGTGATAGCCATCGGCTTTATCGGCTTCCCGACCGCAATCGCATGGCGTGCTGTCCAGTTGTACCTCCTTGGTGTGCCTGCTCGTGAGATGGTGCCAACAATGGATCAGATCTTCTTGTTCGGTGTACCAGGACTCGTCCAACTGTGCTTTGTGCTCATTGGTGGGCGTACTTTAGGTGAGACCATTGTGCAACTCAGGCCTGTACCTTCGTCTCGCATGGTGGTTATCTCACGGATTATAAAGTACATAACTGGTGTCGGTGGTTTCGTTATTTTGGCCTCTGATCTTGTGCCAAATATCTGGATAATCCTTGGATTCCTCCTTGTCACCTTGGTATTCGCTGCTCTGGGAGATCATCGAGGACTCAGCCACAAGCTCGCTCGGATGGAGTTGGAAATTGAGACGAACGAGCCGGAGTCGAAACTGGACTAGACTGTGCCAAAACTTCCGTTGCTTCGGTTTTCGTAGCAATGAGTGATAGGTGGCTCGCGAAATGGACGACCTTGGTTTCGGGTTGTGGATGACGCTCTTTGGTATGGGTACAGTTTTCGCCCTGCTCTTTCTGCTCATGGGAATCCTGTGGCTTATCGGATGGGAACCCCGTCGAAGCTCAGACCACCAGGTTCAAGACCCAACACCGACCACTGAAGCGGGTCTGGGTGCTGACTTGTCGGCTGCCATCATGGTTGCCATTGCTGCGTATAGACGGGATCAGGGTGGTACGCCAACAAAGACCCGTCAGATTCGACGGATATCCGAGATGAGCAGGTGGGGGCAGATTACTAGGAGCATGCAACACCATCATCTTCCACATCGGGGCCAAGACTAGAGAATAGGGTAACAATGACACGGCGGTACACAGTCAAAATTGGCGATGTTGATTATGTCTTGGATCTTGCCGAAGTGTCCAAGGATCGCTATAGCGTGGGTCTCAGTGATGGTCGAGTCTTGGACGTCACTCTTGTTGGCGAGGAAGACCTTGACCAAAAAACCTCTGAAACCCTTCAACCTGCTGAAGAATCTGGTGTGCCCCTGACACAGAATCAAGCTGGAGTCGTCAAGGCGCCAATGCCTGGAGTGGTCTTTGGTGTCGAAGTGGCTGTGGGTACACAGGTACACAGGGGTGACCTGGTGGTTGTCCTCGAAGCGATGAAAATGGAGAATGCCATTTGTGCCCCCCACGATGGGATTGTCACCGCAATTCGCGTGGCTTCGGGCGACGCGGTTGAGCATGGTGCTGTACTCGTCGAGCTTGGGGGGTAGGCTCAATCATGTGGGACTCACTCTTCGAGGGAATACTGAACGTCACATGGCAGTCCGTGGCGATGATTGCGGTCGGAGCCCTTCTTATTTGGTTAGCAGTTGCTCGTAAGTACGAACCCCTGTTGCTCCTGCCTATTGGCGCTGGAGCTATTCTCACCAATCTGCCCCTGTCGCCCTTGGTGGCCCCAGATGGGATGTTGAGTTTCCTCTACAACGTGGGTGTGGGTAATGAGTTATTTCCCTTGCTGATCTTTGTTGGGATTGGCGCACTCACCGATTTTGGTCCACTTTTGGAGAATCCGAAGATGGTTCTCTTGGGCGCAGCCGGTCAGTTTGGGATCTTCCTCACACTCATCCTGGCTTTGTTGTTGGGGTTCACTCGCGAAGAGGCAGCCTCAATTGGGATCATTGGCGCCATTGATGGACCAACGTCGATCTATGTTTCTGGGATCCTGGCCCCACATCTTATGGGCCCCATCACTGTTGCTGCCTATAGTTACATGGCCTTGGTGCCCATCATCATGCCCCCAATTATGAGGGTGCTGACCACGAAGAAGGAACGCTCCATAAGGATGCCGTACACCCAGCGCGAGATCAGCCGTCGTACGCGAATCCTCTTCCCCATCATCGTGACCATTGTGGTCGGGATCTTGGTACCTTTTGCAACACCATTGATTGGGATGCTCATGCTGGGTAACCTCATGAGGGAATCCAAGGTTGTGGAACGCCTGACACATGCTTCGGCTAATGAACTGGCCAACGTGGTGACCCTCTTCCTTGGTCTGGCTATCGGCTCAACTATGAAGGGTGAAGCCTTCCTTCAACTCACGACTTTGGCGATCCTGGCCTTGGGGTTGGGTGCCTTCATCCTTGACACTGCAACAGGGGTACTTTTCGGGAAGCTCATGAACCTTTTTTCTCGGGGAAACTTCAACCCTCTTATTGGCGCTGCAGGGATCTCTGCCTTCCCTATGGCTGCCCGTGTGGTACAAAAGGAAGCAGCTCGTGAGGATTTCGACAACTTCATCCTCATGCATGCCATGGGTGCCAATGCTGCTGGTCAGATCGCCTCAGTGGTTGCCGGCGGTACTCTGCTTGCACTCATGAGTGTTGCATAAAGGCGTTGGATGCTGGATCTTTCTGTACTCACTCTGATCGCCATATGTGTAGCTTCGCTGGTTGCAGGATGGGTGAATGCCGTTGTTGGCGGCGGGGGAGTAATCCAGATGCCTGCCCTATTGATTGCGCTTCCCTCTGAAACCCCTGTTGCCACGATCTCGGGTACAAACAAACTCGGGTCAATATCGGGTACTGCTGCCGCCTGTGCCGCCTATATTCCTAAGATGTCTATTCAATGGCCGACGGTGATCGTGGCAATCGTATTCGCGTACGCAGGAGCTACCGCAGGTGCGAATCTTGTTCAATATGTACCTCGGTCGGTGTTCATTCCCATCATCATTGTGGTTGTTGCCCTCGTTGGTATCCACACCCTGCGTAACCCCCAACTCGGACAGATCAGCGCTGAAAAGTACACAGGGCGAAAGAGGTCACTGATCTCGGCTGGTATCGGGACGGTCTGCGGAATCTGGGATGGGGTCATCGGTCCAGGTACGGGAATCTTCCTCATCCTCGGTTTCGTCGTCATCCTGGGTTTCGGGTTCCTCGAAGCCTCCGCGATGGCGAAACTCGTGAACCTCACCTCGAATCTTGCTGCCCTCATCGTTTTGGGAGTCACCGGTCATGTCCTATGGTTCTTGGGTGGACTCATGGCTCTGTGTAGCCTGATTGGCGGCTTCATCGGCGCTCACATGGCTCTCAAGTACGGCAATTCCTTTATCCGAAGGATCTTCCTCATTGCGGTCATCATCCTTGAAGTCCGACTCATCTATGACGCCATCCTGTTATTCATGTAACCCTTGGCTAAATGATAGTAAAATTCTTGAGTAAACGCGCAATCAAACGTAGCACTATCTTGTCTGTCGCAGATGGACTGTTGTGGTTGAGGTAGATTTGGTGCGATTGAGGGGGGGATACGGCTATCGACTTCATCATCGTCTCGATCCCAGCGCTGAGTGCCGATATCCAAGACACATTCCAGGGCCTTGTATTCCAGGGCCTTGTACTGATCACGGTGATTCTCATACAGACTGCTGGACCTCCCATAAGGGAACGTTTGAAATCTATGAAACGAAAATGCAGTCTCACCCCTGCGCCAAGCTGAGTAGATCAACACAGGAAAATCCTGTAGTGCGGAACTCCGCCCAATCGGTCATATACCCCATGACGTTGGTGGAGTTAGGGGGTGGTTTCAGACCGGAAATCGCCCCACCACCCCTTTTCGGTATGGGTTAGGTGTCTAATTCGCTGAGTCAACGAGTACGAAGGTGTATTCGTCGGTTCCAGGCAGGGAGTCGATAAAGCCTTTCACCTGGTCCTTGGCTTCCTTGGAGGCAGTCAGAAGCATGCCACTCGTACGAGCGCGATCTTCCATGGCAGATAACTCATGGTCGAAAAGCTCAGTAAAGTCAGCGATCTTGTTGTGGTTGAAAACATTGTCGTGATCGAAGAGTACTTCGGTTGTACCTGGAACTAGGGAATGGGAGAGGATCTGAGCAGGTGGGAAGGCAATAGTGACTACAGTCCCAGACTGGGTGAATGTCAACCTACTAGCATCAACACCAATCTCCATGACTCCGTCGTAGCGTACGGCCAAATAGGCTTTGGTGAAGGGAATCTCAATCCCAGCGATTTGGGACACGCTTTCGTGGTAGACCACATTGGAATACTGGTAGGTCAGCGATGAGATCTTGAAGCCTTTCACCACTGATTCCTGAAAAGGAGCACCTGTGGGTGGAGTGTCGTTGGTTCCCTTATCCCGATCCCAGGGGCTCATAATCACCACAGTGATGACGCTGGCAAGAACGAGAATGATGCCGATGAGGATGACGACGAGTTTCTTCATCGTTCACTTTGCTGTGAGTACATGAGTAATCGTGGTGACGGCCTGATAGATGAGGGTGAAGGCCGTGATGTAGACATCTTCACCATGACCATAGGGGTCAGGTACATCCAACTGCTTATCCGTCAAACGCATCTTGGGGCGCGAACTCTTCACATAATCAGCTAGGGGTTCTAAGCGTTCCTCAATGGAGAGATGGGCGATCTCTCCCAGATCTAGGACAGACAGTGGAATTGCGAATTCTAAAAGTGTGAAGGTTTTATGCATCGCTTTGGGTTGAAGATCGACAACTTTGGCGCGATGCTCAACAGTTGCGGTAATGATCAAATCGGCGCCATCAATCAAAGGTGCAGTGAGTTGGCGTGCCTGGAAATTCGCGGTAGGGACGTTAACCCTGTCAAGAAGTTCAGACATGTCTGGGGCAATAGGTGAACCAATCATGGCTCCTGTACCTGCGCTGGCTACGAGGGCTTCTTGACCTAACCGAGAGCGGAAAACGCGCTCAATAGCAGGGGAGCGGCAGATATTGCCTGTACAAACAGCGAGAATTCGAGGGGCTCCGTACTGCATGTCTCTCTCTTTATGTGGTCGAATCCGGGATTGTATCTCGCCGTATTCGCGACAACATACAATGAACAGTGCTTACATTGTAAGCAGGGTTTTCATCTTGGGCTAGCCTATCGTGTACTGTAGACGAGCAAGAACTAGGCTCATTAGAAATGGAAGATGAGGGGTCAGTGGAGTTTCGTGAATACCTAACCGTACTGCGGAAGTATTGGTTTAGCATTATTCTTCTCACCCTGCTGGGTGCAGGTGCCGCAGGTGCCTATATCTATGTCACTCCTCCTGTGTATACCGCACGAAGTACGGTGTTCCTCACTGTGAATATTGGTAACTCGGTGAGCGACTTTGCGCAAGGGTCCAACTATGCGACCTCTCAGGCTCGATCCTTCGCACAGATTGTGACAACTCCTTTAGTGTTGGACCCGGTTATCAAGGAACTCCAGCTCACGACCACTGCATCGGGTTTGTCCGGCAGGATCTCGGCAACGATCCCCACAAACACTTCCCTCATCACTATTACTGCGCGTGACGGCGATGCGAAGCTCAGCGCAGACATCGCTCAGAAGGTCGCCATGAGCCTCCGTACCGCTATTGGCAAGCTGACTGCCACGGACAAAGATGGACGCCCTGTGGTCGAGGGTACGATCGTTACCCCCGCTGCGACCCCAGTGTCACCCACAAGTCCGCAGGTCACCCAGACTTTGGCCTTGGGTATCGTGGCTGGTTTGGCTATTGGTATTGGTCTGGCGGTTTTACGTAAGTCTCTCGACGTTCGAGTACACACCAGCAAGGATGTTACCGACGCGATCCCCTACCCTGTGGTCGGCTCAATTCCTAAGGATCCGGTTCTTATCCGAGACCCGGTGATCATGATCGCACAACCAACCTCGGGTCTCGCTGAAAGATTCCGCCAGCTTCGTACCAGCCTCCTCTTCTTCAATATTGAGGATGATAAGCCCTTCAACTTTGTTGTCACCTCCGCTCTAGAGTCTGAGGGTAAGACTTCGATCGCTGTCAACATTGCCTATGCCTTGGCTGAGCAGGGGGACCGTGTGCTCCTGATCGACGCTGACTTGAGGCGTCCAAGGGTTGCTGCCTACCTCCAGCTTGAAGGCGGTGCCGGTTTGACCACGGTACTACTGAATCGTGCCCGTTTCGGTGACGTGGTTCAGTCCCTGGGCGTGGGGTATCCTGATGTACTCGCTTCTGGACCTGTACCTCCGAACCCTGCAGAGTTGGTTGGTTCCAGGCGAATGAAGCAACTCCTTGAGCAGGTCTCCAACCACTATCAGGCTGTTGTGGTTGACGCAGCCCCCCTACTGCCAGTAGCGGACTCCTTGTCCCTGCTTCCTCACGTGACTGGCGTGGTCATGGTCAGTGCCGCAGAGCGTGCAACCATCCCTGAACTGAAGCTGGCTGTTGAATCTGTTGAGCGTACGGGCACCCCAATCATGGGTGTCGTGATGAACAAGCTGCGCCGTCATGGTGGTCGTAGTTCCCATTACTACTACACCTATGAGCAACGTGACCCCAATAATCTCACCAAGGCTGATAAGAAGAGGGGCAAGAGGGCTTCCTCCAGCTTCTCCTGATCATCCTTACTTAGGGGGAATCCGCCTGGCGACTCCCATATCTGTGGGGGGTCACTAAGCAGTACAATGGTGGCGATAAATCTACAATTTCAGGGAGATTGCTGTGAGCGACGAAGACGACATCTTAGTGTTGGTTCCAGAGCCAGGCCCCAGAAACCCAGAACTCACTGAGGCTGTCATCATTGCGATGTGTAACCAGAAGGGCGGGGTTGGAAAGACCACGACCACAATCAACTTGGGTGCAGCACTTGCAGAATTCGGGCGACGTGTTTTGCTCATCGACTTGGACCCGCAGGGCTCACTATCTGTGGGACTGGGGTTTAATCCTCATTCCTTGGAGGCTTCGGTCTATGACCTTCTCATGGTCAAGGGTACGAACCCCCATGATCTGATCTTGGGTACAAAGGTCCCTGGGCTCGATATTCTTCCAGCCAATATTGATTTGTCTGCAGCGGAAGTGCAATTGGTCTCCGAGGTGGCCCGTGAACACACATTGACGAGGGTGATCCAGCCACTCAAGAAGGATTACGACATCATTCTTATTGACTGTGCCCCATCCTTGGGTCTGCTCACAGTCAATGCACTGACATGTGCTGATGGGGTGCTCATCCCTCTGGAAAGTGAGTTCTTCGCCCTTCGAGGTGTCGCCATGCTCACCGATACCATCTCCAAGGTTCAGGATCGACTCAACCAGTCGCTGCAACTTATTGGGATCGTGGGGACAATGTACGATCCACGTACCCTCCATAATCGTGAGGTCCTTGAAAGGGTACAAGAAGCCTTCAAGGAAGTAGTCTTCCAAACCAGGATTAGGCGGACCGTGAAATTCCCTGAGACCACTGTTGCTGGGGAACCTATTACGACCTATGCGCCCACCTCCTCTGGTGCTCAGCAGTACCGCAATCTAGCTAAGGAGGTACTTGCCCGATGTCCAGCCGCGTAACACTACCAGGGGCTCAGGAACTCTTTCGTCAAACCGGCGCTAAACCCCTAGAGTCTGGGGAAGCCATGGCCTCAGGCAGGGTACGACACGACGAAAAGATCACCGTCTATGTTTCATCGGATGAGTTGATCGCATTGGAGGATGCCCGTTTGGCTCTTCGCAAGGCAGGAATCAGCGTGGATCGCGGTCGCATAGTTCGAGCTGCCATTGCTCGTGCACTGGCTGACCTTGATGAGAATGGGGCTAATGCTGAGATTGTGGCCAGGTTGGGGACGTGACCACAGTCACTGCTCAGATGGAATCCGAGACCCCAGGATTCTCAGTTAGGCTCGACAACTTTGAGGGCCCCTTCGATCTTCTTCTCTCCCTGATCGCTCGCCATAAGCTGGACATTACTGAGGTGGCGTTATCCCATGTCACTGATGAGTTCATCTCCTATATCAAGGAGCAGGGCCCAGGATGGGACCTGGATCAGGCCAGTTCCTTTCTGGTTGTTGCCGCAACCCTTTTAGACCTCAAGACCGCTCGACTCCTGCCCCAAGGTGAGGTCGATGATGAAGAGGATCTGGCTCTCTTGGAGGCCCGGGATCTGCTCTTTGCGCGACTGTTGCAGTACCGTGCCTTCAAGGAGGTGGCCTCCTGGGTGGATTCTGTTCTTGGTGAAGAGGGCAAGAGGATTCCACGTCCAGGTGGATTGGAGGAAGCCTTCGCTTGCTTGCTTCCTGAGGTTCAGTTCACGGTGACACCCGAGGAGTTCGCTCAATTGGCCATCTCAGCGATGACGGTGAGTGCGAAGGCTGAAGTCAGTGTGGAACATATCTACTCATCTGCAGTATCCGTAGCTGAGCAGGCGAATCTTGTTGCTGATCGCCTTCAGAGGAACCAAACGATGTCTTTCCGTTCCCTCATTGCAGACTCGGAATCCTTGGCTACTACTGTGGCACGATTCCTTGCCATCCTGGAGTTGTACAGATCTGACTTGGTTGTCTTCGAGCAACTAGACTCCTTAACTGAACTAGTGATTCGTTGGGTGGGCGATGAGATCGACGAGGTTCAGATTTCCGGTGAGTACGACCACCCCCACGAGGAGACCCCATGAACGAGGTACAACCCATAGATGCTGAGATCGAGGCTTTACTCATCTTGGCCACAGAGCCACTGACTGAGATGGAATTGGCCGAAACCCTGGAGGCCAGTGTTGGCGAGGTCACTTGGGCACTCAAGAGACTTGCCGCCTTCTATGATGAGACAGGCCGTGGATTTGAGTTGCGCCACGTTGGTGGCGGGTGGAGGTACTATACCCGTCCAGAACACGCTGATACGATCGCCCGAAGTGTCCTTGAAGGTCAACATGGTCGGCTGAGCCAAGCCAGCTTGGAAACCCTTGCGGTCATTGCCTATCTTCAGCCCGTATCGCGTTCGCGGATCTCAGCAGTACGAGGGGTGAATGTTGATGGGGTTGTACGAACCCTCATCACTCGTAATATGGTCTGTGAGGTGGATAAGGATGAAGCCAGTGGTGCAGGACTGTTGGGGACAACCACGTACTTCCTGGAAAGGATGGGCTTGGGATCCTTGGAAGATCTACCACCCCTAGCCCCCCATCTTCCAGATGCCTCCCATCTTGACGAGGAGTTGAGGAGACTGGCGACCATGCCTCAGATCCCTGATCTTGGTGTCAGCGATGAGACAGCTGATGGGCAGGCGAGCAACGAGAATGCAGACCACAAGGAGATGGATAATGAGTGAACAAGGATCAGCCGAGGGCGTACGTCTACAGAAGGTGATTGCTGCTGCTGGGTTGGCATCTCGGCGTGAGGCCGAGGAAATGATTGTTGATGGCCGAATCGAGGTCAATGGTCGTCTTGTGACAGAACTGGGTACACGGGTCAATCCTGAACGGGATCATATTCGACTTGATGGTGCCAGGATCCCTCCCCAGCGTCACCACGTGTACCTCGCACTCAACAAACCCAAAGGAGTGGTCTCCACCATGGAGGACCCTCAAGGTCGACCCACCTTGACTGACTATCTTCCACGCAAATCCACAAGACTGTTCCATGTTGGTCGCTTGGATGTGGAAACCGAGGGGCTCATCATCTTGACCAATGATGGTGATTTTGCACAGAGGCTCAGCCATCCCTCCTTCGAGATCGACAAGGTCTATTTAGTGGAAGTTGATGGGGTCATGGACAATCATGGGCTCAAGAGACTCAGCAAAGGGGTGACCCTTGACGATGGGTTTATCAAGGCTGACAAGGTGAAACTCGTGAGCAGGTCGGGGTCGAAAACCCTCATTGAGGTGAGTTTGCATTCCGGGAGAAACAGGGTCGTACGTCGGATGATGGATACAGTGGGCTACCCCGTATCTCGCCTAGCCCGAATCAGGATTGGCCCCATTCGGTTGGGGAATCTCCCCAGCGGGCAAACCCGTCCACTGTCATTAGGGGAGATCGGGTCCCTCTACGATAAAGCCGGATTGTGAAGTGGAGATGGCATCGTTTAACGTATTGCGGAGCCATCCTTGTAGAATAGGCCGAGTGTGCCCACCGGGGTGCGAGAAAGATGGGTGAAGATATGGCGAGGAAACTGGCGAGCCAAATCATTGGATGCATCATGGTTGTGGGATTAAGCTTCGGCATGGTCTCTTGTTCGACCCCCGAGGATCCAGAAACCCCTGACACCGAACAACCAACACACAATGAGCCCCTTCCCTCAACAACCATTGATGGTATCGAGGTCACAGGTGCCTTTGGTGAGGAACCGACTGTAGTTGTCCCTGAGGGCTGGTCGATCACCTCAACACAGGCCCAGATCATCACCCAAGGTGATGGCCCGGCTGCTTTTGTCACCGGATTGATTCAGGCCAACTATGTTGGGATCAACGGTCGTACAGGCGAAATCTTCGACTCGTCCTGGGAACGTGGAGCCCCTGTCACCTTCGCACTGAATCAGGTCGTCCCTGGATTCCAGAAGGGTTTGAATGGCCAGAAGGTCGGTACGCGTGTCCTCATCGCCATGCCTGGTGCTGACGGGTACGACGCTAATGGTGGGCAGGAGAGTGCCGGTATTGAGATCGGTGATACTCTCGTCTTTCTCGTCGACATCCTCAAGGCCCAATACCCTGAACCAACAGGTACGCAGATCCCAGCCAATGATCCACAGATGCCAACAGTAACGGGTCCGCTTGATGCCCCCGAGGTCACGATTCCTCAAGGAGTGGAAGCTCCCACTGAGTTGAAGGTACAGGTCCTCGTTGAGGGTGATGGTCCTGAGATCACAGCTATGGACACTATGGCTGTGAATTACGCCGAATATCTGTGGACTGGAACCATGATCCGTCAGACCTATGGTTTTGAGCCACTTATGGGTTACCTCATGGGTACGATCCCCGGCTGGCAGGAGGGCCTTGTGGGCCTTAATGTTGGGTCACGAGTTCTCCTCGTTGTACCTCCAGAGTTGGGCTATCCTGAAGGCAATCCTAAGATTGGTATCCCTGAAGGATCGACCTCCGTCTTCGTGATCGACATCCTCTATTCAGCTCAGGGTTAAGCCCACGTCATTGGATCAACCAACCAGGGTTCTTTCGGAAGTACAACGGGATCAAATCGATCCACCAACTGGTCAAGGCCGACGGACTCATCCTCAGTTGCCAGATTCAGGGATTGAGCTAGGTGGTTGAGGATCACTTGGGTGGATATGCCTTTCTTGCGTAGTCTCCCCAGGGACACTGCCTTGTCTCTTTTAGCCATACGGGTACCATCGCCTGAATAGACCAAGGGAACATGAAGGTATTCGGGTGGAGTGAACCCCAATTGGGTGGCAAGCCATGCTTGGCGTGGGGCTGATTCGAGGAGATCATCCCCGCGTACGACCTGATCCACGAACTGGAGTCCATCGTCAACAACCACGGCAAAGGTGTAGGAGAAGACCCCATCTGCGCGGCGTACCACAAAATCATCGACCTCATCGCTGTGGTGACCATGAAGAAGATCAGTGACCCCCACCACTGTTGAGGAGGCGTTGATCCGAAGTGCTGGTGGTCGTTCCCTTCTCAATGCTGTGCGTTCATGGGTGGACAGATTCCGACATGTGCCGGGATAACGGGGCAGAGTGCCGTGAGGGGCTGTACTGGCTTCAAGGATGTCTTTGCGTGAGCAATAACACTCATAAATGAGGGGTTCGAGTCGTGAAAGAGCCTGTTCATAGACCAGGCTACGATCCTGTTGGCGAAGTATTGGTCCATCATGGGTGAGACCCAGGTCGGTGAGATCCCTGAGCTGGTTGCATGTGATCTGGTCAGCATCCTTCATGCGTGGGCCATCAAGATCCTCGATTCTTATGAGGAAATCTCGACTGGTCGAACGAGCCATTAGCCAGGCCACAAGTGCGGTTCTCAGGTTTCCAATGTGAAGATCCGAGGTCGGTGTTGGAGCGAAACGTCCAGACATATGCAGTGGGTTCACACTCCTTAAGTCGATGGGTGAACTAGACTACACAACATCGGTACCCAGTATGGGAGGGATGATATGGCGCCAGCAGTTTCGGAAAGAATCCTCAATCTGATGATAGCCCTGCTCGTTACCAAGAGACTCATTTCTCGCAGGGAGATCTTCCAACGTGTCTCAGGATATCTCGCTATTGATCAAGACCGTGATGTGATCACAGAGGACCCAGCTGCTGATCGGAAATTCCAAAGGGATCTTGAGAATCTCCAACAGATGGGAATTGAGGTCATCAAAGGTACGATCCAGGATGCCAATCAAGACGTGGGTGGGTACAGAATCGATCCAGGATCCTTCTATCTGCCAGACATCCACCTCACACCGCGAGAAGCCATGGTGGCAGCAATGGCCTCATCGGCATGGTCGGAAGCAAGCCTCGCCTCAGGGGTGGGGACTGCTGTTAGGAAACTGCATACCCTAGGGGAGGAAACCAGTGGAGGCCAGTCCTATTTCCTGACACCACGACTGAGGGCGGCTGAGCCTGGGCTAGCCCAACTGTGGGAGGGGTTCACAACACAGTCGACGGTGGAGTTCACCTACAACTCACGGGTACGACGGGTCAACATCTGGAGGATGATTGGACGATCGGGTGCGTGGTACGTCTTAGGTGAGAGTGTGGGTGAGGGGCCGAAGATTTTCAAGGTCGCCCGAATTGAGGACACTACACGTGTACTGCCCACTCCCCAAGGTTATGAAACCCCCGATCAAGCAGTGATTTCTCGTGAAGCTGAGTCCTTGAATCCGCCGCCGGATTCTTCGGTTCTGGTCGCTATTCGAGTCTCGACCACAGGAGTACTACGCAAACGGGGGACACCTGTGGACAGTGATGGTCCTGAGGGGTTCGATGTGTACAGGATTCCCTATGCCCGTGTCGATGAAATTGTCTTCGCGATCTGCGCCTCAGGCCCAGATGTCCTAGTTCTGGAGGAAGGGGAGGTACGTGATCGTGTCATAGCTCAACTCCAATTCATTGCAGGAGGTCAGTCATGAGCCGATCCATTGAACAGGTGGCGCGCCTGCTTGTTGAGATCCCTTATATCCAAGCCCGCCCAGGAGTGAAACTATCCCAGATTGCCCGTACCCTGTCGATCACGGAGGCTCAGGTGGTAGCCGACCTTGAAGTCGCTCGATGGTGTGGGTTGCCTGGAGGGTACTCTGAGGAGCTTATCAACATCGACTATGACATTGTTCACGGTGAGAAGGCTGTCCACATTCACAATCCCACAGGCCTTGATCGACCCATGAAGCTCACCATTGTTGAGGCTGCAAGTCTGCGCTTGGCACTGATGGCCTTAAGGGATCTCGTCGAAAAAGACCTCGTGGGTACCATTGACTCTCTTCTGGAGAAGATACTCCTTCCAGCCCATATGAGTGTGGATCTTCACCTATCAGGAGGAGACCAAGATATCCGTGACCGTGTACAACATGCCATTCACAATGCTGAACGCCTGGAATTGGCCTATGCAGGTTCCAAGAGTGGGAAGAATAGTACCCCTGTGATCGACCCCGTGGGTGTACGCGTCCTTGAAGGGAAGTCCTATCTTGTTGCCTATCGCGTCGATAGTGATCCAGGGTGGCGCCACTATCGCTTCGACCGTATTCTTGAGGCTCGCCCCACGGGTGAGGCAACCTTTGGACATGGGGATCCACCATCCCCAGATGATTGGGCTAAGAATCTTGCTTCCAGCGAATCAGCTACCCTGGTCGTCACCAAAGAAGGCAGATGGATTCAGGAGTACTATCCCACAATCTCAGTTGTTGACTGTGACAATGATCTTACCCGTATCACGATCCCAGTCATGGAACAGGCATGGCTTTTGAGGCTCATCCTTGGGTTGGGGGAACGTATCACATGTGTTGAACCTTCGATCTATCGTGATGCGGCTCGCAGTCTAGCTCAACAGGCACTCGACGCCTATGATGACTTGTGACCTAGGAGCCGTAACGGTCATCCATCCTTCAGTATGAGACAACGTACAAGGTTCGGCTAACTAAGGGATTGATGGCTGTAGTACGATCAGGACCATAAACGTGTGGGTTCGACAGAAGGAATGAACATGCGCATTGACAATGCCACGACTACCTTAGTCGTCAACCCGACCGCTGGACGCGGTAAAGCATTGAAGATCCTTCCCAAGGTTCTCAACGAATTACTGCGCGGATTACCTGAAGGCAGTCTCAAGGTTCGCCAAGCGAATACCTACCAAGAGGCTCAGCAATTCTGCAAAGAGGCCGTCGACAAAGCGCGGGTGAGTACAGACACTCGAGACTGTCTGGTGGTCATGGGTGGGGATGGCATCATGCACCTGGGGATCAATGCCGCTGGGGGTACCGGAGTTCCCCTTGGGATGATTCCCGCTGGTACAGGAAATGATATGTGTCGAAGTGTGGGAATCCCTTTGGACCCAGTCAAAGCAGCTCATGTCATCGTTGAAGGCCACCTCCTCCACATGGACCTCATCTCTGTTGTCGGCAAACTTGCCCACGGTGGTACCCAAAGATATGTGGGTACGGTCGTTGCCACCGGGTACGATGCCCGAGTCGGACGTCGTGGAGCCCTGATGTCGAAGGCCTGGGGGAGTCTCGCCTATGGTGCCGCAGCTCTGGCCGAATTGAGGGCCTTCGAACCGGTGACCTACAGGATCAGGGTCGATGGGCAGGAAAGGGTACTCCCAGCGATGTTCATCGCAGTAGCCAATGGTGGGTACTATGGCGGAGGAATGCATGTTGCACCTACAGCATCAGTGTCCGATGGAGTCCTCGACATCACGATCGCTCATCCTGTGTCATCAATGACTTTGCTGCGCCTACTCCCACGAATGTTCAACGGGTCCTTTGTTTCCGATCCGGCAATTGAGCGCCTCACCGCTAAAGAAATCATGATTGATGGTGATGGCCTCATCGGTATGGCTGATGGTGAAGCCCTCGGTCAGCCTCCCTTGGGTGTGACTGTCGAAGCGGGCGCATTGCCAGTGTTCATCCCCAATCCTGACCCGCTCACCAAGCGTAGAGGAAAGAAATAGTGTCTCTGGCAGAGTTTTCTGCTCAACTCGGCTTCGCCTTAGATGACTACCAGATCCAGGCCTGTCACCATCTGGAGGAGGGGTCTGGGGTACTTGTGGCGGCCCCCACAGGTGCTGGGAAGACGGTTGTTGGTGAGTTCGCTGTACACCTGGCTGTGAAGGCCGGTACGAAATGCTTCTACACCACCCCCATCAAGGCTCTATCCAACCAGAAGTTCCATGATCTTGTTGAGGTTTATGGGCTTGAGAAGGTTGGCCTGCTGACTGGGGATCAGGTGGTGAACTCTGAGGCTGATATTGCTGTGATGACCACTGAGGTACTGCGCAACATGATTTACGCTGGATCTCCTACTCTGGAAGGCCTTGAGTTCGTTGTCATGGACGAGGTCCATTACCTCTCTGATTCTTTCCGAGGCCCAGTATGGGAGGAAGTCATCCTTGGCCTGGATCTCGGGGTCAAGATCGTGGGTCTGTCCGCAACCGTCAGCAATGTGGAAGAGTTCGGCGCCTGGATGGAGAAGGTACGCGGGGACATCGCCACCGTGGTTTCTGAACGCCGCCCTGTGCCGTTATTTCAGCATGTCTTCGCAGGGAAACGCCTCGTTGATCTTTATGAGGGTCAGGCCCCAACTGCTGGGGGAAGTTCCCCACGGGTGAATCCTGAGTTGACGCGTCTGGCATCCACAGAGAACAAGACCATGAGGGATGATTCCAGGCAGATGAGGGGTCGGTCTGGGAAGGGGAAACGGGGCACACAGTCTGGGCTTGGTGGTCGAGCTCACGGACGGTTCGCCTCAAAATCCCACTTGGTGCCCCGTCGAGTTGCTGTCATCACCGAATTGGATCGCCTGGATTTGCTGCCCGCGATCTACTTCATTTTCTCCCGTCAAGGATGCGATCAGGCTGTGAGCCGTCTCGTCAATGATGGGGTGTGGCTCACGCGGGCCTCGGAGAGGGATCAGCTTCGTGAGATTGCCTCCCGACATATCACAGGCTTGGATGAGGATGATTTGGAGGCTCTGAGGTACAGATCCTGGTTGGAGGCCTTTACGCGTGGGATAGCGGCCCATCATGCTGGGTTGCTGCCCATGTTCAAGACGGCCATAGAGGAAGCCTTCTCTTTAGGGTTGGTCAAGGTGGTCTTCGCCACAGAAACCCTGGCTTTGGGTATCAACATGCCTGCGCGTACGGTTGTCCTCGACAAGTTGGTGAAGTACAACGGCGCCTCCCATGCGGACATCACACCTGGGGAGTACACCCAGTTGACTGGTCGAGCTGGTAGGCGTGGGATCGACATTGAGGGACACGCAGTTGTGACCTGGCAGGCTGGCCTTGATCCTCGTGCTTTGGCAGGTCTGGCATCGAGACGTACCTATCCACTGCGGTCGGCATTCACCCCGACCTATAACATGGCTGTGAACCTGATTGCTTCAGTTGGGGTTGATCGTGCTAAGAAGATCCTTCAAGATAGTCTGGCTCAATTCCATTCCGATTATGCCCAGGCTGCCAATACCAAGAAGGCCCGCTCACATAGGTTGGTGGACAAGTTTGAATCCATCTGTTTGGTCCTGGAATCCTTCGGTTACGTTAATTCTCAACCTCTTCAGGTGACGGATACGGGGATGATGCTGTCTCGACTCTATGGTGTCCATGATCTGCTCATCGCTGAATCCATTCAAGCCGGAATCTTCGATTCACTCGATGTGGAATCCCTGGCTGCAACCCTGTCCACTCTGGTTTATGAATCCCGACTCACAGATAGAAGGGCTGATCCCAGAATGCCAACCCGTGAGTCAGCTTCTGCTGTTGAAGCCATGCGAAAGCTCTGGCGTCAACTTCACTTGACTGAACGTGATCATCGACTGGAATCCTCTCCTGCCTTGGATCTGGGTTTCGCCCGATCCGCTCATGCCTGGGCCTCAGGTGCCACCCTCGCTGAGATCGTTGACATCTCTGGGTTGGCTGCAGGGGACTTCGTGCGTTGGGTACGCCAATGTGTGGATTGCGCTGGTCAAATCGCTGATGCCACCAGAGGTAGTGCATTGGCTGGGAAATGCCGCGACCTCATAGCCATCATGAGACGTGGAGTCGTCGACGTGGACATGACCGCAGACTAGATAGAGTTAGTACCATGTCTGTGGCTATTCGTGTGATTCCTTGCCTTGATGTTGATGCTGGTCGAGTGGTGAAGGGGGTCAACTTCCAGAACCTTCGTGATGCTGGTGACCCTGTGGAACTCGGGCGGGCCTATGGTCAACAGGGGGCCGATGAGTTAACCTTCCTCGATATTTCCGCCTCTGTCAAAGGGCGCGCTACGACACACAAGGTGGTCACCGCAACGGCCGAAACGGTCTTCATTCCCCTGACCGTGGGTGGGGGAGTACGTACGGTCGATGATGTGGATGCGCTGCTTCGTGCTGGTGCTGACAAAGTGGGAATCAATACCGCAGCCATCGCGAACCCCGACCTGATCAACGACACTGTTGCCCGTTTCGGTAACCAGGTGCTTGTTCTCAGTGTGGATGCCCGCCGAGAAATGGGGATGCCGTCAGGTTTTGGTGTGACCACCCACGGAGGTCGCCGCAGTGCAGGATTGGATGCGATGGCATGGGTACGTGAAGCTGCAGATCGTGGCGTGGGGGAGATCCTTCTCAACTCCATGGACGCCGATGGTACCGAAGCTGGATTCGATATAGAGATGATCCAGGCTGTACGCGCGCTTGTGGATCTCCCACTGATTGCTTCAGGAGGTGCAGGAAAGGTCGAGGATTTCGTCCAGGCTGTCAGGGCCGGAGCCGATGCTGTCCTTGCTGCTAGTGTCTTCCACTTTGGTACCCTCACGGTGTCTGAAGTCAAGGATGCTTTACGCCAAGCTGGGTACCCTGTTCGTGGAGAGACCACCTGAGAATCTATCTATACCTTGCCGAACCACTGTAAACTTCCTGAAACTAAGGAAATGAGAAACTAGATGAGTGACTGCCTCTTTTGTCGGATTGTTGCTGGTGAGATTCCTGCGCGCATGGTCTACACCGATGATACCTGTATAGGTTTCTTGGATATCGCGCCCTATCACCGTGGACACTCTCTAGTTATTCCGCGCCGCCATATCGCAGATGGTACCTGTGAGGCTGAGGCATGGAATGAGGTCGCTGCGGGCATCATCGCTGTCTCCAACCTTCTCAAAGAGAAATTGGGGGCAACCGGGGTCAACATTTTGTCCAATGCGGGCTCTGTCTCAGGCCAAGAGATCTTCCATTTTCACGTACACATCCTTCCGCGCTATCCCAGCAACCCAGGGATGGGCGCTCTAGCCCAGCGTGACGTAGATGCCGACATGGATCTTGATGCTTTGTACGTCCAGATCATGGGTTGACCATGCCGATGGTGTCCATCATCTGAACCAAAGTTGACACAGGTTGGTGGTCTTTGGAAGAGTATGGTTCGTGTTCAGACAGGTCGTAGTACTTTAGACAGCGCGTATAGCAATGTACGCGCACCCTCGTATGCCAAATGGCAGCGGGGGTTTTTTGTTGGAGGACATCGAAAGAAAGGAGTCGGGTATGACTGAAGTCATCACCGGTGCACAAGCGATGGTGAGAGCCCTAGAGAAGTTGAATGTCGACGTTGCCTTCGGTATTCCTGGAGGTACGATTCTGCCTCTATATGACCCCTTGTTCGATTCTTCAATTCGCCACATTCTCGTACGCCATGAACAGGGTGCAGCACATGCAGCCGAGGGGTACGCAGCGGCGACCGGCCGGGTGGGGGTATGCATGGCAACCTCCGGGCCTGGTGCAGCCAATCTGGTAACAGGGATCTCGAATGCTTACATGGATTCCACACCAGTTGTGGCCATCACTGGCCAGGTGAGTTCGGCCCTCATTGGTACTGATGCCTTCCAGGAAGCCGACATTCGAGGAATGACCTTCCCGATCACCAAGCATTCCTTCCTCATCAAGAAGGCTGAGGACATCGTTCCTGCTGTTGTGGAGGCCTTCCATATTGCTTCGACGGGACGTCCTGGTCCTGTACTTGTTGATGTGGCCAAGGATGCCTTCACAAATACCACTGAGTGGACCTGGCCCATCGATATGAACCTTCCAGGGTACAAACCCACCACCAAGCCCCATAGCCGTCAGGTTCGCGAGGCTGCCTCCATGATCTCTGACGCGAAGCAGCCCGTACTCTTCATTGGTGGCGGGATTATCAGGTCTGGTGCCTCGGATGCGGTGGCCTCCCTCATTAAGAAGGCCCCCATGCCGGTTGTCACCACACTCATGGGTCGTGGCGCCTTCCCTGACTCCCATGAACTCAACTTCGGTATGCCTGGGATGCATGGAACAGTCGCTGCAGTTGGAGCCCTCCAACGTGCCGACCTGATCGTGGCGGTGGGTGTACGATTCGATGACCGTGTGACGGGAGCCAAAGACTCTTTCGCGACCAATGCGAAGATCATTCACTGCGATATTGACCCCGCAGAGATTGGCAAGAATATCGCCGTAGACCTGCCTATTGTCGGTGATGCTGCGCTCATGTTGGCTGACTTGGAGAATAATCTCAACGAACGGCCATTGTCCGATTGGAGTCCATGGGTGAACTACCTCACGGGTCTTCAAACCAAGTACCCAACCTGGGCTGGGGACCCACAAGATGGCATCATCCAACCCCAGGAAGTAATGCGTCGCATTGGTGAACTGTCACCACCCGATACGATCTTCGTTACCGGTGTTGGCCAGCATCAAATGTGGAGTGCCCACTTCCTTCCTCATGAGCGACCCAATCAGTGGTTGACCTCTGGAGGGGCTGGAACCATGGGGTACTGCGTCCCTGCAGCCATGGGCGCCCAGGTCGGATGCCCAGATCAAACGGTCTGGGGTGTCGATGGTGACGGGTGTTTCCAGATGACCAATCAGGAGTTGGTGACCTGTGCCCTGAACAAGATCCCCGTCAAGATTGCCATCATCAACAATCAGGTTCTGGGGATGGTACGCCAATGGCAGACCCTGTTCTACAACCAGCGCTATTCGAACACCGAACTCCACACCGATCTTGTGCCAGACTTCGTGAAACTGGCTGAGGCCATGGGATGTGTGGGGTTAAGGGCCTCAACACCAGACGAGGTTGACTCCGTGATCGAGCAGGCTTTAGCCATCAATGACAAGCCTGTGGTTGTGGAGTTCATCGTCTCCAAGGATGCACAGGTCTGGCCGATGGTTGCGGCTGGTACCTCCAACAACGATATTAAGTACGCCCGAGATATGGCTCCAGATTGGGATGAGGTCTAAAAGATGCCCACCATCACAACACTGTCAGTTTTAGTTCAGAACAACCCTGGTGTGCTCGCCAGGATCGCTGGACTCTTTGCCCGTCGAGGATTCAACATTGAATCGCTTTCTGTGGGTCCCACAGAGCGTGAAGATACCTCACGTATGACCATCGTTGCCATCACCCCCGATGAGGCCACGGTTGAGCAGATCACCAAACAGTTGAACAAGCTCATTGAGGTCATCAAGATCACAGAGATGGAGAAGGGTAAGACCGTCCGTCGCGAGATCGTACTCGTTAAAGTGAGGGCAGATGCCTCCACACGCGCCGACATCCTCTCCCTTGTAGACACCTTCCGTGGCAAGGTCGTCGATGTAGCCGCCGAGACAGTTATCGTTGAGGTGACAGGAAAGTACGGCAAGATCCACGCCTTCCTCGAAATGGTCGCGCCTTATGGAATTACAGAACTCGTACAATCCGGTTCGGTTGCCCTCGCACGTGGGCCGCGAGCCATCACCGAGAACAACAAGAATTCGTGAGCCCTAACCCCTGTCATCCTGCGCGCAGTCGCGGGATCCAGATCACCAAGAATTCGTGAGTCTGAAGGGTTCACACTAAACTCATCCAAGAAGGAGAAAAAATGGCAAAAATGTTCTATGACGACGATGCGGATCTGAGTCTGATCCAGGGTCGTAAGGTTGCGATCATCGGTTACGGTTCCCAGGGCCACGCACACGCTCTGTCGCTTCGCGATTCCGGGGTTGACGTACGCGTAGGTCTGCGCGCTGGCTCGAAGTCCCGCGACAAGGCTGAGGCTGAAGGTTTGCGAGTGGTACCAACGGCCACTGCTGCTGAAGAAGCCGACCTCATCATGATTCTGGCGCCCGATCAGGTGCAGCGTGGACTCTATGCTGAAGAGATCGCCCCCCATCTCAAGCCTGGTGATGCTCTATTCTTCGCCCACGGTTTCAACATCCGCTTCGGGTACATCCAGCCTCCCGCTGGTGTGGACATCTGCATGGTTGCCCCCAAGGGTCCCGGCCACCTCGTACGCCGTGAATATGCCTCGGGTCGTGGTGTGCCTGTGATCGTGGCTGTGGAGAAGGATGAGTCCGGTCAGGGGTGGCCTCTCGCTCTTGCGTACGCTAAGGCTATTGGTGGTCTGCGCGCTGGCGGTATTGAGACCACCTTCACTGAGGAATGCGAGACCGATCTTTTTGGTGAGCAGGCAGTCTTGTGTGGTGGTTTGTCACACCTGATCCAGGCTGGTTTCGAGACCCTCGTTCATGCTGGGTATCAGCCTGAGGTCGCTTACTTTGAGTGCCTTCACGAAGTGAAGCTCATCGTTGATCTGATGTACGAAGGTGGGATCGCCAAACAGCGGTGGAGTGTCTCCGACACCGCAGAGTACGGTGACTATGTCTCGGGGCCACGTGTGATTGATGACCACGTCAAGCAGTCCATGCAGGAAGTACTCGACGACATCCGCTCGGGTGCCTTCGCTGAACGTTTCATTGCTGACCAGGATGCTGGAGCTCCCGAGTTCAAGGCACTTCGGGCCAAGGAAGAGGCCCATCCGATTGAGGCTGTGGGTCGCGATCTTCGTAAGCTCATGAGCTGGGTCAAGGCAGATGATGCTGACTACGTCGAAGGTACCGCTGCTCGCTAGTACTATCATCCCGTCATCCTGCGCACTGCGACTTCGCGCACGCAGGCTTCGTTGCAGGATCCAGAGATGATAGTTCTTTCATAGAACTGACGAGGAGGGGTATATCTCTTGTGAACACATTCACGGATTCGTTTCCGTAGAAAACGAATCCTCCATTCGGGAGGACGGTTCACAACAAATGTACCCCACCAACCTCCTATTATGTATCATCATTATTCTCAACTCAAATAACATACTACCCATTCAAAACCACAAGCAGATCGCATCAGGGAATCACGATTCGTCTTGCCTCAAGTCAAATTTGGTTTTCGACTCTGCTAGCCACGAGAATCTGGTGAAAAAGAGACAGTTTTTGCTGATGGGAATGAACTGGGGAAAGGTGATGTGGTTTACTCGTTAGGCCGAAATCATTATCCTTCGTGGGGAGTCCAAAGAGAGGTCCATTGGATTCCGCAGTCGGCTAGCATCATTCGTACTAGGGGGAGGGAGAGGCCTACTACGTTGTGGGGGTCTCCTTCGATGCCGGTGATGAAGGGGCCGCCTAAGGCGTCGATGGTGAAGCCTCCCGCTACGTGTTGGGGTTCGCCGGTTGTGACGTAGGCGTCGATTTCGTCGTCGGTGAGGTCAGCTACGTGGATGATGGTTTTTGCGGCTCGGTTGGCTCGTTGTACTTCGTCTTGGGAGACGATGATGTGGTGGCCTGTGACGAGGACACCTGAGCGTCTACGGGTGCGTTTCAGGAGGGAGATGGCGGCTTCTTTGGAGCCGGGTTTGCCTTGTGCTTTGCCTTCGAAGTCCAGGATCGAGTCGCAGCCGATGATGATGGAGTCTTTGGGGGAACCGAGGTTGGCGAACACTGCCTCTGCCTTCTTTTCGGCTAGGAGACAGGCTAAGTGGGTGGGGGTGTCGGCTGCGAATTGGGACTCATCAACCTCGGAGATGACAACCTCGGGGAAGGTACCTGCTGAGCGCAGTGTTTGAAGACGAGCCGGGGATGCGGATGCGAGAATGAGTCTCATTCTGTTACGGTACCAGTCATGAGTAAATTTCGGTGGCTTAACCAGGAAACTCTTAACCAACTCCCATTTTCTTTGCCTTGGAAAATTGAGGTTGTTGAGCAGACTGGTTCCACCAACGCCGATCTTGCGGCTCGGGTACGCGCGGGGGGCTGCCCCGATTACACAGTGTTGGTGACCACCGATCAGTGTGGCGGACGCGGTCGGCTAGCGCGTACCTGGACTGCACCTGCGGATACTGCTGTGGCAATGTCGATGGCCGTACCACTGAAGCCCTTTGAAGGACACTGGGGTTTGCTGCCCTTGGTGATGGGGAGTGCAGTAGCGGGGGCCCTGTTTGACTGGGGGGTTAAAGCGAAGCTGAAATGGCCGAACGATGTGTATATCGGGGACAAGAAAGTTTGCGGGATTCTGGGGGAGTTTGTGGGAGGTACCGCCGTTATCGGGTGTGGAATCAATGTCGCACAGACCCAGGAAACCATTGGGTACGAAACTGCCACATCACTAGCGATGACTGGGGTTCATGTCACCCATGATGAAGTCGTCTCCCGTGTACTGGATCATTTCGGGCGAGCCCTGGATGTCATGACCACCGAAGATGGACCAGCTTTGCTGAGGGACTTTTATCGAGCATCCAGTATGACCCTGGGTCAACAGGTCAGGATCTATCATGATGAGGATTCCTATGTTGAAGGCCTCGCCATAGATATTTCCGATGATGGCCAACTTCTAATCGACATAGATGGAGAGGTACAGTCCTTTGCCAGCGGAGACGTGTACCATCTTCGTTCGCAAGACAGGGGTGACTGAGTGGCGAGCACCATCCACAATGCGAAATTAAAAAGAAATCTGAGGTGGAAATCTTAAATAGTGAGATCTTTACGCGAGAGTGTCCTATCCGTGATTGACGGCAAGGCAAATATATGCAAGAATGCATGACATCAGAATGATTTCAAGGGAGTGTCATGTCTGGATTTTCGCGGCCTTGGTTGGCGCCTGCTGTTATTGTTGCTTTTTCGGTGTTTATTACGATGTCACCAGTATCGAGTAATTGGAGTGCTCGTGCTGATAATGAGGTGGTAGAGGAGATTCCGGTAGTCCCCGCAAATGATGATTCCTTTACTCCTGTTCCATTGGAAGATATATCTTCAGACAACGGGCCAGGTTCTGAAGATACAAACGATTTGCCTGGAGTCGAGGAATCTGAGGACTCGGTAGACCAGGTGAGTGATTTTAACCCAGTTTCTGTCGTAGAGGAGATATTGCCTGAGTCTGCAGTTGTACCCTCCAGTGACTCGCTGGTTCTGGATCCTAATAGTTATGAATCCGTATCGGGAGCGGTGGATGCAACCTTTGCCCCCTTGCCCTCACCGGAAAACCCTGAGGAAGTTGGCTTACTATCGGGTGCTTGGATGGATTTTGAGCCAGAGCCCATAGTTCAGCCTGCTAGTGAACCTGATGTTTTGATTTGGCAGCGCGCAGGTGGATCATCGTTGGTGTCGTTGGAGTCTCCAAGTGATGGACCACAAGCGAGCGATGCCCCAGTTGGTCTAGTTGTGTCCTCGTGGCCTGAGATGAATAACAAGCAAGTGACTGACAATGAGGTTCTTCATCCTTCTTTGAGGGAGAGGATAGTAATTTCAGCACTCTATGCCTATATAGCCATCATGAAGTGGGTTATCAGAGTAGTTGGTTCGTCCAAGCCAAGTCTCAAGGGCATTGCGATTCTTCCCGTTGAGCCTTTAGCGGAGTTAATTGATCGAGTAAAATCGTTACAGTCTGTTCAGTTGAAACCAGAGGGTTATGCGATAAATGTAGGGCTGACTCCAGTTCTGGTGGCTTCAGTTGTCAATGATGTTGAGGGGGTTTTATATGCATATCAATTCACTGTGTGTCCTGGGAATACTAGTCGTGGATTAGGGGCTTGTGAACAATCTATAAAACCGGTGGCTCAATCAGGGTGGACGGGTCCGGAGTGGAGGATTCCAGAGGGAGTTTTGAGTCCTGATTCTTATTACACGTGGACGGTGTCGGTGGGTGAAGTTTCTTCTTCTGGGGTCCCCGAAGCAGCGTCTGCCTATAATGCTGTTCGAGCATTCTCGACAGGTGGCCATTTCATTGAACCTCCCATGGCCGCAGCGCCATCAGCGCCATCGCTTACACTTCAAAGTCCATCGGATGGTGCTATTCTCTCAACAGTCAAGCCAACGTTGGCTTTTAGTTACCTGACTCCTGCGTCGGGGACTTCCTTCAGTTATTCCATCTATGTAGATGCACTTGATAAGTCCTTGGCATGGCAGACTCCACCAATGACCTCCAATAAGTCGTCGGTATCATATACATTACCTAATTTGCTGTTCTGGAATCGAGGTTATTCATGGCAAATTTCTGCGGCATATTGGGATCTCAAACCTAATATTATGTATGTTGCACTTACGCCAAAAAGAACTTTTTACCCAATTGTCCCCGTTGCTTCTGAGGCGAAAATTGTTTCAGATCGATTGGCTCCAATGGATCATTCAGTGAGTATAGCATCAGGTGCCTACAGTATTTCAGTATCCGATGCGAGTATTCCGATTCCTGGTGGATCACTTGCAGTAGTGCGTTCTTACCGTAGTGTCGATACGGCAGTCCGAGTTCTCGGATCTGGCTGGGCATCAATTCTTGATATGTCTATTTCTACTCCAGCTGGAGCAGCTGGGCCGATTGTGCGTTTCGCGGATGGTCATGCAGAGAGCTTCGGTACGAACCCTAATGGAAGTTACGCTAGCGCTCCAGGAAACTTGGGAACGACTCTTGTGAAAGCTTCCGCATCTACATGGCAGGTAGTAGATGATAGTGGGTTTGTGTATACCTTGGATTCTAAGGGTTTAGTTTCAATGCAGGGTGGTGAGGGAGCTAAGGTCACGGTTGCCCGTAATAGCACTGGCCAAATAACTGCTATTAAAGACGTCCTATCGAATCGAGCACTGTCTATGACTTGGACTGGTTCACATGTCACTAAAATTGCTGCCACTCCTGCCCCATCAGGGGTGTCCGCTGTATGGACATATCAATATTCTGGTGACAGGTTAGTGAAGGCCTGTTCTCCTTATAGTGGAACGACAACACGATGTACTTCGTATGTGTATGGCAGTTCATCCATGCCCAATGCAATCACGCAAATCACTGAGGCAAATGGTGCAATAACCAAGATTTCATACGTAAATGGTGGTGTTGTCACGTCGGTCACGGATGCGGTCAACTCAGTATGGTCCTTCTCGCGTAAGTCGGTCACGGGCAGTACTGAGATCACGGCAACTGCTCCTGGGTCTATTAAAACTGTTTATATCATTGATTCAATGTCTCGCATTACGCGATTAGTCAATGCGCTTGGTGGGGTGCAAACGTGGACATATGACAACGGTGGGCGGTTGGCAAAATACTCTGATCCTGATGGTGAATTGGCCATGACATTCGATGATGAGGGACGAGTTTTGTCGAGAATGGTCTGGCGAGGAAGTATTACATATAGCAAGCAGTACTACACGTACTGGACAACAAATGATGCAAAAAAGGGCAAGTTGCGCACTATTTCCGATCCAAGGAGTTCATTGGGGGTCGCCCCATTGGTTTCTTATGCTTATGACAGCAAAGGGCGTGTAACTCAGGCTATTTTGGGGCCAGAAGCAACCGGGGTGAGAACGAAATATGCTTATACTACGGGCACTGAGAGCGCAGTGGGTGGCGGAGTTACTCCCGCCGGGTTACTTGCAAGTGTTACTGATCCGATGGGTGCTGTGACGAAGTGGGCTTATGCCTCAAATGGTTTGGTTCGGACGCAGACAAGTCCCAGTGGTTTGGTTACCTCTTATGCCTATGACTCTCTTGGGCGTTTGGCTTCTGAGTCTGCATCTGTGAGCGGGGTTGAGCGAAAGAACTCTTATACTTATTATGATAATGGTTTATCTAGAGCGGTTACTGGTCCCTCTGTCCGTGATTCGGTGACTGGGTCCACTCGTCAAGGCACTGTTATTACAGAACTTGATGCGGTTAATCTTCCAGTGAGAATTACCACGAAGGATTTGATGGCTGGTTCTTCTCAAACTGTAGCCTTGACTTATGACAAACTGGGGCATATCACAAAGGTAGTGGGGCCTGATGGTGTCACTCAATCGGTCTATGCTTACGACGCTAGGGGTAACCTGACTTCAGAAACAGATGCTCGAGGGGCGGTAACAAAACACACCTATGATGTGCTGGGACGTGTAATCAAGAGTGTGGCGAGTGGTTACAAGGATCCCAATGTAACTACTACGCGAGACGTAACATTGGCTACCTATACCTGGACTGCGTCGGGCAGAGTAGCTACTGTAAGTGATGTTAATGGTTTAACCCGGGCTTATTCCTATACTCGTGATGGCCTAATTACTTCAGTAGTAGCAAAGGGTGTTGATAAGGGTAAAGACCTTGTTGAGATGAAAACCTCGTATGATGCGATGGGGAATCCTATCATGTCATCATATAACAATTCTACTAGCACATGGGTAGGAACCTATGATTCACTTGGACAGTTGTCAACATCTGTTGTCAATGGAGCGTTGACTGAGTATTCCTATGATGCTGCTGGTCGCATGACCATGTCTCGGTTGCGAACTCTTCTAAAAATCGATTCAACTACTACTTTTACTTATGACAAAGCTGGCCGGGTTACTGCAGTAACAGAGGGGAGTCCACAACGAATTACACGGTACGCGTATAACGAAGCTGGGGAAGTTACGGGCATTACCGACCCTCGCAGTTCGACGGCAGGTGCTGTGGCATGGACTACAAATTACACATACGATGCTACTGGGCGTGTAGTCCAAGTGGTTGCACCGTCAGTGACTCTTGAGGGGAAGACGCAAAGACCAACTACGAAAACAGGATATGATGTCTTTGGTAGGCCAGTGAAACAGGTTGCTCCCAACGGTGCTATTACCACTGCTACTTATGACGCTGCTGGTAGGGTCACCAAGATTGTGGAGCCTAGTGTAGTGCTTTCGACGGGTAAAGCACATACCCCAACTTCATCGTGGACGTACAACGGCGCTGGGGATGTGGTGAGTGAAACTCGACCAGATGGGTTGAAGTCGACTTTTACCTATGACAATTGGGGGCGTTTAGTTAAGGAAGTAGCGCCCGCATCTACCAGTGGTGGATCTACTCGAGTATCAACATGGGCGTATTCCAATGGAGGGATTCCTGTGTCGATGATTGATCCGCAAGGACGAAAAGTAACTCAGACTGTAAATAATCTGGGGCAAATCATCTCCCAGTCAGTCTATGAAGGATCCACCGCACTTACCTCAATATATCAGTATAATATTAGTGGAAACCTCATTAAAGTGACAGACCCTCTGGGTAAGTCTCTGACGATTGGTTACGACGCTAACCAACAGGTTACGAGTGTGAAGGACGCTGATGGTGTTACTAGTGCGTACTCGTACGATGTTGCTGGACGAACAACCAAGGTCGAATCAGGGGGGCAGACGGCAGTCATGGAGTACAACGGCCTGGGGCATATGGTGGCCATGTCGCATGTGACGGCTGGTGGATTGGTGACTATGGATACAACCAAATACACTTACGATGTAGTTGGTAATGTTCTAAGTGTTGCAGGTCCTTTGGGTACGGGTTATTCCAGCACATGGGATGCTCTGAATAACATGCGAAGCTATACCGAGGGTGCTGCCAAAACCCAACTGGATTACGATTTATTGGGAAATCTAGTTAAAATGGTTGATCCTAGAGGTAATACAACCACAATGGGGTACAACGCCAGACGGCAGTTGATCAGCGTAGTGGAACCATCAACAACGTCTCATCCCAACGCAGCAGATAGAACATGGACCAATGCTTACGATGTGATGGGTCAAGCTGTGCAGTCTATTGCACCTGGGGCGGTGAAAACGACCCGAACATTCAACAGCGATGGCCAGATTTTAACAGAATCAGCATCTGGAGGAGGAGTAGTATCTGCTAGTCGTTCCTTTACTTATGACGCTACTGGTCTTTTGACTGCTGAAGCTACACCCAAAGGCAATCAAACCTTTGCCTACAACGGGCGCGGTCTTATGAAGAGTTCAGCTGGACCTCTAGGGACCTCCTCATTTACGTACGATAATGCTGGTCGAGTCACATCTATTAATGATCCTTCAGGTACGACAGCATTAACATGGACAGCTGCTGGTCGGCTGGCCTCAGCCACAACAAGTGGAGTTAAGAGAGAATTCACTTATAACGGAAGCGGACAGCTAACGGCGCTTTCTCACCCGGGAGGAAAAACTATTTACTCCTATGATGGAGCGGGGCGTTTGAGCGGGGAGACCGTGACCAAAGGACTTTTGTCTGTGGTCTACGGATGGACCGGAACCTATGATCAGGCGGGGCGTCTAGTTAAACAAGAGGTAAAACCCGCTTCAGTGAAAGGCGCAGGAGTAACCTCATATACATACAATACGAGTTCTCGGTTAACTGGATGGACTGATCCAAGTGGAGGCAAGCACTCCTTTGCCTATGATTTGGCGGGAAATCTCACTAATAATGATGGATTAGCTGCAACATATGATCAACGCAATCGACTATCTAAGATGGGGACCACGAGCTACACCTGGAGTCCTCGCGGAACACAAACTCAAGCAGGGAATGTTGGTTATTCCTGGGATGGTTTTGATCGCTTAACTGCGGCTGGATCAAGTAAATACACATACGACAGTCTCGACCGTTTGGTCTCGTTGGACAATTCTTCCTTTACGTATGCAGGAGCCAACTTGGAACCAGCAGGTGATGGTTCGTCCAAATGGACTCGGGTTGGAGACCAGTTGCTGGCTGTTAATCAGAAGCCGGTTGTCCAGGATCATCATGGGGATGTTCGTGCCACAATTGGTGGTGACGGAAGTATTGAGTCCAGTGCATCATGGAAACCCTATGGTTCCATACTCGAAGGTTCCACCACATCGGCTCTTGGTTTTCAAGGGCAGTGGACGTCTGCCACTTCTCTAGTTCACATGCAAGCTCGTTGGTATGATTCCACAACTGGCTCTTTCCTGTCCCGAGATCAAGCAACGCTTCCCGTTACTCAGGCGAACAGGTACCAATACGCAGGTGGTAACCCAATTAACAACGCTGATCCAACGGGACAAACGGTATGTGCGTTAGCGGTTCCTTCCCTTCCGACATTCACGTTGTGTGTGGCCGCATCGGTTGGATCAATTGCCGCAGGATCAAGTGCCAGTGGCGCTGTGAGTATGAGCATCGCATCTGGGACTGCTGCGGGTACTGTTAGTGCTTCAATAGCAGGAGGTGCTGCTGTTGCTGGCACTACAGCTGGTGGAAGCCTCGCACTCGGAGCAGTTGGTGCAGGGGTTGGTGTAGGGCTATTCCTTGGCTGGGGTATTTATGCAAGTTATTTAACAGCTGAGATTTTGCGGGATGGCACAGATCTGTTCTACGAGACTCTTGAGTCGCCTTTATATCGAGACGGAGCCGATGGAACCTATAGGTATCCTTATTCACCGCAGCGCTACGGATCCTATTTTGACTATCCACAATATCAAGCCTCTATTCGTTTCGCGGCTGAGATATATACAAATAGTCAAGCGATTATAAAACAACTGAAAGCTATGATAGCTCGTCTTGCAGATCAGGCTATCTCTGAGATGTATCGCCAGGCTTCGTACTACGTACAGCAGGTGGTCGCACAAGCAATGAGTAGTATTGCGGCGCAATTAGAAAGACAGATATGGGAATGGGAGCAAGAGTGGAATAAGTATTTTCTTGACCAAGCTATGTCTAAGTGGAAATTTGAGTGGGACGATCTTTCTCGCCCAATCGGGGTCTTGCCTATAGACCTTCCACGATTATGCGAATCATCTTCCTCAGCCGAGACTTGTAAAGGCTCTGCATTGGATCACGCCCTGGGTGACATGGGTAAACCGGTTGATCTGATTACTTCATTTGCACCCATCGCGTCTTTGCCTGATGATCCATCTCCGGGATCGAATTCTGGGAAGGGCGAGTCCCAAACGGATCAGGCTCCTGCCGAAGCTGCTAGAACCGCAGCACAAAACCCATCTAGTGACAGTGATACCGCGCCAGCAATTCCGCGCACTAATAAAGAGGCAACGGAAGCAGCCAAGTCGCTTGGTTTCTGGAAGCTGAGAGGACCAGACAGTCACGGGCAGGCGATTTTCACTAATGGAAAGGTGGTTATAAGTCTTGATAAAGACAGACATAATGGAGGTGTATGGAAAATGGCCAAAACAAGAGAGGATTTGAAAAGTAAGTCAACACGTATGGGTACCTATGATGGTGAATTGAATAGGATTGGTGACTAAGTCATGGACTTTGAGGATCGATGGGCGGTGTGGCTGCCTGGATTGACGGCGGCTCAGGCGGATGAGATTGTTGAACTGTCGCAGGAATGGCCTAATATCTTTGTGTCTGATACAGATAGTCCGCAGGATTTCTTGTTTATTCCATGGGGGTA
>JAIRQE010000005.1 GCA_031256725.1 Propionibacteriaceae bacterium
CATAGTCCATGTAGCGAGCGTTATTCACATGACCTTGAGCATCAAGATCACCCCAGCGTAGGGGAACCTCAACTCTCACTGTTCGTCTCCGCGATATCGGTGAAGAGGGAGTCCACAATCTCCTGATGGGACTCAATCACGCGATTCCTCTTAATCTTGAGAGACTCGGTGACTGCTCCAGTTTCCACGGTCAACTCATGATCGAGGATGGCGTACTGCTTAATCGTTTCCCACTTTTCAAGATGGGTGTTGGCCTTCGCAATGAAACGGTCGATGGAGCGACGAATCTCGGGGAGCTGGGAGAGTTCAGCATAGGACAGCTTCGGGTACCCGTGGTTCTTCCCCCACCGCATGAGGGAATCACGATCCATCACCAACAGTGCGCCAATGTACTTATGCCCGTCACCCACAGCGATGGCCTGAGAGATATAGGGCACGTTCGCCATGAGGGCCGCCTCAACCTTGGTGGGTGCGACGTACTTTCCACCAGAGGTCTTGACCAGATCCTTCTTGCGGTCGGTGATGCGTAGATGCCCCAGCTCGTCAAGGTACCCATTGTCGCCAGTGTGGAACCAACCATCAGCGTCAATCGCCTCAGCAGTGGCTTCAGGATTTTTATGATAGCCATCCATGATGTTCGGGCCACGCATGAGTACCTCACCATCCTCAGCGATGCGAATCTCCAGACCAGGAATCGGCAAGCCGACCGAGCCGAAGCGAGGCTCCTTGTAATGGTTGACTGCATCAACAGTGGCAGCCTCGGTGAGGCCATAACCTTCGACAACGATGATCCCAGCGGCATAGAACCACTTTTGTACCTGTGGGCTGAGCTTGGCTGCACCCGAGATCATGAACTCAATATTGCCACCCATCTTCTCGCGCAACTTGGAGAAGACAAGCTTGTCGGCGACGGCGAAGCGAGCTTTGAGTACCGCTGGCATCTTCTTTCCCTCAAGACGGTAGGGAATCGCTTTATAACCGACCGAAAAAGCCCAGTGGGCGATGAGTCCCTTGACGCCACGTGAGGTTTCGCCCGTGAGTACTGCGGCGCGTACCTTCTCAAAGATACGGGGAACACCGCACATGAAGTCTGGTTTGATCAGCCCAAGGTTCTCCGTGATCTTGTCGATACGACCATCAATGGCGGTCTGGAAGCCGTACTTCAACTGGAAAGCCATCATCGACTTTCCGAAGGAGTGGGACAGCGGAAGCCAGAGATAGGACAGGTGGTCGGTACGTACCAGGTTGAGAAGTTCAATTGACTCGGCAAGATAGGACCAAGCCCCATGCTTGAGTCGAACACCCTTGGGCCGGCCTGTCGTACCTGAAGTGTAGATCAGTGTGGCAAGGGTATCGCGGGTAACCTGAGCGAGGGAATCCTCAACCGAGGTCGGATTCTTGGCCAGGTAGGCATCGCCCTCAGCCAGGAAGTCGCTCCAGGAGATGACCCTCTTACCATCGGATTCTCCCTTGATGACGATGATACAGGGGATCTCCTTGTTGAGTTCCTTATGATCAAGGACCTTCTGGACCTGATCCATGTCCTCGGCGACGACCACACGAGAATCGGAGTCGGTGAGGATGAAGCACACATCCTCGGACTTCGTATTCGGGTAGACCGTCGTCGTTGCACACCCTGCCAGTGCAATACCGAAGTCTGCAAGAGCCCACTCAATGCGGGTCGTCGAAATGATTCCGATTCGATCCTCAAGTTTCATCCCGCGACCAAGGAGTGCTGCTGCGAAGGCAGAGGACTTTGCCAGCACCTCAGTCCAAGATATATCCTGCCACACCTCGTCGGCATCTGGGTAGGTGAAGGCCCTCCTATCAGGGGTTGCCTTGACTCGGTTAACGAGCATTTCACCTAGTGATTGGGGGGATCTTGCATAGATCTCAGCCTGAAGTTCGGCGGTTCCTTCTGGTGTCTGCATTAGTACTCCTCAGATTAACTTACGGTACCGTAGGTTACTGCATAACCCCCCGGAACCACAAGTATTAACTCTAGGTCAACAAGATGACTCACGGTCACGATGTCCGCAGTTGACTTGAGAATCCTCACCCGAAGATAAGGGTTCAAGACAACTCCACCCCCATTCTAATCACACAGATTATGACCCTGTTACATTTAGATATAATCACCTTTTGACCTTTCATCGGATAAGGTGATCCCGATTAGGACACTCCAGTCACAAGAGTTGGTTTCGTGGCAAGATTATGGGGTGACCAACACCACCCTTGAGGATTTCCTTTCAGCCTTGGGAACAGGATCAGTCTGCGTTGATTCCACCCCCATGGCACGGGCTTTGTACTCCTCAGATTCCTCCATCTATCGCGTTCCACCACTAGCAGTGGCCTGTCCCCGTGATCGCGACGAGTTGGTAGCCGTCGTCTCGGCTGCACTCTTGGTTGGTCTACCCATGACGGCCCGCGGAGCTGGTACCTCCTGTGCTGGGAACGCTGTAGGTGCAGGATTAGTCATCGACATGAGACGCCACCTCAACCAGATTCATACCATTGATGCTGAGGCTCGTACCGTAGTCGTCGAACCTGGTGTTGTCCAAGAAACCCTTCAACGCGCTGTTCGCCCATTCGGCTTACGCTATGGCCCTGATCCCTCAACCTCAACCAGATGTACCATCGGAGGAATCGTCGGCAATAACGCTTGCGGACCGAGAGCCCTGGGATATGGGATCGCAGCCACCAACCTCGTTGATGCCGACATCATCACTGGTACAGGGGATCTCCGCCAGCTCAGCCACCTTCTAAAGGTACCCGCCACAGCCTCGCTCTTATCCCTTGTGGATGACAATTTGGGAACCATCCGCACACAATTCGGACTCTTCTCCCGCCAAGTTTCCGGATACAGCCTCCAACACCTCCTGCCAGAGAATCGTGGAAGTCTCGCCTCCTTCTTCGCTGGCACAGAGGGTACCTTGGGGGTCGCCACTGGTTTAACGGTATCCCTTGCCCCAGATCCGGCCCATACACTCACATTAGCTTTGGGGTATCCGACAATGGCCGAGGCGGCTGATGCAGTACCACCTCTGCTACCCTTCCGGCCCACCGCAGTCGAGGGGATGGATTCCCGAATCGTTGAGGTGGTACGTCGGGCACGTGGCGAGTCAGCCGTACCCCCACTTCCGCGAGGTGTAGGATGGATCTTCATCGAATTGGGTGGCGAGGATCCTGGAGAGGTGGCCTCCCGTGGAGCTCAGGTGATTGCAGCCGGGCAGGCGGTCGAGGGATGGATCGTTGAAGATCCCATCCAGGCTGCCGCCCTATGGAAGATCCGCTCTGATGGCGCAGGATTGGCTGGAGTGAGTCTCGATAAACCTGCATACCCCGGCTGGGAGGACGCAGCTGTACCCCCCGAGAAACTTGGTGAGTATCTGCGTCAATTCGAGGAGTTGGTGGATAGCTATGGGTTCACGACCCTTCCCTATGGCCACTTTGGTGAAGGATGTGTCCACGCTCGTATCGACTTCCCCCTATCCGAAAAGGGCGGACTGGGCAGGTACCGGGATTTCGTGACCGATGCTGCCCGGATGGTCGCCAGTTTCGGTGGATCACTTTCTGGGGAACATGGGGACGGTCGAGCCCGTTCCGAACTCCTGCCCCTGATGTACTCCCCCGAAGCCCTCTCACTGTTTTCTGCCGTCAAACATATCTTTGATCCCCGCAACCTCATGAACCCTGGGGTCTTGGTTGATCCCAAACCCCTTGATGCTGAGGTACGTTACGCTGGATTAGTCGACAATCCTTTCGCCGGTCTTCACCGCGATTTCACAGCCCAGGTACACCGATGTACTGGCGTGGGGACATGTGTCGCCGCACACGGATCGGGAGTCATGTGCCCCTCCTATCAGGCCACCCGCGAAGAAAAGGACTCCACCCGAGGTCGCGCCCGTATCCTCCAAGAGATGGTCGCTGGCACCCTCATCCGCGGGTGGGACTCCCCCGAAGTCACTGAGGCCCTCGACCTGTGCCTGTCCTGCAAAGGATGTACAAACGACTGCCCCACAGGTGTCGACATCGCCTCCGCAAAGTCCTACCAACTCCATCAGCGCTATCGCGGAAAGATCCGTCCCCGAACCCATTACGCCTTGGGTTGGCTCCCCAGATGGGGTCGCCTGGTCACCCGTCTTCGACTTGGACCCCTAGCCAACCTTGCCCTGTCGTTGCCTGGAATGGGTCGACTAGCAAAGTACATCGCAGGAGTCGACCATCGCCGACCGCTCCCCCGATTCTCAGCTATTTCTGGTAGTACCCGCGCCAAAAGTCTGGATCTGGATTCCACCAAGAAACCAGTCCTGGTGTGGGTTGATTCTTTCACAGACTCCTTTGAGGGTACCGCCCTTCCAGCCCTCCTCAAAGTCCTTATTGCTGCCGGGTACACCCCACAATTCCTTGACAGTACAGCCTGCTGTGGCCTCACGTGGATCACTACTGGCCAACGCGACGGCGCTGCAAAACAGATCCGTCACGCTTTAGACGCCCTAGCGCCACTAGCAGAAGCCGGAATCCCCGTAGTCGGTATAGAACCCAGTTGCATCGCCGTGTGGCGCTCCGATGCCCACGAACTCGTCGACGACCCCCGAGTCACCACTGTGGCATCCGCAATCAAAACCCTGGCCGAACTCTTGGAATCCAACGATTGGGTTCCTCCCGCCCTCCCCGACCATGAGGTACTAGCCCAGCCCCACTGCCACCACACCTCCGTCCTAGGATGGAAAACCGACCTGGCTCTGCTGACCCGAATGGGCGCAAAGGTAACCACTATCCAAGGATGCTGCGGTCTAGCCGGCAACTTTGGCGTGGAAATCGGCCACTACGACACCTCCCTCGCAGTAGCTGGTACAAACCTTCTCCCCACCCTAGAGGCCAACCCCACAGCCATAGTCCTATCCGATGGGTTCTCCTGCCGAAAACAGATCACCGACCTGACCGATCAAACCCCAGTAACCCTGGCAGAACTCATAGCAGCCCACCTGTAAACCCATAGTCACGATTTACGCTCACTGGGGAAATCCTGGTCTTCTCCTGACACGTCGGCAACTAAAGTGGAAACTTGGGAATTCTTGGCGAGATGTCAGAGATGTCACTGGATACGTCCCTTGACATCTTGATCTGGCATAATGTTTCCTTGATCTGCCCCACGAGTTCCAAGGAGACCCATGGCTGAGTTTATTCTCACGATGTCCAATGTTCGCAAGAAGCTTGGCGAGAAGCTCATCTTCGAGAATGTAAGCATGTCCTTCTTCCCCGATGCGAAGATTGGTGTTGTTGGGCCTAATGGTGCAGGGAAATCAACCTTGCTCAAGCTCATGGCAGGGATGGAGAAGCCCAATAATGGTGAAGTCTATCTCGCAAAGGAAGCCACTGTGGGCGTACTCTTGCAGGAGCCTCCGCTGACTGAGGGCAAAACCGTACTAGAAAACATCCAGGAAGCTGTGGGAGACACCCTCAAAAAGCTGGAACGCTTCAACGAGGTTTCGTCCGCTTTGGCGGACCCAGATGCAGACTTTGATGCGCTCCTTGCTGAGATGGGTGAATTGCAGACAGAGTTGGATCACCTTCAGGCCTGGGATTTAGATGCGCAATTGGAGCAGGCAATGGATGCCTTACGCTGTCCCGATTCTGATGCAATCGTGGATGTTCTCTCCGGTGGTGAAAGGCGTCGTGTAGCCCTGTGTAAGCTGCTCTTGCAGCAGCCTGATCTTCTGCTCTTGGATGAGCCTACTAACCACTTGGACGCAGAATCGGTGAATTGGCTGGAAGGGCATTTAAAGAATTATCCGGGCGCGGTCCTAGCAGTCACCCACGACCGGTACTTCCTCGACAATGTTGCCGGATGGATCTGTGAGGTTGACCGCGGCCAACTGCATCCCTATGAAGGCAACTACTCGACCTACTTGGAAACCAAAAAGGCCCGACTCTCAATTGAAGGCAAAAAGGATGCCAAGAGGGCCAAGATCCTGGAAAGGGAACTTGAATGGGTACGCTCCAATCCGAAGGCCCGCCAAGCTAAGAGCAAGGCCCGTCTCCAGCGCTACGAAGAATTGGCGGCTGAAGCGGAACGTAACCGCGCACTTGATCTCGCGGAAATCAACATCCCACCAGGTCCACGACTTGGATCAGACGTGATCGAGGTCACCAAACTCAGTAAGGGATTCGGGGATCGAACCCTCATTGATGACCTGTCATTCTCTTTGCCCAGGGCCGGAATTGTTGGCATCATTGGCCCTAATGGTGTTGGCAAAACCACCCTCTTCAAGATGCTCATCGGTGAGGAAACCCCTGATTCCGGCGCAGTCAAGGTTGGCTCCACAGTTTCCTTCAGCTATGTCGATCAGGGTCGTTCCGGGATCGCCCCCAATCAGAACGTATGGCAGGTCGTTTCTGATGAACTCGACTTCATTAAGGTTGGCAGTTTTGAGATGCCTAGCCGCGCCTATGTCGCCTCCTTCGGGTTCAAGGGCCCTGATCAACAAAAGTTAGCTGGTGTCCTCTCTGGTGGGGAGCGCAACCGCTTGAACCTTGCCTTGACCCTCAAACAGGGTGGCAACGTACTCCTCCTCGACGAGCCAACAAACGACTTGGACGTTGAGACCCTTCAGTCCCTAGAAGATGCGCTCCTAGAGTTTCCTGGGTGCGCCGTCGTGATCTCCCACGATCGGTGGTTCCTGGACCGTGTAGCCACCCATATCCTTGCCTGGGAGGGCGACGATGAGAATCCGGCCAAATGGTTCTGGTACGAAGGAAACTTCGAGGACTACGAAGCGAACAAGATCCAACGCCTTGGCGCCGAAGCAGCAAGGACACATCGTACGACCCACCGTCGGCTTACTCGCGACTGATGCACCAAGTTTCTTAACTGCTGCATCAACCTGAGCCTGTGGTGTTGGTTATCCACAGGGGCTGATTTCTTTTCTCTGGTTATCCACAGATTCTTAGTTTCATCGCAGTTTGTGGTGTTCCGACTCCATTGTCTTCACTGGAAGGTGTGGACTCTGGGCCTTCCAATTGATAAAGGAAGGAGCTTCTATGCAAGCGACGATGACACTGACCGGTTATGTTGGCCACTCCCTCGAGTTGAAACAGACAAAGACAGGAGTGCCCACTGTGAGTTTCAGAGTGGGTACGACACCACGAATGAGGACCCTCGAAGGATGGGTCAATGGGGTCACGACATGGACCACGGTGGTTTGCTACCGCAATCTGGCTGAAAATATCTTCATGAGCATCCACAAGGGTGACCCGGTTGTTGTCCACGGACGGATACGAACCCAATCATGGGTGGGCCCCAATGAGCAGACCCAAGAGAGGATGGTCGTGGAGGCCCGTTTCGTGGGTCACGATCTCAACAGGGGTTCGACCACGTTCGAGAAGGCAGTACGACAAACTGAAGTTGTCTCAGAAGGGGTTCCGGAAATACCAGCCCCCGATACCGATGACCCCATTGATGACTCGCCCATCGAAGAGTTCGATTTGGAAGAGGTCTTGGTGAGCTAAGACAGATGCCCCAATCGCCCTGCGAATACGCGCAGGGCGAGATGATGAAAGTATTCACGATTTTCTGCGCTTGACTCGGGATCACGCAAGATCACTCAGTGAAGGATCTCCTTTAAGGCACGTCGAGCCTCATCATGTCTGTGCAACTCATCATTCATGGGGGAAACGACTATCTCATTTGCGATAACCTCCATGGATCGGCGAAGATTCCTTAAGGCACGAGTTGCTGCCGCTTTGGCACCTACCCAGATAATCATCTTGGATACTCCAGCCAGAATCAATCCCGAGACAAACCCACCGAGTACCATCCAGGTCGGGACAGGAAGGTAGCCAATCATCGGGGTCACGAACTCAGGCAACCCAAGGAAGGAAACCACCACGAAGTTGAGGGCCAACCACCCCAAACCACCAAGCATGACGACAAAGAGGAACCACTGCAGTACCCGAACAAGATTCCACCAGCTCCGTCCCTGATTCAGGCCCAGATCTGTACCCACGACGGCCTGATCGATGGCATCAGACAATTCAGCGGTCTTCTCCTTCGCTATACGGGTCATCATATGGCCCCACTGGTCTGGGAGCCTGCCCATGGCATCATCACTGAGTTCCCTCATGGCAATATCGATCCGTGCCCGTGCCACCGGATGGACCACCATTGAGGTACGGGTCAACTCCTTGACCTCATCCTTAGACTTCTTGGATGCGAACTGGTCAAGATGAAGCCTTGCGAGAGGATCCACCCTGAACTTCGAGATCCACGCCAACCAGGGTAACCCTGTCACTGAAGCACCACGTTGAGCGACGGACACCCGTACAGCCTCACTAATCTGCTGAGCCCCAGCAACCTCCATACATGCCGTGGAGATCACATTCACCTGGCTGTGCCCCAAGGAACCGGCTTCCTCTTCCCCAATCTGGGTGTTAATCGCCTTCGCTTGCCCAATGAGATCCGCGTGAAGCCTTTCACTATGGGCCTGCTTTTCGGAGGCGATTGTCACCAAATGTTTACGCAGGACATCAATCCCTGCCCCTGTCATTGCTGACACACTGAAGATTGTGGGCTTGGCAATCCCATCTTCGACTAGCAAACGCTCAAGATCCTTCTCAAGGTCTGACATCTCAGTTGGGGAAAGCTTGTCAACCTGATTGAGTACAAAGGTCATGACCGCACCATAGTCGGCAAAACGTTGAAGATAGCCTTCATGGAGGACAGCATCGGCGTACTTCTGTGGATCAACAACCCACAGGAACTGGTCAACCACCTCGACGAGACGATCCACTTCCTCGCGATGGTCGGCAGCAATCGAATCATTGTCGGCCAGATCCACAAGTACGATCCCCGACAGATCCTCCCCAACCGCGACATGACGTCGGGCGATCTGCAACCAATCAAGCAGATCAGTGGTGTCATGGTTCCCGAAAGTAATGGCCATAGCCTTAGTGGTCATGGGACGCCGTACCCCTGACTCGGCCAGAGCCGTACGAGTGAGCGCATTGAAGATGCTCGACTTCCCAGCACCCGTAGCTCCAGCAATTGCAATCACAGTTACATCGCGTGACAAGGACAAACGTTGCCCTACACGGTCAAGAGTCACCCTGGCAGCATCCATGAGTCCCGGATCGATACGCCCCTCACATGCCTCGACAACCTCCCCCAGTCGGATGAAATCCTGACTAAAGTCCGTCATCATGAGCCTCCTCGGTTATCCCTACTCCTTCAAGGGAATCCACTTTCTCCTCACCAAGTACCAATGCTTCAAGACGGGCCATCTCGGCTTTACGAGCCCGCCCCAGATCCTGGCCTAGATCCTTTAAGGATGATGGTTCAACTATTTCGACTGGGAACAGGGATAAAGTCTTGACAATGAGTTCGTCGTGTTCACGATCCAGTACCTCGTTGATGCGTAGCCCCAATTTCTCACCTGCTTGATTAGCCAGCGAACGGATAGCCTCGTCCCCGAAAATCAGTTCAAGTACCTTCTGGGCTAGGACTGCTGTACCCCCTGCAATACCAATCTCAGCTCCAGTCACACCAGCGGTATGGGCGAAGGCAACCAGCATCAATGCGACACCAACCCCGTTGATGCCCAGTGCCGCGAGTCGGGCCTTGGTACGTTTGCTGGCCGTCTGCGTGGATACGATCTCCAAAACGTCGGCCTGCCATAAGCGGATAGCCTGCTCAACCCGAGTCGGATAATCTGAGGTGACTGTACCGATGTCGTACTTCGACCACTCGACAAGATGCCTTCCAGCTGGGTCCGCCATCCATGATGCTTTGACCCGTTCCACTGCTGATTGTCCAGCCTCGATCATTAGCGTTTCCAGGCCCGATTTGACCGCAACCTTCACATCGAGAGCCTTGTCAGGCTCCCCTTTCAAGAATCGTGTCACCCTATCGCGGGCACGACCGATAGTCGTCTCAAGGGAGCGCATAAACTCCCCAGTACCCACGAAGTCCTGCCAGCGCGCCATCACCTCCCCACGAAGCAGACTTCCATCCGAGCTTTGGGTCCGTACCCGTGACTTGGCATCAGCGAAGATGGTTGCAGCATCGCTTTTCAACCGCCCAAGCGCCTCAGTTTGGGTCACGATCTGATCAGCTACTGTCGTGATCCCATCCTCCAGGGCAGAGATCGCACCATCCAAGGTAGCCATGACGACCTTCGAGCGAGCGAGTTGGCTGGAAGCCAGATAGTCGATCCATGATCTCACTGGCTCAATAGCTGCAGGAGGAAGTAAACCCTGTTCATCTGTGGAGGTCTCAGGTACAGCGAAGAGCGGGGATTCCCCAAGGCCACGCTCCATCATCATCTGTGCCAGGTGTTCTGGTACGTCCTTCATAGCCACGGGCGGTACCCTGTTCACCACCACCGAAATAGCCGCACTCCTTTCGGAGGCCTTGGTGAGGTAATCCCAGGGAACAGCGTCGGCATAGCGAGCCGCCGAGGTCACAAACAGCCACAGGTCTGCAGCCGAAAGCAACTGATCCGCGAGGGTCCTATTACCCTCATCGACCGAATCAATGTCTGGGGCATCCAAGATGGCAAGCCCCTGGGGTACGGCCACAGAGGGAACAATATGCAGACTGCGTGGATTCGTGGAAGCCTCCGCAGATCGAGCCAACTCCGGGAAAACACGATCATTGTTAAACCAGTGTGCATCTACAGGATTGTGAATCAGTACCGGCGCTTTCGTCGTCGGACGAATCACCCCAGGCTTGGTCACCATCTCACCCACAAGCGAGTTCACAAGGGTCGACTTCCCCGCCCCTGTCGACCCACCGACGACAGTCAGCAGAGGGGCTTCAATGGCGCGCAGACGCGGAATAACATAGTCATCAAGTTGACTGACGGCCTTCTCAGCCCAGGTCCTTGCCTCCTCAGCCCCTGGGAGGGGTAAGTCAAGATGTACCTGTGTGAGATTCTTGCGCAGACGAGCAAGGACGGACGACAGAGCCTCCCCCGTATAATCTGATTTCATGATCACCATTGATCGACTCTTACTCATGTTGGTGGCGTCCATCTCGGGTCAACTGCCGAGTACTTCAAAGGGGCGATGGTCGCACCTTGCGCCGCACCGGGAATAGCGTAACGATCTCTGGGCTTCTTTACAAGACCCCTGTATTTCTTCGCCTGCCAGGGCCAATAGGGACGGTACCCACGTGCATCAGCTATTCCACCTGTGGCTGTGATGAGTTGGATTTCGTTAATGAGGTCGTACTCCCGCGAAAGCCCGCCATAATCCACCGTTCCACGTGTGATGGCTTCGCTGAGCATTGCAAGCTCTGTGACTCGCTGTTGGAGTATCCAGGTCCTGATGACTGATCCGTGCCATAGGCTCATGAATAGGGTCCAGGCGCGTCGATGGAGTTTCGAGAAGGCTGAGGGGTAATTGCTCGGTATCCATCCCACGATGACATATCCCCTGAGGCGGGCTGCGAGTGTACGTCCCTGCTTCACTGAGGAAATAATCACACGAATAGCGACCCCGATAACGATGGGCCACGCCAGGATGAGGATCATGAAGATGACCTGTTCTGTGGGGATCACAGAGACCTGCCAGTTGAAGAACATGTGAAGGAAGGCCGCCATCAGGAAGCCTGCCGATGGGGCGAGGATCCGGACGATCTTGGATCGGCTGGCCACCGCGAAGGCCACACCCACCCCAGTGAACAGGGTGAACAACGGGTGTCCGAAGCAGGTAAGTACCCCGCGCATGAAGACAAGTTCATCCACGGCAGCCGCCACATCACCAGCACTGCCTGTATACGACCCGAAGACGATGGCACGCGCGTAATAAACGATGTTCTCTGTGAAGGCGAAGCCAGCCCCCGCCAGTCCACCAACGACCGCCCCTGATACACGGGAGGAGAAGCGATTCCGATCCACGACAACGATCAGGAAGATGATGCAGGCTTTCGTAGCTTCCTCAACAAAGGGGGCCACAAAGACAGCCACACGTATAGCTGCAACTCCCGACATCGCATCAATGACCGCCATCTGTTCACCCACCCAGGTGTTGAGATAGTACGACGCTGGGATCGCAATAGCTCCACCCCATATGAGAGCGAGGAACCATACGAGGAGCCGCTGGGGTTTGTACCGATCAACCAGAATGAAGCAGACAATCCAGAAGAGCAAGGTTGGCCACGCACGAACTGCTGAACTCCATAATGCATCAGCATTCAAACCAGGAATCTTCGAGCCGTTCTCGGCCTTTCTGTCGGCCATGATGTCAACCAGGAGGATAGTCGTGGATATGACAGCGGTCAGGATCACACCGAGTGCTACCCACGTCCACTTCGATCTCACAATCCTTTGGACAATGGTTCCTTGAACTTGGGCAGGGGAAACACCTGCCCGACGGCGTAAAAATGCTTCAACCTCGGGTGATAGTACCTCTGCAATTGCCACCATTCAAGGATAGCCGCTCATGGCTGTTGTGCTTGTAATGTCGACCTAAACTTGAGCCTTCTGTGCGGGGAGACTAGCTGAATGGCTGGGATCTATGGGTTCAGATCCTCCACTGGTAGAATATTGTTTACCACATTCTGATACTCGCCTAGGACGGAGGAGAGTGATGTTGAGGCTGCGCAATTCTGTGCGTTATGCCCTCATTGTGGCGTGCGCTGTAGTGCTGGCCTGTGGTGGGCCAGGACTTACAGCCCGCGCAGATGAGGCGGAAGTCTACAAGAAGTGGGGCTACCCTCGTACCCCAAAAACCGAACAGGTAACCCTAGAACAAAACCCAGCAGACCCCCCCACTGAAGACCCCCAAGAAGGGCCATTGGCCGTACTCTATGCAGCTGAACGTCAACTCGAAGAAGCCCAAAAGGAGGTTGACCAAGCCCAAGGCAACCTGGGTACAGCTGCGGCCCAACACAAACAAGCCCAAGCGATGAGCGCAGTCAAAGACGCTGAACTTCAAATAGCAGACCTAGCGCTCGCGAGGGCTACAGCCAAGGAGAACGAAAACCAGGCCCTAGTGGATGCACAAAAGGAGAATGTGGCTGCCTATGCACGGGCAATCTACCAAGACAATGTTCCACTGATCTCTGTGGTGACACTCTTCGGCGCTACGAGTACCTCTGACCTGGCGAACAGAGCCCAGTGGACAGACACAGTCCTTGTCACAAACCAAGTAGACCTTGAAGACTTGAAAGAATTACAACGCCAACTCTTTGAAGCCAAGGTACAAAGCCAGGCAGCCTTAGCAGCAGCAACTGAAGCCAAACAAGCCGCTGATGTTCATACGACCCAAACCAAGGCAGCCCTTGAAACAGCCCAAGCCGCTGAGGAGGCCGCACGCCAAGCCATTGAGAAGCAGGCAGCCCGCCGTCTAGAAGCCCAAAAGATCGTCGTCCACAACACCGGGATTTATGAAGCCACTAAAGAAAACCTTCCCCTAGTAACCCAACAGTTGGAGGAAGCCGCTCGCAAGGCAGAGGAAGCCCACCGAGCCGAGGAGGCACGTCAGGCAGAGGAGGCACGTAAAGCAGAGGAGGCTCGCAACGCCAATACTGCAGCAGACATCGCCAATAAGGAGGGGGCTGACAGAGTCGTAGCCTTTGCGAAATCCAAGATCGGCGGACGCTATGTCTACGGTGGCGAGGGACCAGGGTACGACTGTTCAGGTCTCACCAAGATGGCTTACGCCTCAATCGAGATGAACCTCCCCCACAGTGCAACTGCGCAGTTTAGGATGGGCCAAGCCGTTGACAGAAATAATCTTCAACCTGGGGATCTCGTCTTCTATTACAGTGGCCCCTCCCATGTCGCAATCTATGTTGGCGATGGAAAGCTTGTTCACGCCCGTAGCGAGTCGATCGGGATCGTCATGACTGGTATTGATGATTCCAGGTACTCTGGGGCGCGACGGCTCCTGTAGGGTGATCCCCCAATTGCTCTGATACCTGGGGGCGGTTCGCTTTGTCACTTTGACTCTTCACTTCTTCACTGCTTTTTGACTCTTCACTGCTGTGCCAACTGCTCCGATACCCTGTTGTGGACACAATAGCTCAGCGAAGAGAACACAGCTAAGCTAGATGATTAGGAAACAGGTTCCATGAGAAAGGACACATCATGACACAATCCACGACAGCACTACAGACCGTATTGGTCAATCTGATCGATCTTGGCTTGATTTCAAAGCAAGCTCATTGGAATATCTGCGGCCCCAATTTTCTTCCAGTACACACCCATCTTGATGAACTCACTGACCAGTTGATTGCCTGGCAGGATGAGGTTGCTGAACGAATCACTGCCCTGGGCGAGTACCCTGATGGTCGCGCTGCGACAGTGGCCTCCACCTCTTCGATTGCACCTGCTGATGCTGGAGCCCAGAAGGATACCGCTGTGGTACGCGACTTCGCGAACCGTTTAGCCGCCCTGTCCACCAAGATCTCTGCCATGTTGAGTGATGTGGAAGATGATATGCCAACACAGGACGTACTCATTGGTATCGTGTCAGGTTTGGATAAGGAAGCCTGGTTCTTCCGCGCCCAGCTTGCCTAGCAAGAATTTCACCGAAGCATCACGACATGGCCCGGGCATCGGGCAAGGATGTGAGTGAGAAGGTTTCTGGATAGTGCGCTGCAAGGTGGCGCACCTCATCCTTCGCAGGCCCCGGAGACGGTACGAAAATCGTCTCACGGTAGTACCGTAATTCGTTGATGGAATCCTGGATATCACCCAAGGCTCGGTGGTTGCCGAACTTCTCAGGAGAACCAAAGAATGCCCGAGGAAACCATCGGCGTGCCAACTCTTTGATGCTGGAAACATCAATATTGCGGTAGTGAAGGTGGCTCTCCAGGATCGGCATATCGCGTGCCAGGAATGCACGATCCATGCCTACGGTGTTTCCGGCCAGCGGAGATTTCTGAGGTTCTGGTACGAATGCGCGAACATAGGCCATGATTTCTTCTTGAGCCTCGGCCAGGGTTACCCCGTCTGCGAGTGCATCCAGTAACCCCGAGGATGAGTGCATTTCTCGTACATAATCACCCATGTGATCGAGGGCCTCGGCTGGTGGACGAATGATCACATCGATCCCATCCCCGAGTACATCCAGATTCGAATTGGTAACAAGTACGGCAACCTCAATCAAGGCATCAGTATTCAAGTCGAGACCTGTCATCTCGCAGTCGATCCAAACCAAGTTTTCCATATTGCCTACAGTCTATCTCTTAGTACAACTGGATGCCCGCCCGTGTGCGCATACACCAACGTTCAATTATATCGAATTGGTCTTTATGTGGGTAATGTTTAGTGTTTGTGTACCTGCCCAATGACCGAGTGGTGGATCCAGTACCCTAGCCATCCCGCACCCACGAGAGCCAAACCACCCAAGCCAACAGTCGCAACAGTGAGCGAAAAAAGGGTCGTAATTCCTGACAGAAGCAAGGGTCCCACACTCTGTCCACAGTCACCAACGAGGCGCCATCCTGACAGGAATTGGGCACGTCCGAAGTCCGGCGAGGCATCCGAACCCAGGGTCATGACTATTCCCGCACCAATACCGTTACCGAATCCCAGGATGATCGCAACAATGATCACCCCGACTGCAGACTGAGTCAGAGCCAGGCAGGCTAGACCCACCCCCAAGACAATCATCGAAGGTACAGCCACCCACATCCGACCGAATCTGTCCATAATGAGCCCACCCAGGAAGAACAGGCTCATATCCACGCCCATCGATATGGCATAGATCAGTGAGGTCTGGGAGGGATCCAATCCCAATGAGGCACACCACAGAGGTACTACGGTCTGGCGCACAGATCGTACGATATGAATCGACATAGCCCCCAACCCGAGGGTCGCGAGAACACGCAGATTAGCCCGAAGGATGGTGAAAAGCTTGGGGCCTCCTGACGGCCCTGCCTGACGAGTGCGTACATCCTGGGGAAGCTCCGGAAGAAACATGGTCACCACTGCTGCGAAGAGACACATGAGTGATGCGAACGCATAGGCTGCCTGGAGGTTCCACTGTGCCACAATCGCAGCCCCAACCAGTGGGCCAACGAAGGCTCCAATCCTGAAAACCCCACCCAGACTAGACAGGGCTCGCGCTCGAAAATTCAAGGGTACCGCTTCGGTAACATAGCTTTGCCGAGCCAACCCGAAAATAGCAGCTGACAAGCCAAGACAGAAGACAGCACCCGTCAAGACAATAAAGGAGGATGCCTGAAAGGCAACGAACAACCACACAGCGTCCCACACACAGGCCACTGCGATCGCCTTCCTCTCCCCCAGTTTCGTTGCAACCCAACTAGCGGGAAGATCTGCCACAAGTTGACCCACACCAAGGATCCCCATCAAGAGTGCTGACATCGCTACCGAGGCCCCAAGATGGAGTGCCGTCAAAGCGACCAGAGGCAGGACAGCGCCGTACCCAATAGACGACAAGAAGGTCGGGCCATACGCGGAGGCGATGAAGCGCGGCCAGTTAAAACTTGTCGAGGATTCGGGCATAATATGCCACTCTAGTACCTGTGAGATCGACCTAATAGCCCCGTCCGCAGGTACCCGGCTTTTACCAGGATCTCACTAGACAGTAGACTAAGCAGGTTCACTAAGGCCCCCATAGCTCAGCTGGATAGAGCAACAGACTTCTAATCTGCAGGTCGGAGGTTCGAATCCTCCTGGGGGCGCCAAGCGTATTTCCTGGCTCACAGTGATCAGGGTATGATAGCGAGGAAAATGAAGGCAGCGAATAATGTGAGATGAAGGGTTCCGTGGAGGGTCTTCGCTCGCCCTGGTACCACCGTGAGTACAGCCACTAACGCCGAGATTGTCAACAGTACAATCTGGGTCGGCTCAAGTCCAAGGTGCAGAGTCCCAGGAAGCCATAGGGATGCGACTGCCAAAGTGGGGATGGTCAAACCAATGGATGCCATAGCCGATCCGTACCCAAGATTCAGGGAGATCTGTGTACGGTTCTGGGAAGCCGCCCTTACTGCGGCGATCGACTCAGGGAGAAGAACCATGATCGCAATGATGATGCCAACAAAGGATGGTGGAAGTCCCAGCCAATCCACGCCAGCTTCAATGGCGGGGGACTCAACCTTGGTCAACCCAACCACAGCCACCAAGGAGACAGGCAGCAACCCAACACTGATCAGGGTCTTCGAAAGGGAAGGTGGGCTTGCATGGGTGTGTTTGGCTGACTCGGAGACTGGGAGAAAGAAGTCCCGATGTTTGACGGTTTGGGTGAAGACGAAGGAGCCGTAAACCACCACCGAAGCAATGGCCACAAATGCGAGTTGAGCCCACACATATCGAGGTCCTGAAGCAGAGGTGGTGAAGGTAGGCAAGACGAGGGTGAGTGTCGCAAGCAGGAGTATCGACCCCAAAGAGGAGCCTGTACCCTCGGGATTGAACTTGGCGAGGCGGTACTTTCTCGCTCCGACGAAGAGCGAAAGACCGACGATCCCGTTCATGGTGAGCATGACCGCCGCGAAGACAGTATCCCGGGCGAGGGTCGAAGTATTGCCTGTCTTTGAGACCATGAGGGTGACGATGAGTGCCACCTCAATGACGGTGACAGCAACAGCGAGGATCAGGGAGCCGAAGGGTTCACCGACCTTGTGTGCGATGACCTCCGCATGGTGTACCGCAGCCAGGATTGACCCGATCAGTAGAACAGCCTCAATAGCGAGGATCCATCCCACTGGATAACGACCCCAGGTAAAGATCAGCGCAACAAATGCGATAATGGGTACCAAAAATGTCCAGTTTACTAGACTTCGCCACGTAGAAACCACAACATGTATTCTACGCGAGACCTTAGGCCTTGGGTGGACGTACCATGGTGAAAAGAGGACGAGTTATGGAAACCTGGGTTAAAAGACGCAATGATGCCCCTCGTGGACTCTTCGCTGCTGAGGCTGCTGGTCTCACATGGCTGAGAGTTCCTGGTGGTGTGCCCATCGTAAAAGTCCTTGAAACAACAGAAAACTCCATCACCTTGGAACACCTGACCTCCATCGTACCTACAGCTAAAACCGGCGAAGTCTTTGGTCAAAAACTGAGTGTCACCCATGATAGTGGGGCTCCAAGTTTCGGTACTGCGCCTGAGGGTTTTTCGGGGCCATGCTTCATTGCCGATCTGGAGATGTCCACAGATCCCTGCCCTACTTGGGGGCAGTTCTTTGCCCGCCAACGCATCCTTCCCTATGCTCGGATGGCACGTAGGACTCTGGGTCATTCCGGTTATGCCACCATGGAAGCACTCGCTGCCACACTGGAGGAAGGTCACTTCGATGACGGTGCACCACCGGCCAGGATTCATGGAGACCTCTGGTCGGGGAATCTCCTGTTCACCCCACAGGGAGCAACACTGATCGACCCTTCTGCACACGGTGGTCATCGTATCTCCGATTTGGCAATGCTTGACCTGTTTGGAGCGCCGTACCTGGAAGGAATCCTGGAAGCCTATGAGGCTACTTCGATCCACTTGCCCCCGGATTGGCGAAACCTGATCAGCCTCCATCAGGTGTATCCCTACCTGGTTCACGCGGTTTTGTTTGGGGGAGGTTACGCTGATTCAGCAGTACGGGCGGCACAGGTCTATCTCTAGACATCACCTTGGCGCGCCTTAGTCAAGCAACTTTCTGTTGCTGTTGTATGAGCTCACGTACTGATAGATTGAAGGTATTCCCACAGAAAGGTTGATCATGAAAACACAGGAGGTACTAGCCGAGTTGCGCAAAAACCTTGGGCTCACCCAAGACGAGATGGCAGCCAAGTTGTACGTAACCCGTCAGGCAGTATCCCGCTGGGAGACAGGTGCGACGACCCCGGATGTGAAAACCCTTCAACTGATCTCCCAAGAGTTTGGGGTATCTGTGGACACCCTCCTTGGACGGGATGCGGTATGCCAAAGCTGCGCCATGCCCCTCACCAAAATCGAGGAAGTGGGTACAGAATCCGATGGTGGCTTCACTAAGGATTACTGCCAGTACTGCTACAAGGACGGCCATTTCGCTCATGACCACACCATGGAAGAAATGATCGAAAGTAATCTCCAATACCTCGACCAGTGGAACAGTTCCCAAGGAACCAGCTTCAGTACCGAGGAGGCCCGAGAAATCCTCAAGGTTCATCTAGCAACATTAGAGCGCTGGAAAGCTAGGGCCGATCAGCCCTGACTGGCTTTTGTGGAGTTTTGAGGGAGTACGGCAGGGGTTGCAGCCATGAGAATGTGGGAATTCCTGATCTGATCGCTGCCGCGTGGTGATGATCTGGGAAAACATGAAGTATTGGGGGTTTTCCCTGATACCTCTTTCCAAACCCTCATGTACCTCCCCCTCAACTATCATGTACTAACCCCTGATTTGTATAAGAAATACCACTGAGCACTTGTCTCAGTGAAATCCTCATAGGTATAGTTCAGACAACAGACATCAGATGTACGTTGTCTGATGTATCGCATTGGAGGAATCAGATGAGGCGTAAACTCTCATCAATACTTACCTTAGTCGTGGCAACCACCGTACTGGCGGGTTGTACCACCGAGGCACTCAGCGGGAAGAGCGACGACGCTTCCCAACGAATCTCAGTCTCACTCGCCGAAGGGGTGCATACCAATCAGATTCGCGCCATGCTCCCCGAGTTTGAGACAGCAACAGGAATCAAGGTTGATCTCAATGTTCTTGGACTCGACCAGCTTTCAACCCAGTACCAGGTCAAACTTAATACCCAGTCATCCGACCTTGATGTCATCTACTTCAGGCCACTTCAGGAAACCCGACTCTTTGCTGATAATGGCTGGCTGGCAGACCTAACCACCAAGGTGAGCGAGGACGCCGAATGGAACTGGGAAGACTTCACGCCATCCTCCATTGCAGCCGCGACAGCGGAATCCAAGGTATACGGAGTACCTGTGATGACCGAGCGCGAAATCATATTTTACAACAAGGAGATCCTGGCTGACAAGGGCATAGACGTACCCACCACTATGGATGAACTCAAGGCTGCGGCTGAGGCTCTCCATGATCCCCAGAACAATCAGTTTGGGATCTCCATGCGCGGTACAGCCAACTCAGCCGTACCCCCATTCTCAGGGTTCCTCTACAGTTTCGGAGGCGACTGGATGGATGAGAACCGCAATGCCACCATTGATACCCCCGAAGCTATTGCTGCATTTGACTACTATGGTTCACTACTGAGGAATTATGGTCCCCGTGGTGTGGCCAGTGTTGACGGAGCTCAGGCACGATCCATCTTCATGAATGGTCAAGCCGCAATCTTTATCGGTGAAGACTCAGCAGCAGGACTCATCGAAGACCCAGCAGAATCCCAGGTTGCTGGCAAGGTCGGATATGCCGAATTCCCATCTGGTCCCCATGGCAGCCTCCCCTGGGATATCACCCCATGGGCAGTGGGAGTGAGCGCCTTCTCCACGAAGACAGAAGCCGCCTGGACCTATGTGAAATGGGCGACCTCACCTGAGGTGTTAAACGCATCCATGAAGGACTCCACGTCACCCTCACCACGCCAATCATCCTGGGAGAATCCCGAGATCACTGAAGGATTCAACCCAGAGTTGGTCACGATCATACGGTCCTATGCCGATAGGGCTGTGGGCTACGACAGGCCGCTTGTCATCGAGGTAGGAATGGTCAGAGACATCGTTGGTGCTCCGATCATAACTGCGATCAACGCAGGCGATGTTGTGGCCGCTGCGGCGAAAGCGAATAAGGATTTCCAGGACTACCTGGATACCGAAAGCTAGCCGATCTGGGGGTGCGGTTCAGATGGGCTTGGGCCGTACCCCCCACTTACCAATCAGAAAGGAGGAAACATGCACGCACTTAGAACCTGGCTTGACCGAAGAATCAAATGGATTCTCATCGCTCCCGCAACACTGTTCGTCTTGGTACTGATCGCCTATCCGATCGTATTCACTGCCAATCTTTCGCTCACGGATGCGAAAAGATCAACAACTCGACCCTCCTCCTTTGTCGGATTCGAGAACTTCTGGAACCTTCTCACCGACACTCACCGGTTCTGGCCCGCAGTTGGAAGAACAGCCTTCTTCACCGTGGCTGCGATCACTATCGAGATGATCCTGGGGATTCTCATCGCCTTGTCTTTGCGCAAAGCCTTTCGCGGGCAAGCCATCGTACGAGTGGCCATGCTTCTCCCACTGGTGGCAACCCCGGTTGCTGTAGGTGTGATGTGGATGCTTATCCTCGAACCCAATACCGGCGTCGCCAATATGATCCTTCGAAATCTGGGTCTACCCGAACCCTTATGGTTAGCCGACCCCTCACTTGCCCTCAACACCCTCATCCTCATTGATGCCTGGCAGTGGACTCCCATGGTTGCGCTCATCGTACTCGCAGGTCTGACTCAGATCCCCAGCGAAACCGAGGAGGCCGCCGACATCGATGGTGCAGGTCTGTTCAAGAAAACATGGTCGGTGATCCTTCCCCAGGCATCTGGATCGATCCTGGCAGCACTACTCATCCGATCCATTGATGCCTTCAAAACCTTCGATATTCTCTACGCCACCAAGGGGCCTGGTGGTGGATCCAACCACGAGGTGGAAACCCTCAACATCCTCGCCTATTCCTTGAGTTTCGATTATCAGCAGTACGGTCGGGCCTCAGCGGTCTTGGTACTCTTCCTGACCCTCTTGATCTGTGTAGTGACCTCCATTGTTCTCATGAGAAGGGCGGTAACACGATGAGAAAGCGCATCACCACCCTTGGCCGTGGAGCCATGATCACCCTTGTCGTGCTTGGATTCATCGCTCCCCTGGCTTGGATGTTCCTGGCTGCGTTCAAGGACAATGCCTCAATCACTGATCCTTCACAGATGATCGCTTTCACCCCGACTCTGAAAAACTTCCATACGGTCTTCATCACCCAGGACTTCGCGCACTACTTCTTTAACTCGGTTCTCATTAGCGGAACTTCCACCTTCTTGGGCCTTGTTATCGGTACCCCCGCTGCTTATGCCACGGCCCGTTTTAAGCTGGGAGGCGCAACAGGATTCATTATGTTCGCCCGAGTGATTCCAGTTGTCAGCCTGCTTATTCCCTGGTATTTCATCTTCTCTCAGATTGGGTGGGTTGGCACATACCAGGCGATGATCCTCGCTACTGCTTTCGTGAGCTTACCCATGGTTGTGGCGATCATGGCTGGGTTCTATAACGAGCTATCACCCGAGTTGGAGGAAGCAGCCATGGTGGATGGGCTAGGCCGTTTCGGGGCCTTCCTTCGCATCGTGGTACCCCTGTCAACACCGGGCTTGGCGACGAGCGCGATCCTGTCATTCATCTTCTCGTGGAATGCCTTCCTCTTCGCACTTGTACTCGCTGGAAATCAAACAATGACGATGCCTGCTGCCATGTTCCAATTCATGTCCTATCTGGGAGTGGATTGGGGTGGACTCATGGCAGCTGCTGTCGTGATCACATTGCCAGTCATGCTCGTTGCACTCTTCCTGCAACGCTACATCGTGGCTGGCCTGACCGCTGGAACAACAAAAGGATAGAAATGAACAAGAGTGTAATCATTGGACCTGTTGGATACGAACGTCTCTTCCCTGAGTCTGTCAAACAGCTCGAAGAATCTGGGTACGACGTGATCTTGAATCCTGGGAATGGGCCGATCACTGTCGAACACCTCAACCAGTACGGTTCCCAGTGCCACGCTATTATCGCTGGACTAGAGCCCTGGGATGAGCAAAGAATGGCCTTGGTACCCAAGTGTCGAATCATCGCAAAATGTGGTGCTGGCCTTGACAGCATTGATGTGAAAACGGCCCGCAAACGAGGGATCCGTGTCACATCTGCTGTCGGAAAGAACGCTAATGCGGTTGCAGAACTCACTGTGGCGCTGATGCTGGATCTCATCCGTGGGGTATCCCATAGTACGCGGCTACTCCGGCATGGCCGACGGGTACTCCACTCTGGATATGAACTGTCAGGAATGACTGTAGGCATCATCGGCTGGGGGAATATCGGTCGCCTCGTCGCTCGACGCCTCTCAGGATTCGATGTGAGGTTTGTGGTCTTTGACCCTGCGATCACTGGGCCTGTACCAGGAGTCACACTGGCACTATCCATTGAGGCATTGGTGAAGGCAAGTGATGTGGTCACCCTTCATACTCCTTTGACCGAACATACCGCCCACATGATCAATAGCGAACTTCTTGAGCATTTCAAACCAAACGCCTATCTAATCAACACAGCCAGAGGAGGCTTGATCGACGAAGATGCTCTCGCCAACGCTCTCGACAATAAGAAGCTTGCAGGTGCAGGTTTGGATGTACTCGTTGATGAAATCACCCCGGGTTCTTCTCGCCTCATAGGCAGACCTGATGTGGTGATCAGCCCCCATCTAGGCGCAGAAACCTGGGATGCCTACCGAGCTGTTGGAGACCAAAATGTTGAGGACATTTTGACAACCCTTGGAAGTCCGAGGATGCACAAGGAGAGCAAATGATCCTCAATCCAAGCGAGATACTCTATGTCACTCGTATCATCATCGAAACGTTGGGAACACCGAAAAACATGGCAGCTTCGGTGGCAAATTCCCTTGTTGAGGCCAATCTCGCTGGCCATGACTCACACGGAGTGATCCGGTTGTTGGAGTATGCCGATGCCGTGCGCTCAGGCGCGGTAACCCCCTCGGCTCCACCCAATGTCGACCACCTATCGACATCAGTGATCAGAGTCAATGGCCAGCGAGGTTGGGGACCTGTTGCGATGAAAACAACCCTCAACCATCTCATCCCCCTTGCCAGTGAACATGGGGTCGCAGTTGCGACCACCTTCAACTGTCACCACATTGGTCGCCTCGGCGAGTACGTCGAAATGATCGCACAGGAAGGATTAGTGGGTCTCATGTGGTGCAATGGAGACCCCCGTGTGGCTCCCTTTGGTGGACGTGAACCCCTGTTGGGTACCAATCCTTTCGCAGCAGGGATACCCAACCCTGGACGTCACCCCATTGTGATTGACTTCGCAACAGCCGCCATTGCGGAAGAGAAGGTACGTCTGTGTGCAACCCACAACCAGGAGGTACCGCCGGGGTCCATCATTAATGCTCAAGGCAGACCCTCCACTAATCCCCATGAGTATTACCGTGGTGGTGCCCTGATTCCTTTCGGGGGGCACAAGGGTTATGGATTATCTCTTCTCATTGAACTGCTTGGTGGCGGCCTTTCGGGGAATCATCCTGGGACCAGCCCAGACCACCGAGGTGGCAATGGTGTGGTGACCACAATCTATAATCCTGAGGTTTTCGTATCTTTCGAGGAGTTCTACCAGGACATCATCGAAGCGACAGACCAGATCCACTCTTGCCTGCCTGCCGCTTACATCGACCATGTGATGCTGCCTGGTGATCTTGAGGATTCCACTCGCAAACAACGAATCCATGGGATACCGATGGATGAACAAATCTGGCAGGAGATCCTGACCCTTTTCTCAAGCTTGACTGAGGCCACACTCGAAGCCGCATAACTTGACCTGGGACTCGCGTCCCCCAACTCATGAATGGAAAACTCCTATGAACTCACAACGATTACGAGGCATCATCCCTCCAATCGTCACACCCCTTGATGATGACGGCCATGTTGATGCCGCAGCGCTGACCCAATTGACTGAGCACCTGATTAGCTCAGGAGTCCATGGGATCTTCGTACTCAGCTCAACAGGAGAGGTGGCGTATCTTGATGACACCGAAAGAATGAGGGCTATCGACACTGTTGCTCAGGCTGCTGGAGGTCGGGTACCCGTACTCGCTGGAGTCATTGACCTCACCTGTGCGCGTGTCGCCACCCAAGCGAAACTAGCTGCAGCCTGTGGAGCATCGGCCGTGGTCACAACCGCTCCCCTCTATGCCCTCAATGACACAGCAGAGATTGAGGATCATTTCCGAAGAATTGCTGAGGCCTCCACTGTACCCGTCTATGCCTACGACGTTCCTGTTAGGGTACGCACAAAGCTCAGCATCGAATCCTTAATCAGACTCGCCTTGGAGGGTGTCATCTGTGGAATCAAGGACTCGTCTGGCGATGATGTTGGTTTCCGTCGCCTGATTCTCGCCAATAAGGAGGCAGGATCCCCCTTGCAGGTGTTCACTGGACATGAGGTTTTGGTAGACACCATGATTCACCTGGGGGCCGATGGCGCGGTACCAGGATTAGCCAATGTGGATGTCGCGGGGTACCGTCGACTCTGGGATGCCACCCAGGCTAAGGATTGGGACCAGGCCCGCCTAGAGCAGGCCCGATTAGCTACCCTGTTTGAGATCACATCCCAGATAGATGGACGTTCACCGGATGCGAGCGGAGTTGGATCCTTCAAGATCGCGATGCGCCTCCAAAGGTTAATCCCCTCTGCTCGGATGTCCGCTCCCGTACAAGAAACTACGGATGTTGAGGTCCTTACACGCATCGCCAAGCTTCTCCGTCACGCCGATCTAGATTGTGGAGGATTGATCCCATGATCATCGGATTAGATATCGGAGGTACGAAACTCGCAGCCGCACGAGTGGGGCCACAGGGTCACGCCAGGTCTGTCAAAACCCTTCCAACACCAATCCTTGAGGGACCAACGGCAATCTTGGACGCGGCTGCGGGGCTTGTAAAAAAGATCTCTGGATTATCAGAAATCAGCCGCTTGGGTATAGGTTCCGCAGGAGCCATAGACCCAGTGAACGGGGTCGTCACCTCGGCAACAGAGACGCTGCCGGGGTGGAATGGAGTACACCTTATTGAGGAAATGAGTGCACGGATCGAGAATGTACAGCGGATGGTTGTACGCAACGATGTGCATGCGCATGCCCTAGGTGAATCCTGGGTGGGCGCAGCTCAGGGAACAAACCTTGCGGTTGTTGTCATCGTTGGTACCGGCGTGGGGGCCAGTGTGCTTCGCGCCGGTTCCATCGACCCTGGAGCACATCACCTGGCAGGGGCGATCGCCCACATGCCTGTGGCCAGTGCTATTCACCCTATCTGTTCCTGTGGAAAACCCGGTCATCTTGAAGCTGTTGCTGCGGGGCCAGGATTGGTCAAGCAGTACCATGGCCTGGGCGGGGATCCTCGTGTGACGAAGGGGCATGAGGTGGCGATCCGCGCTGGACGCGGGGAACGTACTGCAGGCTTTGCCCTCGACCAATCTGCGATGGCCTTAGGTAGAGCCCTTGTAGGGATCGTCTCTGTGGTGGACCCTGAGGTAGTGATTGTTGGAGGTGGGGTCACCAATGCTGGGCCACTGTGGTGGGACCGCATGGTTACGACCTTTGAATCCGAACTCCCACCAGCTCTTGAAGGGCTTGAGGTTCGTCGAGCAAAACTTGGTTCTGTGGGTGCCATTATTGGCGCGACCTGTGATGAGGTTTAATCAGCCACCGGTGGCATACCCAACATCTCTCGAAGTGGCGTGTAGTGTTCGACCATTGTTGCTTTAACCTTGGTTGAATCACCTGTTTCGCAGGCTTCGACAATTGCCCGATGTACCTTCACGATCCTGTCGAGTTCTTGTACGAGGGGAAGACCCAATAATTGGGGGTAGACCACTGTATGGATCTCCCAAAGAGCAGCAACCAATTGCTGGATGAGGAGGTTATCGGATCGTGAGGCCAGTACCTTGTGAAACTTGCGATCAACCTCAAGGAAGGTCTCTAGTCGAGAACTGCGCTCTTCCATCTCATCGACGATCGCCCATAGGTCACTGTTATCGGAAGTGGGCATGATTCGGGCAAGGTTATCTGCCATGGACATGTCTAGGACACAGCGTACTTCAACCACCTCTCTCAGAGCGGTCAGTTCATGGCCTGGGCTGAGTACTCCACGGAAAACGAGACCTTCGATGAGGGGTTTCAAACTCAACTGGCCTACATATGTACCGTGACCGTGGCGTACCTCGACAATATCGAGGGCCGCGAGTCGACGGATCGATTCCCTGACACTGGACCTTGATACATTGAGCGCCTCACATAGTACGCTCTCTGTGGGCAAGAGATCACCTGGGTGTAACCGATTTGTCAGAATATAGTTCTTAATCTGTTGGGCTGTGGAATCTGTCCGCGAGGCCCCAGTCTGGTTGGGGGTCGCAAGAATTTGGTTCATTGTTCGGCCCTCCTTACTAGTACCCACCCTATCATCGGACGTCATACCACACATTCGTTTGACCGAATTCCTTTTATGAGTTTTATCACTAGTGATTTCCTGGAATAGCTTCCCTCATAGTGTCAGAGCTGACTTCTCTGGTGCCTGTCATACGACATCAAGCAGACTCGCCACGAGGGGATCAGGGGCGACAATATGGGTCACAGATGCTCATCCGTGATGCTTTTCTGCACCTCATCACGTACCTTCCTCACCCTACTGTTATGGAAAACCCAGGTTTTTATCCGAGCATGAACTGTCCAATGACGGTCACTCCATCCGACTCATACACAGGAATGACTAGTTGATGAGTAGCCTCCGCCGCATGGACACAGAGTTCTGCAGCCGCAGCAAGATCAAATTCAGTTTGATCCCAGTCACTGCCTGAGGCTTTGACCAATTGGAGAAATGCCTGCTCAAGGTTTGATTGACTCCCCTCATTTTCATATGCATCCCAAAGTATCTGTAATGCAGACAGCATTTCCACTGTCACCGTCTCATCGCTGGTCAGACTCGATGGAAGCGGCAAGCCCACTGACTCAAAACAAGCTTCCAGAGATTGTTTGTCTTTAGTTTCCTGCAGCGCCATGGCTTCTTCTGGACTCTTCGGATCAGACATACCTTTATAAAGATCCTCGCGATAAACGTATCCGTGTTTTCCGTTAGTTGCTTCAACAGATATAAGATCTGGTTCATCTTCCATATGAACGCCAAAAGCAGAACCGTACGTCTGACCCTTATCATTTACTGGGTATGCTGGACGACCACTTGGACCAGGAGAAGCATCTGTGCTGGGATCATTTGTTGAAGCGTAAGTACAACTAGCGAACACTCCACATAGGATCAATACAACCGCGCGACGTAAGAATCGACCGATAACAACTACAACCCCAGTAAGAGCCAAAGACAGTGCCCCAAGTGAAGCAGATAAACGCTTCTTCATATTATTTGAGATTAGAGACATGGCTCTACTCCTTCCATAGTATTAAATGGGGGCCTCCACTTTTGAATACGCCACCCCAACTGGGGGAGACATGCATTGAAGAAGATAGTTTGAAGCTATATCTTCAACTGCCCTGACTGTAACACAGGGAAGATGACAAGGAAACATTTTCCCTGATTAATTCCACTATATGGACAAATATCTTACTATTATCTTTGTTTAGCTACGTTGATCAACAAAGGCCATCTCTCGATTTATGTAGACTAACCGGACCAACTCCTCGGCCACGAAGGATTCTCCAGGCTAAGACGAAGGAGGCGGCAAAGAGGGAGACTGCCGCGGCGATGAGGCTGCCATACTCTATTGTCAGGATTCCCCAGATTAACCAGACTAGCTGGGTGAGAACCTGGAGTACCCATGCGGTGGTTGAGACTCCAGTGACTTCGGGGGCTTTCATGAGTTCGATTCCTTGACGCATCATGGCATAGGCTTGCGGAAGTACCACTGCAAATCCGTAGGCTGCAGAGCCCACAAGATAGTCCAATGCCACCAAACCAGCAGCGACTCCCAATCCAAAAAGAATGATTGCCAGAGACTTCATCTGTCTGTTTTTTCTGAGAAAAAACAGAATGGTGATAACGACGATGACCGCCCAGAAATTAGGCCAGATCATGTTAATCTCGCCGATCTTGAACCCGTGGTTGAGCCATCCTATTCCCGTACCCAGGTTCAAAACCCAGGTTAGAACAGACAACCCCTGGGTGTCTTTGGTACGCACAACGAGAAGAAATTGAGGTGTCGAAATCCCAGCGACCAGTAGCGCGCCGAGGAGTGCGAGAGCGTCAACGAATTCCATGTAGATATATTCCTTGGCTCCATCCTACCTGCACAAACCAAACTCAAACAGCAGTCCTGGATTCTGCGGCCTCGCTTCACTTCGCACAGAATGACTAGTTTATTACTCGCCTAACCCCATCCCAGATACCTGAGAAGGGCGGCAGTACCAGCAGCCAAGATGATGACCACGATGAAGGGTACCCTCCTCCACAGGGCCACTGCGGCCACAACAAGGGCCGCCACACGAGCATCAATAACCAGTCTGTGACCACCATCTAAGGTTTGTTGGGCGACCAAACCAGCCAAGAGTGCCACAGAGACCAGAGCCACGATGGGGGCGATCTTCGGCGATGAGACCCAGGACTCTGGTATAAAATGACCCAGGAATTTCGTACCCAAGGTGATGGCGACGGCGGCGAAAATCGCAAGCCACAAGACAGTATCACTCATAAGCATTCTCCTGAGTGACTTCAGTTTTTGTACGACGGGCGTCCCATCCCCCAATGACCACTGCTGCGCAAGCTGCCCCAAGTACAGGGATACCTGCTGGGGTGAAAGGAATGAGAATACAGGCAATGACTACGGCTAATGCTGCGCAGGCTTGGGCCGTACGACTCGCCAAACGTGGCCACAGCAGCCCAAGGAATGCGGCGGCAGCAGCAGCATCAAGACCCCAGATCTTGGGATCACCTATGGCATTTCCGGCTAGGGCGCCCACGAAGGTCAGCACATTCCAGCACACAAAGACCCCAATCCCTGCCCACCAGAAGCCAAGACGCCTCAAGTCTTTGGTGGTCTGGGCTGTTGAGACAGCGGTCGACTCGTCTATGGTGAAATGTGGAGCGATCACTCGCTTCCACCCCTGAAGCGCAAGGAGGGGGCCCATTTGTACACCATAGAGCCCGTTTCGTACCCCAAGAAGTCCTGATGTTGCAATGGCGGAGGCCGCGCCGCCTCCAGCACCCACAATGCCCACGAAGGCGAACTGGGAACTGCCTGTAAACATCAGCAGGGACAGTGCCATGGTTTGAGGCAAGCTGAGACCTGCAGCAATTGAGAGCGCTCCAAAAGAGATTCCGTACAACCCCGTGGCAAGTGATATGGATAATGCTTGCCGAATGACGGCTGGGCGATCCTTATCCTGGGTCAACTGGGTGGGGCACATTTCACATAGTCTATCCTCGGTATCCCTATCGACGATGAGGAATCCAGGGGATGGGAGATGTGATCTATGACTGCTGCATTCTTTCAGAGAATTCTTGAGCCAGACCACCAAGGATGCTCATGAGGCGACCAAAGCAGGTCTTGAAATCCTCCGGTTTGGCGGTGAAGATCTCGGTTGCTACGGCGATGCCCTTATCGCGAATGATCAACTTTCCGACCTTGTATTCCTTGGTCAGTTCATTGGCGACCTGGTATGCCTTCGTCTTCTCAGCCTGGTCATCAAACTCCCAGCCGAAAAGACCGAACACCTTGAAGAATTGCTCATCGTCACTATCGACGTCAATGAAGAACGTATAACCCTGGTACTTAAACTCGATATCGCCATCGCTATCGACCTCTCCCTGGTACCCTTCAGCGCGTAAATAATCCAGGTATAGTGCCTGTAACTGTGTCTTGTCCATTCAAGTAGCTTACTGGGTTTCTAGGGGCAGAAATAGTGATCGACGTGATTCATAGCTGGTCTTCGTCGGGATCAGCCTGGATGCGAACCACCCCAGAATCTAGGTCAACATCAATCGGACCAGGCCCTGGGGCTGGCGCCTCAAGGATCTTGTCTTCTTGCCAGTCCTGCCATTCCTTCCAATGCCGAAGTCCCGGCTGGAAGATGACATCCCACCCACTCATGAATCCTCATCAACTATGGTCACTTCAGCATCAAGATCCACGTCTGGTTCTCGGTGATCGCGTGCATCACTCATAGATCAACCTTCTCCTTCGATGAACCCGGAGTCTCTAGCTCAATCACTGGGCAATCCTTCCAAAGACGATCAAGGGCATAGGTCACTCTGGCTTCCTGATGCTGAACGTGAACGATGGTGTCAAAGAAGTCGAGCAAGACCCACGGGTCCTCCCGATTCCCTTCGCGACGTAGCGGCTTCACTCCTGCGCGGATGGAACGTTCCTCAATCTCATCAACAATGGCACCAACCTGGCGTTCATTGCTGCCAGAGACAATCACAAAAACCTCAGCTATACCGAGTTTCTCCGAGACATCAAGGACGAGGATGTCCTTGGCTAGCTTGTCTTCCGCTGCTTCAACAGCCACACTTGCGATCCGAAGTGCCTGAGTACTTGCCGTCATGAAACCGCCTCTGGTTCTTGGTAGAGCCCACGTTTTTGGATATATTGAACGATACCGTCAGGAACAAGGTACCAGATCGGTAGGCCTGCTCCCACTCTTTCACGACATGCAGTTGAGGAGATCGCGAGCGCTGGTACCTCCATCAGAGTGACCTTGTCCTTGGGCAGATGGGAGATCGTCTCCTGATCCAGTGGAGATCCTGGGCGGGAGACCCCCACGAAACTCGCCAGATCAAAGACATCTTCAGCACCACGCCAACTCAAGATATTCGACAGAGCATCCGCACCAGTGATGAAAAAGAGTTCCGCTTCCGGCCCGCGCATCTTGCGCAGATCCTTCAAAGTATCAACAGTGTAGGTGTCCCCACCACGATCAATATCGACTCGCGAAACCGAGAATCGTGGATTGGATGCCGTCGCGATCACCGTCATCAGGTAGCGATCCTCAGGGGCGGAAACCCGTTGACCGGCCTTCTGCCAGGAGGTACCCGTGGGTACGAAGACAACTTCATGGAGTCCAAATCGGGCAGCCACTTCAGAGGCAGCAACCAAGTGCCCGTGATGAATCGGGTCAAAGGTACCACCCATGACACCCAATCGAAGCCGGGTCACATCTGGAGCATGACTCAGACCTTCATCGGCTCCCAGTACAGGTTCTGTCATGGGATCATTCTACCGCGAGTATGAATGATTTCATTTAAGTGAATGAGTTGGATTCTGCTTCCAGTGATCGCAGTTTGAGTGCCAATTCTTTTTTGGTGGGTTCTACGTAGAAGACACCATCGGGGAAGATGATCACTGGGATTTTCTTTGAACCCGAGATCTCTTCGGCTCTCACCGCGGCTGATTCGTCGGCAACAAGATCCACGTATATGTACTTGGTACCCTCCAGTTCGAAGACTTCCTTGGCATTACGGCAGTCAATACACCAGTCGGCTCCGTACATCACAACTTGGTCTGTGAAGTGTTCAGTCGTACCCATTGTTGATGTCATTCTTCCTCCACTTCTGGATCCTGCGACTTACGCGCAGGATGACTAGGAAACTCATCAGGGTAACTAGAAGGCTCATCAGGATAACTAGGATCTGAATCGAGACCCATCAACGCAGCAGAGATCACCTTCTCTGCTTCTTTAGCAGCATGGTACTGCGAATCCTTAACCCGACGCCGTTGTACAGCAGGGCGCAGGGCATCCAGTCGGTTGTCCTCTCCACGCCTGGACAGCAACTCGGCTCCAATATCGATCTGCGGAGCAAAGTCAAAGATCACGGCATCCTTGCCACCGATGGCGACAGTGTCACCCGGCTCAGCTCCCACAAACAGCAGCTCTTCTTCGATCCCGACCTTGTTGAGACGATCAGCGAGGTACCCCACAGCTTCAGCATTGCGGAAATCAGTCTGGCGTACCCATCGTTCCGGCTTGTCACCTCGTACCCTCCACAGGAAATCCCCGTGGTCATCGGATTCCTTGGTGACCGTGAACTCGGGCCCACCATTCTGTTTCGGCTTCACCTTGACGATGATCGGCTGAGCCACAACTGGAGCCTCAGCCCTCTTGCGAGCCACCAAAGCCGCCATGGCATAGGTCCATTCTTTCAGGCCCTGCCCTGATGTTGCTGACACCTCAAAAACATCCAGTCCACGCGCACGGATATCGTCTGCCACCATGACAGCAAGTTCGGCCCCATCTGGTACATCCACCTTATTGAGTACAACCAACCGCGGCCTATCCTCCAAGCCCCCGTAGGCTGCCAACTCGGTTTCAATGGCATCAAGGTCTGTGAGTGGGTCACGTCCAGGTTCATAGGTGGCACAGTCGATGACGTGTACCAATGCCTGACAGCGCTCAATGTGACGCAGGAAATCCAAGCCAAGACCCTTACCCTGGGCAGCACCCGGAATAAGCCCAGGTACATCAGCGACCGTATAGGTGACAGACCCAGCAATGACCACCCCAAGGTGAGGTACGAGTGTGGTGAAAGGGTAGTCAGCAATCTCAGGACGAGCTCTAGAGATCGCTGCAATGAGAGAGGATTTGCCCGCACTCGGGAACCCCACGAGCCCGACATCGGCTAGTACTTTTAGCTCAAGGATGATTTCGAGGTCATCCCCGTCCTCGCCCAACAGGGCGAAACCGGGAGCCTTGCGGGCTTTAGTGGCGAGAGCAGCATTACCGAGACCACCATGTCCACCCTGGGCAATCACGACCTCGGCGACTGATCCCACAAGGTCAGCAATGGTTTCACCCGTTTCTGCATTGCGTACCAATGTTCCCTCAGGAACTGAGAGAATCACATCCGCTCCACTGGCACCATCTTGATGACCCCCACGACCTGGCTCACCATTCTTCGCCTTGCGATGGGAGTGATGGTGGTAATCAATGAGGGTTGTGACCTGGGGATCCACGCGAAGGATCACCGAACCCCCATGCCCCCCATTGCCCCCATCGGGACCACCCAGGGGTTTAAACTTCTCACGATGGACAGAGGTACATCCATGTCCTCCACGCCCAGCCGAGACATGGAGTCGTACCTGATCCACAAACGATGGAATCGCCATGGACTTCTCCTCTCTACTGGGTCACCCCAGATGGTGACAGTGGGGACGGTCCCTTTGTCACACTTCACGCTTCGGTACAGTCATCCTACGCTGCACCCCATGTCACACCTTCACAAAATCAGCTCTATCGCATGTCTACCGAGGTCAGGTGTGAAGTTTTGACTGTCATATGACCGAAATTAGTGTCGAAACTTTACATTTCACAGATCGGGGGTGTCGTTGGGTCTGGATTGTGAAGTTTCACCCGTAGAGGTCTTCGCCCATCCCATTCAGCAGAAAAGGCGGCCCCGAGGACCGCCTATTTCACTCAAACGCAGATTAAGCAACGATAGACACGATCTTGCGACCGCGACGTATCCCGAACTCAACCTTGCCAGCCGACAATGCGAACAGGGTGTCATCCCCACCGCGACCGACATTGTCGCCCGGATGGAAATGAGTACCACGCTGACGCACGATGATCTCACCGGCGTTCACAACCTGGCCACCGTACCTCTTCACACCCAGATACTGTGGTGAAGAATCGCGACCATTCCTTGACGAGGATGCTCCCTTTTTGTGTGCCATATCTCTACCTCACTTGATCTTGGTGATCTTCACCTGGGTGTAGCGCTGGCGATGACCCTGACGCTTCTTGTACCCGGTCTTGTTCTTGTACTTCAAAATCTTGATCTTCGGGCCCTTGGTCTCATCAAGTACCTCTGCGGTTACCTTCACAGCAGCCAAAGTAGCCGAGTCGCTCGTCACCTTGTCACCATCAATCAGGAGCACTGCAGGCAGATTGATAGTGTCTCCAACCTTGGCATCCACCAAGTCAATCTCCAGCACATCACCTTCGGTGACCTTATGCTGTCTACTTCCACCACGCACGATTGCGTACACGACTTGCCTACTCTCGTCTCGACCTGTTTCCCGTATCGGGGACGACGTGCCCACGCTGGACACCGACTGTCCATCTTAGTCGAAAGATCCATTTTGAATCAAGCGAGAAGGGTTGACTCTTCTGTCCTCTGGTCCAAGAGCACTCTCGCCTGTCCTGCTAAGGCAACCGATCCAGCCAGAAAAATCCCTGATCCTGCCCCTGCTTCATCTGCCAAAGCCACAGCCGTATCAATAGCATCGGTCAGCTTTGGTCGTACCATCACTCGGTGTTCACCGAAGACCTCAGTTGCGCGTACCCACAAATCCTCGGCGGGCAGGGCGCGAGGATTGGCGGCCTGGGTCACAACAATCTGTGAGACCCTGGGCTCCAACAACTCCAAGACTGCATCCACATCCTTGTCCCCCATCATCCCCCAGATCGCGATCTGCGGAGCGAAGGCAAAGGCCTCATCCATGGTGTCCAAAGTCGACGCGACAGCCTGCGGGTTATGACAGGTATCGATCACGATAGGCGGGGAAACATGCACCCTTTCAGTACGAGCTGGAGCCTTAACCTCCGCGAACCCATCTTCGATGACTCCCGGATCAAGACCCCTAGCCCCACCAAGGGCTTCCACGGCTGCCACTGCAAGGACAGCATTGCGGGCCATAGCTTCACCATAGAGAGGGAGGAAGAGACCGCCGGCAGGTCCCGCTGCTGATTCTAGGCGTACCACCTGTCCCCCAACAGCCAAGGTACGATCCAGGATCGCGAAATCATTTCCCTCACAGGAAGCAGCCACCCCAAGTTCAGCGCATCGGGCAAGGAGTACCTTTGCAGCCGGGGCTTCCTGACCTGCAAGAACAACATGAGTCCCAGGTTTAATGATCCCAGCCTTCTCAGTGGCGATCTCTTCCAGGGTTTCTCCAAGATAATCAGTGTGGTCAAGCCCAATGGGTGTGAAGACAGCCACCGTCGCATCGGCAACATTGGTGGCATCCCAGGCTCCACCCATACCGACCTCGATCACCATGACATCGACGGGGGCATCCGCGAAACAGGCATAGGCCATCGCCGTCATGACCTCGAACCCAGTCATCTCGATTCCGTCGAGAAGTTGCTCGTCAACCATCGTGACGAAGGGACTGATTTCCTCCCAGACCTCCACGAACCTCTCCTGAGAGATAGGTTGACCATCGATAGAGAATCTCTCCCAGAGATCGTTAAGATGGGGGGACGTGAACCGCCCCGTTCTTAACCCTTGGGCCCGCAGCAGTCCATCAATGATGATCGCTGTGGAGCCCTTGCCGTTCGTACCCGTGATTTGAATGACTGGAGCTGAATGCTGAGGGTCACCCAGCAACTCCATCAGGGCAGAAATGCGAGCAAGGGAGGGCCCCACATGGTTCTCAGGCCATCGTCGTTTCAGTTCACTCAGTATTCGCATAACCATCATTACTCCTTTAATTGAAGGCTCAACACCTCAACGCGCTACGCATAATGCCCCGATTGAATTGATTAGTCATGGTAGTAGGAAAAACGAAGGGAAAGAAGTGGGCGACCCCTCCACCTGGGAAGGATCGCACACTGTCAGATTTTGTACGCAACCTCGTACGGACTAGAAGGTCTTGCCAGCGGACCTCAACTGCTGGGCAGCCTCAACAATGCGTTGGCTCATCGCGGCTTCCGCGACCTTACCCCAGGCGCGGGGGTCGTACTGCTTCTTGTTGCCAACCTCGCCATCGACCTTGAGTACACCGTCGTAAAACTTGAACATATAGTCTGCGACTGGACGGGTGAAGGCGTACTGGGTGTCAGTGTCAATGTTCATCTTGATGACACCATAGTCAACAGCATCAGAGATCTCCTGGACAGAAGACCCAGAGCCACCATGGAAGACCAGGGCGAAGGGCTTGTCGACACCATACTTGGCGCCAACGGCATCCTGGATCTCTTTGAGTACCTCAGGGCGAAGCTTGACTGCACCTGGCTTGTACACACCGTGAACATTACCGAAGGTCAATGCTGTGATGTACGGGCCGTTTTCACCAAGGCCGAGAGCCTCGATAGTGGCCATTCCATCGTCGATGTTGGAGTACAACTTGTCATTAATCTCATTGGCGACACCATCTTCTTCACCACCGACAACACCGACCTCAATCTCAAGGATCTGCTTGTTGGCAGCAGTTAAGGCAAGCAACTCTTCAGCGATCTGGAGGTTCTCATCACGGGATACAGCAGAACCGTCCCACATATGTGAACCGAACAAGGGATCCAGGCCAGCCTTGACGCGCTCAGCGGAGATCGCGAGCAGCGGTCGTACATAGGTGTCCAGTTTGTCCTTAGGACAGTGGTCGGTGTGGATCGCGATGTTCACTGGATAGTTCTTGGCGACCACGTGTGCATATTCAGCCAAGGCGACTGCACCAGTGACCATGTGCTTGATGGTTGGGCCAGATGCATATTCGCCACCACCTGTGGACACCTGAATGATGCCATCAGAACCGGCTTCTGCGAAACCGGCGAGGGCAGCATTGAGGGTCTGCGATGAGGTGATGTTGATTGCTGGATAGGCGTAGGAACCGTCCTTGGCCCGCTTGATCATTTCGGCGTAAACCTCGGGATTGGCGATAGGCATGTTTTCTCCTGAAACTCGTAAAATCTGGGACCCAGTCTAGTACCGCTCACCTACGATGGAAGAGTATCCACTATGAGGTTGTACCTCCAGTTGGGACAATGATCGTATATGGGGCCTTGGTACCCTGACTAGTTGCCTAAGGTTGAGGTGTCAACATGCTGGGTACCAGCAGAGTATGAGCGTACAGCAGCATCAATCGTACCCGGCATAACATCAAGATCAGCCACAGAAATCGAGGCTACGAATCCGTCAGCCCGAGTCACATTGAGACTGGGAGACCCACCAAATTTCCCTGGTGCAATATCAATCTTTAAGATTTCCGTCCAGGCCATGCCCGTACCCTGGAGCCAGATTCCGTTACGATCCACAATTGCGGCAACTCCGGGGGTAATAGCGGCCAGTGCCTTCTTTGCGCGGCTATGATTCATGATAGCAATGATCAGCCAGATCACCGAGTACGTAAGCCCAATCCCGAAGAGAAGCCCCGTATAAACCGGTGTGAGCGTCGCGCGGCGCCACATCCAGATCACTGTACAGATCACAATCGACATGATGAGCCACAACACCCGCGAACGGATCTGGCTCTTTGCATATGCCACACGATTAGCTGCAGACATCGGATTGAACCCAATGAGTAATTGCTCAGGCATGGGTTCATTCTAGTCGCTATTGGGGTACTCTCACTCAGTTTAGATCAACCTCAGCACCCGTCCTGCTAGATAAATCACCACTACTTCCAGTTTCAGGCTCTACTTCTGTACTCGGCCTAGATTAGGTCCTTGTTTTCTCAAGATTCTTGTACTGAAGTACAGACGCGACGCGTTATGTCATGAAAAACATGAAGTATTGGTGGTTTTGATGATTCGGGGGCATTTGAGGCAAAACCTCAAATTCTTGATTCGGTATTGATGCATGGCGAGTTTATGTGCTCGGTCAACAAGGGGGGTAGACTCAGGCCTAAGATTCACCCATGACCTGCAAGGAGTGGAAAAGTGGCCGGAAACTTCCAGCAACCGCACATAGAACCCGCACTGTGTTTCGATGTCACCATCGAGATCCCCAAGGGGACTAAGAATAAGTACGAAATGGACCATCACACGGGCCGCATCCGCTTGGATCGCACTTTGTTCACCTCCACTCAGTATCCCAATGATTATGGCTTCATTGAAGGTACCCTCGGCCAGGACAATGATCCCCTTGACGCAATGGTCATCCTCCAGGAGCCAACATTTCCTGGGGCTCTCATCGAGTGCCGCGCGATCGGAATGTTCCGCATGAGTGACGAGCAAGGCGGGGATGACAAGGTACTCTGCATCGCCACAGCCGACCTTCGCCAGGCGAATGTGCGTGAACTCACCGACCTCTCAGATCTCACCCTGTTGGAGATTGAGCACTTCTTCAGCGTGTACAAGGACCTCGAACCAGGCAAGTCCGTTGAGGGAGCCATCTGGGTTGGACGCGCTCATGCAGAGCGTGAGATCCGCGACTCATGGGAGAGGGCTCGTGGTACGTCCCATGCCAATGAGTTCACCCCACCAGCAACCGCAAACAACGAAGAAGCCAACTCAAGTCGCAAATAAATCTCTGTCACCCTGCGCCAATCACAAGGCCCCGACAGGAGTGTCAGGGGACGCATCTCTTGACACATCTTCAGGTCTAAGGATTCCTCGAATAACTGAGGATGATATGCCAAGAGATACCTCCCTTGACACCTCGGACAAGAGTATTAAAGCAACCGTCTTTTCATCGGAGCTAGATTGGTTTTGACATGCAACCCCGCATCTCGTGCAACCAGGGGTTCCATTCTTGCAGGCACTCCACCGATAAGCAGATCTGCATTGTCATCGGTTTCCCGAGCAACCAGACCTAATCCGATGGGGCCGAGTTCATAGTGATAAGCCTGGGATCCCAGGAAACCGATCTTCTTTTCTGGGTCCTTGGCAAGAACGACCTCAGTTCCAGACGGTAGTACCTTCTCCTCAGATCCGTCTAGGTGAAAGCGCACCAACCGTCGTGGCGGTGCCCCCACATTGTAGACACGGGCCACAGTCTCCTGACCCGGATAACACCCCTTATTCAAGGAGAGATACTCTGAGGGAACACCCAACTCATTGGGCAAAGTACGGTGATCCGTGTCGACACCAATCCTGGGAATTCCATCTGCGATCCGACGGGCAGTATAGGCCCAGATCCCCACTTGATTACCCTCAGGTACCCTATCTCGACCACAGAAGAGCTCATATCCTCCAAGACAGTTGGGGGTACCTTCACGAGGGATGCACCCTTCAGGAACAGTTCCAGACCAGGCAACACACAGGGATGGATCTAATTCTGCTTGAACATCCATGCGGAACTTCATACGGTTGAGATGGTCAACTAGGGCCCTCCCATATCCAGATTCAGTCCAGCCGAAGAGACAATCATCCGCCATCACAAATGCGAACCCGTAAAGAATATGTCCTTGTGGATTCAGTAGGTACGTGGAACTGGATTGACCCGCACCACAATCGTTGACTTTCTGTGTACCAAGAAGGTTGAGATACTCCAAGCAGTCCTTGCCCGAGATCAGGACCACGTCATGGTCCAGTTCAACGACCCCAGACCCATCCTCAAGCCAGCGTTGCTCGCGAAGAGGATCCCCGAAATGGGAACCCAACTCAGCCGACACCATTGGTCTAGGACCTCTTGAGTCGGGCCCACAGATAAGGCTGAAGATCCTCCTCGGTGGTACCCCTGTCATAGGTGAACATCAGATCCGACTCAACGTTCCCATAAAGGCGGTGACCACCAGTAGCCGGAATATCAGCGGTGACCGTACGCGCAACCACATCGGTTTGGAGCTCAATCTTGGCACCATCAATCGTCCCAATATAGATCTCAGCGATCCCTTCAGGATGGACGATAACAACCTCTATCTCCCCATCGGTCTTGGGACGCCAAAAACCGGTCTCCATCCCCAAGGATCGAGTGGGGCGGCCCTCCTCATCCACCTCAAAAGCCTGCATGATGTAGTGGAGGTAATTCCCCCCATTTTCGGTGAACTCCACGGTTACAGCGAATTGTCCGTCGCCGATCTTGGGGCTGTGACCTGTACCCTCCCAATGCCCGAGCATCCAGGCAACGCCCATGAGTTCAGGGTTGATCCGAGAATCGATCTCAAATGCCATTATTTCCTCTTCCGCCACGGATAAATAAGAACACTAACCAGGCGGCTAAGCCCACACCCATCGCAGCGATAAGTCCCACAAGGAGCCAGAAACTTAGTTGTGCCATCCCTCAAGTCTACGACCATAGGTCAAGTTGATTAACCACCTTTACTTGCAACCCTCGAAATAATCACATATCATGTACTTTCGGTGGGGTGAGGCCTTGGTGCTTCAGAGGGGACACAAGTCCACACCCCACCGAAGCTACCAACAATTCCTCACTCTGGAGGTGGGACCATCGCCGCCAACACCCAAGAATCCGGTAATGTTCACACCAAGAGTTTCCACTGCTGGGTGACCCCTTGGGCTGATTCCCATGACCTGTGAAGGAGGAATGATGGCCAGTGTTCTCTTGATCACACCAAGCACCGGGCCAAGCCCTTTTCCTCCTTTGACCCTGCTTTCCCATTCGGTAACAGTACGCAGCCCCAAGGATCAGGTTCTTACTGAGTCTGCTGCCTGTGATGTGGTGGTTATTGATGCTCGCAAGGATCTCATTTCCGCCAAGAATATCTGCCAGATGTTCAGCAGCGCCGGGGTGGTGGTACCACGGTTGATCATCCTCTGCGATGGTGGTCTCGCCACCTTCTCATCAGATTGGGGATGCGATGATTTCATCATGGATGGCGCTGGCCCCACCGAGTTGGACACCCGTCTACGATTCCTGACAACCTATGACGATTCCAGTACAACCAAGGTGACCATTGGGGGAATCGTCATCGACGAGGCTGCCTATTCTGTATGGCTCGACGATGAACCCCTCGATCTGACATACACCGAGTTTGAATTGTTGAAATATCTGGCAGCCCACCCTGGTCGAGTCTTCTCCCGCGAACAGTTACTCACCGAAGTCTGGGGCCATGACTACTACGGTGGTACACGCACAGTCGACGTCCATGTACGACGCTTACGCGCCAAGCTTGGTACAGAACACGAATCCCTAGTGGGGACAGTACGCAATGTGGGATACCGTTTCACCGCTCGTTGAGCCCAAGAAGGCTCGCCACCTGTGTGTACTCGATCAAACGAAGGTTTTGATCCTCGCCGAAGAAATCCTTGATCACGATGGGGTCTATCCTCTCAATGATCAGGCTCTCATTGACCTTGAGGGTTCGGGAGTACACCTGCTCATTGAACGTGGAAACCAACTCCTAGGCTACGCCCACTATCATGATTCTGTTGCCCAGATCATGGTTGCCCCCCTTGAACGCCGCCACGGAATCGCCACAGATCTTCTTACTCACATCCATCTCATTGACCCCCATGCCGACCTGTGGGCTTTCGGAAACCTTGATGGCGCCCAAGGGTTCTGTGCCCATTACGGTTTCTCCCCGGTACGTGAGTTGCTAGTCATGACTCGACATATGGATGAGATCCCCCAACCCGTGCCCCATGACCTTGTCGTCTCCAGTTTTCAGCCAGAGGATCTTGAGGATCTTGTACTCCTCAACTCTCGCGCTTTCCAGTTTCATCCCGAACAGGGTGCACTGACAATCGATGATTTCAAGACCAGGATCTCAACCCAGTGGTTTGATGCAACAGGGCTCATCGTGGCTCGGGACTCTCAAGAAACCATGGTTGGTTTCATCTGGACTAAGATTGATCAGGATATCGGTGAAATCTATGTTGTTGCAGTGGATCCGGATTATCATGGTTTAGGAATAGGACGAGTCCTTCTCAACGAGGGTTTCATTCACTTGGGTAATATGGGGGTAGCGACAGTGAGATTATGGGTTGAGAGCGATAATACCTCCGCAATAGTTCTGTATCAGCGGTCAGGTTTTACTGCGGCACGCCACGATGTCCGGTATCGTATGAAGGAAACCGGCACCTGAGTGCCCCTCTATGGGCACTCGTGGGGGCTTGAGGCTCGGCGATGGCATCTATTCCCATGAGGTTCGGCGCGGAGAAGAGAGGATGATCTACATGGACGATTCATCGGTCCCACCGCGGACGAGCCGTACCCCGCGCAGACCACCTATACCTCGAACAGACCGCCTCTCCGCCACCGAAGAGTTCCTCAGCCTTCGTGGCATGTCTGGCATGAACGCCATGCCCACCGAGGAACAGATCGACCGCCTCTTGTCCATGCTCGAAGATGGAACCCCTGAAGAACCTCCGACCCCCTTTGACGAGTTTCTCGCCACCCGGGAGGGTACTAGGCGTCCTAGCCGCAATCCTCGCTATCCCTCCTATCGTCCCCGAACTCAACCCGGCGAGGAGACCCCGCGACCCACACGCCGCGAACCTAGTCGTATCCCCCCAGAACCCACATTGCCTCGCTACGACGAGAATGATTCCGTTGACGAAATTCTCTTTCGTGAACCCCTTAGCCCCATCACACCTCCCTCCGAGCGCAGACCCTCCCCAGACCTTCACGAGGCCTCCGATTTCACAGGCACCTTGCGCCCCTCCCCCGATGCTGGCTCACGTACGACCCGCCAAACCAAGGTAGACCGTCTCTTTCCTGAGCGAACCAGTTCAAGTTCCGGGTCTTCGCGTAGCGCTGATCTGTTCACCTTTGAACGCCCCCACCGTCATTCGGATCGGACTCCACCCCACGAGGAATACGATGATCTGGTTGATGATGATTTCGACGATGATTATCCGCCTCAGCAGGAGTTGGAGCAAGTTCGTCCACCCAAGCCTGTCGTACGAACTGAGACTCCGAAGATTTCTTCGACTGATGTTTTCTTGGCCGACTTAGCCTCACGGGTACATGTGCGAGACGATCTGCGCCCACCAGAGGATGATGAGGATTCCCCTTCGACGCCAAGTGCTGACGATCTTTTCCGTTTCGATCTGTCCAACCAGACCGATGAGGGCGAGGTTCCCCTATCGGAAAAGATTCTCGCGTCGTTGAATGACCGTACTGCTGCGATGCTGCTGACTGGTGAGATCCCTAATGATCTGTCTGAATCTTTGATCAAGCACATATCCAGGACTTCTATGGATCGTGTGGATGGAGCCGAAGCCATGACACCTGTTGACAGGGTGCCTGTGCCAGAAGTCGAGGAAGAATCCGACCCTGAGGTACTTAAAGAGATCCAGGATGTCGTTGAGATTGATCTTCCTGAAGATCCTGAAGTTCATGACACTCCTCACGACAGCGAACCTCAACCCCCAGCCCAGGATCAGCCTGTCGTAGAGCCTGTTGATCTCATAGAACCCGTTGAGCCTATTGATCTTCGCCCAGAGACAAATGTGATCACACCAGTAATTGAGGAACCCGTCTCACCTCCCCAACCAGTGACGATGTCCTCCTTCGTGACACCATCGACTCCAGCACCCCACCAGGTACCTCCTCAGTATTCTCAGCCTGTTCAACCTCAGGTCATAGTCCCCGTCCAGCCTGCACAGCCTACGCAATTGGTGATTCCGACCCAAGGACCTCCCCCACAGCCCTCACAATCATGGGGTTCTCCCCAGGTTGACCTTCCTCAAAACCCACCCGAGGTACCTATACCCCAGGCGTACCTCACCCCAGCACCAACACCTGCGAACTCACAGGTACCTGATCAGCCGACGCCGCCACCTCCGTGGATCGTACCCCCCCAGGTGGAGGCCCTCATGCAGACCACCCCCAATGAGGCTGACCTGCCTGTTGATCGCTACTCTGATCGGGAATTGAGTTGGCTGGCCTTCAATGAACGAGTCCTTGACCTTGCCAAGGATCGCAAACGGATACCTCTTTTAGAGAGGGCCAAATTCCTTGCCATCTTTTCCTCGAACCTTGATGAGTTCTATATGGTCCGGGTTGCCGGTTTGAAGAGGCGTCTTGGGGCTGGACTTGCACAACGAGGTACCTCTGGGCTCCTTCCTCGCGAGGTACATGAAGCCATCTTGGCGAAGACCCGTGACCTGGTGACCGAGCAGACTCGCATCTTTCTTGATGAGGTCATGCCCGAACTCGCCCAGCAGGGAATCCTGATCCTGCGCTGGCCCAATTTGACTGATGCTGAGAAGGAGAACCTCACTGAGTTGTTCAAAGACAGGATCTTCCCTGTGCTGACCCCTCTCGCTGTGGATCCCTCTCACCCCTTCCCCTATATCTCAGGCCTCAGTCTCAACCTGGCTGTACAGTTGCGTAACCCTCAAACGGGTACGCGCCTGTTTGCACGCATCAAGGTACCAAACGTCCTTCCCCGGTTTATCGAGGTAGCTCCAGGTCGGTTTGTTCCCCTGGAGGACATTATCTCCCACCACTTGGATACGATCTTCACAGGCATGGAGATCACCAAGTACACCATCTTCCGTGTGACCCGCAACGAGGATCTTGAGGTCGAAGAGGACGATGCGGAATCCATCCTCTATGCCCTCGAAAAGGAGTTACTACGCCGCAAGGTTGGTCAACCTCCCGTACGCCTGGAAGTTGAAGAAACCATTGACCCAGAGCTCTTGGAAGTCCTGACATCAGAGTTGGATGTCACCTCCCATGAGATTATTTCTGTACGAGGCCCCCTCGATCTGACAGGGCTCTTCCTGATTTCCGATGTGAATCGTGAGGACCTGAAGTACCCAAGTTTCTTGGAGAAGACCAGCCCACACCTGTCCGAGGTCGAGACCTCACGCCCAGCCGATCTTTTCGCGACACTTAAAAAGCGCGATGTACTCCTGCATCATCCCTATGATTCCTTCGCCACCTCGGTACAGCGTTTCATTGAGCAGGCTGCCGCAGATCCACAGGTATTGGCGATCAAGCAGACCCTGTACCGTACCAGTGGTGACTCCCCCATCATTGATGCCCTCATTGAGGCCGCCCGCGCTGGCAAACAGGTACTCGCTCTGGTCGAGATTCGTGCACGCTTCGACGAGGCAGCCAATATTGCCTGGGCCCGCAAACTGGAGAAGTCTGGTGTACACGTAGTCTATGGGCTCGTTGGCCTGAAAACCCACTGCAAGTTGTCTTTGGTGATCCGCGACGAAGGCGAAGCCCTACGCCGGTACTGCCATGTCGGAACAGGCAACTATAACCCCAAGACTGCTCGTCTCTATGAAGACATGGGATTGCTCACCTCGAACCCGGTCATCACTGATGATGTGGCGAGACTGTTTAACCATCTGTCTGGGATGACCGCTGAGTCCAAATACCGCCGTCTGCTCGTCTCCCCCAACGGGATTCGTACAGGGATCATGGATGCTATTGAGAATGAAATCCGTCTCCACGAGCAAGGTACTCAGGGCCGTATCCGAATCAAGGTCAACTCTATTGTTGACGAAGAGATCATGGATGCCCTCTACAGGGCTTCAAAGGCCGGTGTCCAGGTTGATCTATGGGTACGAGGGATTTGTGCACTGAGGGGCGGCGTCCCGGGCCTCAGCGACAACATTCGTATCCGCTCCATCCTGGGTCGCTACCTTGAGCATTCGCGTCTCTACTGGTTCGACAATGGTGGATCCCCACAAGTTGGCTTGGGTTCTGCCGACCTCATGCACCGCAATCTTGACCGTCGAGTTGAGGCATTGGTACTCCTGTCCAACAAGGATCACATCTCCAAGATCGGTTCACTCTTCGACCTTGCCTTCGATGAGGGTACAGCCTCCTGGTGGCTTGAATCCGACGGATGGGTACAAAAAACCACTGATGCTGATGGCAATCCTCTCGTCGATATCCAAGAGCATCTTATCCACGCAACTTCGGTACGACGTACCGCAGTTTAGGCCCAGAATTCAAGTTGTATTGTGACTGATTCCTTGGTGGAAGTCTCGCCCAGGAAATGTGTATGGTAGTTCAGTGAGCAATGGCACCCCAGCCCCCATCTGGGCAGCAGGCGCGGTACCCCTGCGTGGAGTTGATGACGAACGTGAGGTACTGCTCGTTCATCGTCCTGCCTATGATGATTGGACTCTCCCCAAGGGGAAGGCTCGCTCCCGTGAACTTCTTCCTTCGACAGCAGTACGTGAAGTTGGCGAGGAAGCATCAGCCAAGATCCGATTGGGGTCCCCACTCACCCCAGTTCGGTACCCAATCTCCCAGCGCATGAAGATCGTTTCCTGGTGGGTGGGCGTGACCCTCTCATCAACAAAGCACAGCGCCAACGAGGAGGTCGACAAAGCAAAGTGGATGAATCCAGACAAGGCTCTGACTACTCTGACCTACGCTGATGAGCGGGAGATACTCACGGAGGCTCTCACACTGCCCTCCACAACACCAATGATCATCCTGCGCCACGCGAAAGCCAAAAACCGCGAGGGGTGGAGGAAGGCCGACCACCTACGTCCCCTCAGTTCCCAGGGTCGCTCGCAACTGTCGTACGTCTCCCAGATCCTCTCACCCTTCGGTGTCACCAAGCTGGTCTCCTCGTCAGCAACCCGCTGCGTATCCACCCTCCAGGAGTACGCCAAAGCCCAGGGTTTGAAAATCACAACCACGGAAGGACTCACCGAAGAGAAAGCCACCGAGCGTGAAACAGGGGCCTACATGCAACGCCTTGCCCTCAAGGTGGGTAGCTCTGGGAAACCCACTGTGGTGTGTGGTCATCGTCCAGTGATCCCCACGATGCTGACCTCCTTAGGGATTCAGGTACGTCCCCTCTCGACGGCCTCATGTGTGATCCTCCACCTTGACACCCACGGCAAGGTCATAACCACCGAGTGGCATGACACTCTCCGAGTGAAAATCTGAACCGCTCTTCAGCACATGACTAAAGAGATTATTCCTGATAGTTCTCCTGCAATTATGGAGGACCCCCAGTACCTCGCAACCCAACTCATCACGTACCTTGGGAATAAGCGTGCCCTCACCCAAGCGATCAACACTGCGCTGTCGAAGGTACGAGAAGAAATCGCCAAGCCGCTAACAACTGTTGATCTCTTTGCGGGATCTGGGGTGGTGTCACGTATCATGAAGGGCTACTCTCACCTGGTCATGGCCAACGACCTGGAACGGTACTGCGAGATCATCAATACCTGTTACCTGACGAACGTCACCGATGTAGACCTCACTGTGATTACGAAGTGGGTCGATAGGCTGAATGCCCTAGCCGATGCAGGAGCTAACCCGGGAGGGTTCATCCAGAAACTCTATGCACCCACCGATGACCAGAAGATTCAGCAGGGCGAGCGGGCTTTCTACACGACCGACAATGCCCGACGTTTGGATTTCTTCGCCCAGGAAATCCCTCAAGCCCCTGCCGATATCCAGGCTCTTTTGTATGGCCCACTGTTGTCGAGTGCTTCGGTACATGCGAACACTTCTGGGGTTTTCAAAGGCTTCTATAAGGACAAGGCTACTGGGATTGGGAAATATGGAGCTGCCAAGGGTGATGCACTCACCAGAATTCTTGCTCCCATCACTCTTGATGTTCCTGTACTCAGTCGCCACACTACTCGGTCTCGGGTCTTCCGACAGGATGCTAACGAGCTTGTACGCAACCTCCCCCATGTGGATCTCGCGTATATCGATTCGCCTTATAACCAGCATCCCTATGGCTCGAATTACTTTATGCTCAACCTTCTTGTTGACTACCAGGAGCCGACGGATATGAGCGAAGTTTCTGGCATCCCAGTGGGCTGGAATAGATCCAAGTACAATGTCCGCCAGGAATCCTTAACTCACTTGCATGATCTCGTGTCTACGATTGATGCGAGCTATCTGTTGATCTCCTTCAATGCCGAAGGGTTCATTCCTATCGCGGATCTTCGACTCATGCTTGAGAGCATTGGTACTGTCGAGGAGGTCATCATTGAGTACAACACCTTCCGCGGGAGTCGAAATCTGCGGGAGAGAAATATCCACGTCAATGAGCATTTACTCTTGGTACGAAAGCAGGCATGAATCTATCTGCTGTACAAAACCTTGAAGCGTTCCCAGATAACCAAGGATTCGTCCGTAATCTCGTACCCTTCACGAACCCAATAACGCTGATGATCCGCCCTCCAACTTTCAAGGGTACGATCACCCTCCCCTTCGGCCTCAGCCTGTTCAGAAGTCACCTCACCAAAAGGCTGAATGCACACCTCGACAGTTTTGATCAGAACAGTGGGAGTACCTTGCCCATCCAGGATGATCGACAGATCCCCAACATGAGGGATGGCTTCCTCATCCTTGTCGTACTCCTGCATGAGACTTGTTGTGGCGGTCTTGCGATCCTCCATGACAAGGGACAATAGCTCATTGGCGAATTCGGGTGAGTCCCCGAAACTCCATGCTGGTGGCACAACAGTCTGACTCCACGCCTTGCCCACAATCACATCAAGGTCGCCCAGTTTCGCATGACCTTGGGCCGCAATCCAGAATTGCTGCAAGAGATCAACACCAGCTTTATCTTCGCTCATGTACCAATGATCCCACATGCACCCTCATTGTGGATGTATCAGACTTGAGTTCTTGCCCGTACCCCCGTAGATCAAGGCAGATAGACTACAGTCAACCATCAGAGAGGACCTTATGGAGTTTTCAGAAGTACGGCCTGGGATATTCATGGCAGTTCTTGAGGAAGAGGCCACCGTTTCCCTGATCGTGGGTGAGACTGGTTGCCTGCTCGTGGATACGGGCTCCACCAGTGGAGTCGGGAATCAGATCCGTGAGGCCATCTCACGGATCACAGATCAACCTTTGACGACTGTTGTACTCACCCATGGGCACTGGGATCATTCCTTTGGGTTGTCAGCTTTCAGCGACTACGAAACCCTGGGACATGAGGATCTGGTACAACACACCACCGATGATATCCCCGTAATCGTCGGAGACCTTTATTGTAGAGAGAATCTAAACTGGGCCACGGATCAGGGGATCAACCCAAAAAAGGTCACCTTACCCACGACGTTGATCTCACTCATCACGGTTCGTGACCTTGGCAATCTCAGCGTCGAAATCGCTCACTTCGGTCAGGCCCACTCACGTACTGATCTGATCATCGCCATACCAACTCACCGCGTGGTCATCGTGGGAGACCTTGTTGAATCCGGACCTCCCCAATTCGATGAGACCTCATCTATTCACGGATGGGTGACCACCCTTGATTCCCTTTATGGTCTTCTCAAACCAGACACCTGTGTCATCCCTGGACATGGTGAACCACTCGGCCCTGAACATGTGGCCCACTTCAGGGCAGGATTGGCAGCCATCTGGGATCAAGCCGAGTGGGCCTTCAAGCAATCAATCCCCCTCGCGGAGGTCTACACTCACAAGGATCTCAACTGGCCCTGGGATCGTACCACCGCCGAAAAGGGAATATCCCTCGCCTACGCTGAACTTGCTGCCCGCACCATGTGAGTTCACTCTCGGGTACGCACAGGAAAACTCAGACTCCGTGACCGCCTCACATGATGGGCGATTTCCACGACCGCCGCACCGCATCCACCAATGATGAAGGCTAGGGGTACCTCAAACCCAGGAATATCCAACTGGAAGAAGGTACGCGTCAACGGAAGGACCATCGCGCCAACTGCAAGACTCGCCATGGCGGAAATCGTCAGAAGTTTCCACCACACATAGGGCCGAGCAAGAACCCCAAGCAACCAGAAGTTCACAATGAACAACACCATGAGCGCCAAGGTGCTCCGCTCGGCCTCGGAACCCACAGCAATGGCGAAGGCAATGAAGGTCGCGGTACCAGCCGCTATTCCTGAAGGTACAGACAGCAATAAAACCCTGAAAAGGAAGCCCGGCACATACTTTCTCTTGTTCGGACCCAAGGCCAAGATGGCTGCCGGGATACCGATCGTGAGAACGGACAGCAACGTCATGTGGCGCGGCAAAAATGGGAAGGAGACCCCGAGTATTGCCGTGGCAATAATCAGACAGGCGGCCATAACATTCTTCGTGACAAACAGCGATGCCACCCGTTCGACATTGCCAATGAGTCGTCGCCCTTCGGCGAGTACCTTCGGCATATGCGAGAACCGTGAATCCAGCAGTACGATTTGGGCGACTGCTTTAGTGGCCCCAGCACCATTGCCCATGGCGATCCCAATGTCGGCATCCTTGAGGGCGAGTACGTCATTCACCCCATCCCCAGTCATCGCCACAGTATGCCCGCACAGCTTGAGGGCATTGATGATGAGCCTCTTCTTCTCAGGGGTGACCCTCCCAAAGACAGTGATTCCCTCCACGATCTCAGCAAGCTCCTCCGCCGTGTCAGGAAGGGTACGGGCATCCACCACCGTTGACCACTGCTTGTCATCTGGCCCCAGATCCAAACCGACCCGACGCGCAACCGCGGCTACAGTGACTGGGTTGTCTCCCGAGATGATCTTGACAGCGACATCCTGGTCGGCGAAAAAGGCTAGGGTTTCGGCGGCGTCCGGGCGTACCGCTTCTGTGAGAAGAATGAGAGCGACCGGGGTGGGTTCACCCCAGGAATCCAGGGATGAGACCTTTGCGAGTACTACGACGCGTACCCCCTGATTGGCTAGGGGGGCGACCAGGACTTGGAGATCTTTATTGTGGTCGGCGACGATTTCGGGGGCGCCGAGAACCCAGGATTGCCCATTGGCTAGGGTGAGAGCAGAGTACTTCCGCGCTGAGGAGAAGGGAACCCGTGCAGTCACCTCAAGGGTGGAGACAGGTACATTCTTTGCGATGGCAAGGGTCGTTGCATTAGGTACGGGATCGTGGGCGAACCCACCGAGGGCATTAATCGCCTCAGACCTCACCTGATTGGGAAGGATCTCGATCCGCTCGAAAACAATCTCGCCTTGGGTGAGGGTGCCGGTCTTGTCCAGACAGATGACATCAACCCGGGCCAGCCCTTCAACAGCTGGGAGCTCTTGAACGAGAGCCTGGTGACGTGTGAGTTGGAGGGCTGCAAGCAGGAATGCGAGGGTTGTGAGCAGGACCAAACCCTCTGGGACTAGGGCCACTAATCCGCCCGTACCCCTCAAGACGATGGTGCGCCATTCACTGGTGACCTCGGCCCAGGTTCCATAGTCGAGTGCGCGGTACTGGGCGAGGATCGAGATGGGGAACATCGCGACCAGGACCCAGGTGATCCACCTCAGGAGCCTATTCGTTGAGGCCTGTACCTCCGAGTGGGCGCGCGTGAAAACCTTGGCCTGAAGGGCGAGCTTCTGGGCGGTGGCCTCCTCCCCCACCACAGCGGCCCTAAACAGTGCTGACCCCGCAACCACAGCAGTACCGGAGTAAACCTCGTCTTGGGTGGTCTTATTTACGGTATCGGATTCTCCAGTGAGGTTGGATTCATCCACCTCCAAGTTGTCTGTTGACACGAGCGGACCATCGGCTGGGATCTGATCTCCTGGGGTCAAGAAAATGAGGTCATCTTGAACAACCTTGCTGACATCAATTGTTGTCTGTTGTCCGTCGCGAACCACTGTCGCCACCGGCGCATGGAGGACAGCCAGAGAATCCAGCTTACGTTTGGCGTACCATTCCTGCCCGATCCCCAAAACAGAGTTGAGTACGAGCGCAATCCCGAACAATCCGTCAATGAAGGACCCCGTCAGCATCACAAGGATAAACAGAACTCCAAGAAGAGCATTAAACCTGGTGAAGACATTGTCTTTGATGATTCGGGACAATGATCGGGAGGTCACCTTGGTGACTGCATTGGTACGACCCTCGTTTTGACGCAGAGCAACCTCAGCACTCGTTAAACCCGTCCGCACATAGTCAACCGATAAGTCCACAGATCTATCGTAAATGAGATCAGAGGATTGTCGCGCCATTTCTTCCCCGAATGATCCCCCAATCGTGAGTCGATACTTGGTCTATCGTCCCCTATCGTCCAACCTGGGTGCCGATCATCCCAGAGTGTCAGGAACGCAGAGTGGCTTTCCAGGGACGCTGTTTGGTCGTGAGATTCACGGCTTCAATGGATACGCCTAGGGCTGTGAGGAAGATGGCCATTCGCACGTTCAGGCCATTGTCGGTTTGATGGAAGATCGCTAGACCTGGAAGATCATCAACATCGGATGAGAGGTCATAAGAGTCTGGGCGGGAGTCGCGTGGCAGAGGATGCATGATGATGGCTTCAAGGTTATTAGCCTCAGCGAGGATCGACCAGTTGAGGAGATCCCCTTGGGTGTTTGCTTGGGCCAATTCCTCGGTCATGCGTTCCCTTTGTACTCGGGTGGCATAAACGGCATCGGCGCCAGTCACAGCCTCGACCACAGTGCCTGTCACATGTACCCTATGACCGTGACGTACTGCGTACTGTTCAATCTCGGTAGGCAATTCGAGGCTGACAGGGGAAAATACTGTAAAGGTGAGGTCCTTATAAAGGCTCATCAGTTTCATGAGAGAGTGGACTGTACGTCCAAACTTCAGGTCCCCGATGATGGCCATGTGGCATCCATCAATAGTTTTTCCGCGATCCGTGAGTTCCTTGTCGAGGGTGTATACATCAAGGAGCGCCTGGGAGGGATGCTCGCCAGCCCCATCACCAGCGTTGATCACAGGTACCGTAGATGCCTCAGCGAACTCCGCGACCGATCCCTTATCGGGATGACGTACAACAAGCACATCCGAATACCCGGAGACCACTCGAGAGGTGTCAGCAATCGACTCCCCCTTGGCCATCGATGAAAAGGTGAATCCGGTCGTGGTTGTTACCTCGCCACCAAGTCGAAGGAATGCCGACTCGAAACTCAACCGGGTTCTCGTACTTGGTTCAAAAAAGAGGGAACCCAACATTGCCCCGTCTAGGACCGTACATACAGCCTGTCGTTTGGCGATGGGGTCCACAGCATCTGCAAGGTCAAAGAAGGCACGAAGATTCTCACGCGTAAACTGAGAAACGGACAATAGATGACGACCCTGCTCAAAGAGGGGATGATCCTCGCTCATGTGTACTCCTTGTTTCCCATGACCTTACCTCATTGCGAGGATGATGACCGTGGCAGTTCACTACTCATGATTAGCGACCTAGTGCGGTATCCACACTGGTCTCATAAGGGCCCAGGATGGGTTCACGTTTACTCACAACCTCGAAGAGCATATTGGCGATCGCTGGGATCTCTCGTAGACGATAGCGACTCCATGAAACCGGGTTCTGCTCACGTACCGTATCATCACCAACACCGACCACGTCAAGGCCCACAAGTCGACATGTGGCTATGGCACGAGGCATGTGATAGGTCTGGGTCACGAGGATCGCCTTATCAACCCCAAAGATCTTGGTCGCGCGTACACAGGAAGAATAGGTGTCCTCACCGGCATGGTCGGTGACGATCCTGTCGGCTGGTACTCCATATTCGATCAGCCAAGTTCTCATAACCTCAGGCTCATTATGATATCTAGTCAGGTTATCGCCTGTCAGGAGGAGTACCTGGGCCTTCCCAGTTGCATAAAGATCCCTAGCCATCACCAGTCGCCCCCTCAGATAGGGAGAAGGCTGATCACCAAAGAGACCCGCCCCAAAGACTATGGCCACATCATGGGGCTCGACATCATCCAGGGTCGTGAAACGTCCCGCACTGGCACCCCAAACTACAAGATAGGGCGAGAGGCATCCCAGAACCACCAGAAGAATAAAGGAAAGAGCCACACGCCTACCCCATTTCTTGGGGGTTTTCTTAGACGTCTTCACAGAAGTACGCGCGGACTTCGGTTTCCTCTTCTTCCTAGACACCCTTCCAGGGTACCACCCACCTCATAACCTCGGCGGAACTCCGCTACCCCACCACAATATCGGCGGTTGCCTCGACAGTGGCGGAGTTTCGACGCAATCCACCACATTAAACCTGCCAAAACTCCGCTACCGTGATCTCAGAAGGGATACGAAGGTCAGCCGAGCGGCGTTATGCACGAACCAGCGATTCTCAGTAGGTCAGTCGAGGATCTCTCTTACTATTCCGTCTGCGATCAACCTTCCTTGGAGGGTACACGCTAAGCTCGATCCGCGACGTACGAGATGACCGGATTCGAGGTAGGGGTCCACTCGTTTCAACTCGGATTCGGTCAGAAGATCGGCTTCAACACCTTCGACCAGTCGTAACCCCAACATCACCTTCTCCATCCGGATTTGAGTCTCAGTGAGTTCCTCCCGATTCTCAGTGGAATCGCTGGGAGTTGCGGGGATTAGGTCACTACGATCGCTGGCCTTGGCAGGGGTTGTACGCGAGTTGATCTCGGACACATAGGTCAGTGGGTGGCGTGGATTCCACCAGCGGTACCTCCCATCATAGGAGTGCGCACCAGCCCCAATCCCCAACCAGGAATCGCAATGCCAGTAAGCCAGATTGTGACGGCATTCATATCCTGGTCGCGCCCAGTTGCTGACCTCGTACCATTCAAATCCCGCAGCGGAAAGCCTCTCGTCAGCGCATATGTACTTGTCGGCCACGTCATCCTCATCAACATCGTCCACCTCATGGGCAGCAATACGCCGAGCCAAGGGCGTGTTCTCCTCAACAATCAGGGAATAAGCCGAGATATGCTCCACCTGAAGATCAATGGCCTCATCAAGGCAGACCAGCCAGTCCTCCATGGTTTCCCCCGGCGTACCGTAAATCAAATCCAAGGACAGGTTCTCGAAACCGGCCTGCCTAGCCCAGCCAACTGCTTTGCGTACACGCCCTAGAGTGTGGGGCCGATCTAGGGTACGAAGTACACGCTCTGAAGCAGACTGCATGCCCATGGAGAGTCGATTCACACCCGTTGCTCTGATCTGTTCACAGTGAGCCGGGGTGAGAGTTTCGGGGTTGGCCTCGGTTGTGATCTCAGCATCGTCGGCCAGGTCATAAAGGTCAGCGATGGTGTCGAGGATGAGGGCGTAGTCGGCGGAGTCCATAAGTGTGGGGGTACCTCCGCCGAAATAGACTGTCGTGACCTGGTTGGTTGCTCGGTTAGCTGAGGCTCGAAGCTCTGCGACGAGAGCCTGAAGATAGGGGTCCTGGGTTTGTCTGCGTTCCGATTCTGGAAGTACGTAGGTGTTGAAGTCACAGTACCCACACCGTGATCGACACCACGGAATGTGGATATAGATCGATATGGGAGCCTCAGTGGGCACGGTTATTTCTTCTCGGACTCGCCAGTTGACAGCGCTGCAACGAAGGCCTCTTGAGGCACCTCGACACGCCCCACCATCTTCATCCTCTTCTTGCCTTCCTTTTGCTTTTCGAGGAGCTTGCGCTTACGAGTGATGTCGCCGCCATAACATTTAGCGAGAACATCTTTACGTATGGCACGGATGGTTTCGCGGGCGATCACCCTGGAACCGATGGCAGCCTGGATTGGCACCTCAAACTGTTGGCGTGGGATGAGTTTGCGCAGGCGGCTGGCCATCTCGACACCATAGTTGTAGGCCTTGTCCTTATGTACGATTGCGGAGAAGGCATCCACAGTCTCGGAGTTGAGAAGGATGTCGACCTTCACCAACTCTGATTCCTGTTCGCCTGCATCCTCGTAATCCAAGGACGCATAGCCCTTCGTCCGTGATTTGAGGTTGTCAAAGAAGTCGAAGACGATCTCAGCCAGGGGCAGAACATAGTGGAGTTCAACGCGATCCTCGCAGAGATAGTCCATACCCGTTTGGGTTCCGCGCCTTTGCTGGCAGAGTTCCATCAGGGTTCCAATGAACTCAGCCGGAGCAAGGACAGATGCCTTCACAATGGGCTCGAAGATCTGGGCAATCTTACCGTTCGGGAACTCCGAAGGGTTCATGACAGTATGCTCAACACCATCCTCAGTAAGGACCCGATAGACAACATTGGGAGCAGTCGAAATGATGTCCAGGTTGAACTCACGATCCAAGCGCTCCCTGATGATCTCCATGTGGAGCAGTCCAAGGAATCCCACCCGGAACCCGAATCCGAGTGCCGCAGAGGTCTCCGGTTCAAAGACAAGGGCAGCATCATTGAGTTGGAGTTTCTCCAGGGCTTCACGAAGCACGGGATAGTCGGAGCCTTCGATGGGATAGATCCCGGCGTACACCATGGGCTTCGGATGACGGTACCCCGCAAGCGCGTCCTTGGCGGGCTTGTTCGATGTTGTGACAGTGTCACCAACACGAGACTGGCGTACGTCCTTCACGCCTGTGATGAGGTACCCCACCTCACCCACGCCAAGGGCATCCGCCTTCGTGGGTTCCGGCGAAATCACACCAACTTCGAGGACCTCGTGGGTGGCTTTCGTACTCATCATAAGGATGCGTTCACGGTGGTTGAGTTCCCCATCGACCACACGTACATAGGTGACAACCCCACGATAGGAGTCGTACACCGAATCAAAGATCAGCGCTCTTGCTGGAGCATTGGCTTCACCTTGAGGAGGGGGTATCTGGCGTACTATTTCGTCGAGAAGGTGTTCAACGCCGTCGCCCGTCTTGGCGGAAACCCTCAACACGTCTGAGGTCTTGCACCCGATGACATGGGCAAGCTCAGCAGCATATTTGTCGGGATAGGCACCCGGAAGATCAATCTTATTGAGTACAGGAATAATCGTCAGATCAGCTTCAAGGGCGAGGTAGAGGTTCGCAAGAGTTTGGGCTTCGATCCCCTGGGCTGCATCGACCAGGAGTACGGCCCCCTCACACGCAGCTAGCGACCGAGACACCTCATAGGTGAAGTCCACGTGACCTGGAGTGTCGATCATATTCAGGACATAGGGGGTTGAGTCCACCTCCCAAGGAAGGCGTACGGCCTGAGACTTGATCGTGATCCCCCGCTCACGTTCAATATCCATTCGGTCGAGGTACTGGGCCCGCATCGTACGTTCATCCACAACCCCTGTGAGCTGCAACATCCGATCAGCAAGGGTCGATTTCCCGTGATCAATATGAGCAATGATCGAGAAATTACGAATGGCAGAAGGATCAGTCGAGCCGGGTGAGTACGTCACAAGAATCCTTCTACTAGGTGAACCTCCCTATTCTCTCATACTCCCCCAAATCCTCGCCTCTCCCCGACATCACTATGGGTTGCCGCCACCAAACTCGCTGATAAACTCGGCACATGTCAACAGACGATGTTCCAGGTGGCTGGGTGCTCATGGTCGACAACGCGGCAGAATACTTGTTCGCGGAACCATGCGGGAGCATCCGTGAGGCGCTCACTGCAACAGCTACCTCTGCTGGCGCTAATCTGGACGCACTGGAGCGCGAGTTCAGAGACTGTGTCAACGAATGGTTCGATGACCACGGGAACCGCGCACTGCTCATTGGGGAGCAGTTGTACTCCGATGACACTGTCCCGGCCGGCTACTACTGGGCTTTAGACCGCTATGAATCCATCTCAGTTGACGCGCTCGCCAGAACCATGGGCGCCCAATAACGGACTGCGATTAGGCTCATATTTTTGACAATGGCCTCATTCCAGGAAATCACTGGAGCGAATGGGTGTATCCCAAGTGTTTGAAAAACGCTGCCCATCGATGACAACCGTGTCGAAGCGCTCCATCCACTGTGGGTTCCACTCAGGAACTGTGATTCTTTCACGAATCCTTGGTTCGATATCGAGACGTACGATTGTTCCCCGGGTGGGAGTCGCGACGAGATACCACAACTCCTCACTCCATGGACTCATGATGGGGAGCCAATCAGAGAGAAAGGCAACGAGTGAGATGAGTATTTTCCATGGTTGGAACTTAGGTTCGGTCGTGAGCCGATAGATGACATAGTCGGGCTCATCAATCACATGGTTTTCTTCGAGAATCTGGATCGGATACATCGCTTTCATACCCGTACCCAACTCTCAGAAGAGGTCCAGGAAGCGGTCAAAAGCATCCACGGCGAATTCCAAGGATTCGATGGGGATTCTCTCATCGACACCATGGAACATGGAGACGAAATCATAGTCTTGCGGAAGTCTTAAAGGCACGAACCCGTAACATTCGATCCCCAACTTGGACCACGACTTCGCGTCGGTTCCGGCGGAGAGAAGATAGGGAGTCATTCGAGCATCCGGGTCAAAGTCACGAATGGCGGTGGTCATCGCCTCAGTGATGGGTACGCCCCATGGGGCCTCCACCCCTGGTTGTTCATGAAGGATCTCCATGCGTACCTTTTCACCAATGATCTGACGTACCTCCTGAAGGAACTCGGAGCGCCGCCCTGGCAGATAGCGCCCATCGACGCAAGCCTCGGCCACCGCCGGGATGACATTCGCCTTATAACCAGCCGACAGCATCGTGGGTGTCAGGGTGTGACTCATCGTCGCGCTCACCATGCGCGAGATCGACCCCAATTGTTGAAGGGTCTGCTCGGTGGTGTCCGCGGTGATCTTCACGCCCAGCGCCTCACCCACATTGTCAAGGAACCCCTGTTGAGCAGGATGGAGGTGGCTCGGCCATTTATGGGAATCAATGGCGGTGATGGCTTTCGCCAACTCTGCGACGGCATTGTCATCATTGAGCATCGACCCGTGACCAGCCGTACCCTCGGCAATAAGCTTCAACCATGCGAGACCCTTCTCGGCGGTCTGAATCAGGTAAAGCCGTTGCCCGGCGACCGTGAGAGAAAACCCACCCACCTCACCGATGGCATGGGTGCAATCAGCGAGCAGATCGGGGTGATTCTTCGTCAGCCATACTGCTCCCAGAGGCCCACCAGCTTCCTCGTCGGCGCTGAAAACCAGGCGAATCGGGCGCTTGGGTGGGCGATTCGTGCGAACCCGATCCCTGACAATGGCCAACACAACCGCATCGAAATCCTTCATATCGATGGCACCTCGACCCCAAATGAAACCATCCTTGATCTCGCCTGAGAAGGGGTCAATCGACCATTCATCAGCGATGGCAGGAACAACATCTGTGTGCCCGTGGATGAGGAGAGGCGGGAGACTTGAGTCGCATCCCTGAGGTTCCCAGTGGGCGACAAGGGTAGACCGACGGGGCTCAGACTCAAAGATCTGGGTAGAAATCCCCACATCCTCAAGGTGTGTGGCGATGAACTCAGCCGCGTCGCGCTCCCCAGGACCCTCAACCCCAGGGCCATAGTTAGAGGTATCAAACCGAATCAACTCTGAGGTGAACTGTACGGCTTCTGCGCGCGCTTCGATGCTCATGGATTGATACTATCGTGGCTTGTGGGGAGAGCCAGACAAGGAGAATCTTCACCACCATGGACCACGAATCGCGAACTGACCCCAGAGTTGGTATAGTTTCTCTGGATTCAACACCTTGTCCGGGTGGCGGAATTGGTAGACGCGCTAGCTTGAGGTGCTAGTGACCCTTATACGGTCATGGAGGTTCAAGTCCTCTCTCGGACACAAATCTGATATTTGTACAGAATCTAGGCCCCTGAACTCATCATTCAGGGGCTTTTACACAATCTCATTCGAATCGACTTTTACTCTGCCCAGAGAGTGACAATGGGCAGTCCCCCCATGTTTTCATGGGTATCTCAAGCTTGAAGGTGATGTTCCTAGTACTGCCCCACCTATGAAGCGAGATCCGAGTCTGGATGCGAGGGTCTAAAAAATATCAATGTATTCCCGATTCTATTACGGGACTCTTAAGAATTTCGATTTCCGGTATGCTTGTCTTTCGTTTCCCGGTACCATTCGCTCTCGTTTCCCGGAAATTTTAGTCATCGAACCCAAGGTCAGGCCAATCATCCCTTGACCGTCTGGGGTCATCGGGGTAGATGACGGCACTCATGACATCGCGGTCTCCACAGTAGGGCGAACGGGTGAGGCCCATGTACTTCATGCCCACCCTTTCGGCGACGAAGGCTGAACTCTTATTGCCTTCAAAGGCGTACCACCACATGCTCGTGGCTTGAATGGGGAGTCTTGGGTGGAAGGCAGCTTCGATAACTGAGCGTACGGCAGCGGGCATGATTCCGTTACCGCGGGCTCCGGCTCCAAGCCAATAACCAACGTCAACCTTGCGGTCACCATGGCGTTTGAGACCGATACTCCCCCATAGGCCCTCCAGTGGACCATCAGCGACCCACACAGCCCATACAAGCTCTGGACCCTCAGTCTCGGTGGTGTACGTCTTGGTGTTGATCTCACGCCAGGCGACGGACGTGTAATCGCGAATATAGTACTCCGCATCTTCAAGGGTGTACGGGTTGGGTACAGTTGTCCACATGGAAATCTGTGGATCCTGGCATAGTTCACACACCCTAGCCGTATCAAGCGAAGAAAAAGGCCTCAAGGTTATGGGCATCCCAGTATGGGTGACCGCCGAAAGTATATGAACATCCACATAGCTAGCGTACAGGGTCTCTGACCTACGATGGGTCCTCAGCCAAAGGCCATTGTGGAACTAGGAGACCTTTCTCCGTACTGAGATGAGCGCAAGCCCCACTACCATCAGCAAGAACGCGAAAGCTCCGACACCAGTTTGTACACTAGCTCCGGTCTGTACCTTGGGAGTCGCAGGCTTTGCAGGTGTTTGTGTACTGTTTGCCTTGGGCTCCTCGGTCGCTACAGTGACAGTAACGACATAGGCCTTTGTACTACCATCCTCGGCTGTTACTGTGTACGTCACTGGCTTGGTGAAGTCTTGTGCCCCTGTTGGGCTGATCGACGCACCATTATGAACAATGGTTGGGACTACAGAGGTCACATCTGTTCTGGTCGGCACCGTGACTGCAATAGTCGTACCAGTGATGACACCAGCAACTTCGCCGATGGTTAATGATGTGATCTCCTTCGTAGCTGAAGAAGTTTGGAATGAGGGAATAGAGACAAGCACCCAGGACTGTTCAAGATCTTGTCCATCCTCATCTGAAACGAAGACACGGATACTGGTGGTTTCCAGGCCATTGACCATGGCGTTAAACTCAAGACTGTGGTGTCCGATGGTGGTGGAGAGTGCATCATGACTCTTCGCCACTCCAGCATCAACAAACTGATCGATCTTGACCCATCCTTCAACAGCGCTATCAAACTCAAGGGTGAACTTATCCTCGCTACTTCGAGCAACAGATGCATTCACTATTTCTGTTCGATCTTCGGTTGTTGGTTCAGCCAGCATTGGCGGTAGCGGGAAGACATATCTAAGAATCTCACCATCGTTGGCCTCACCTGAGGTCCAGAATGACAATTCAATCTCATTAGCCAGCTTCAATAACCCTGAACCATCATTGTGGGGCATGGCGAGAGTCCAAGAATTATGTCCAGCCTTCAAGGATAGACTAAGTGGATCTCCAAAGCCGGTTCCATTTACTCGCCAAGTAAAGACAACAGTCCCCTTCTCGGTTGCATCAAACTTCACAGTAAAAGTACTGTCGAAATGACGAGACAAGGTAATATTCGAAATCTCTGGTATTGCAGCTGAAGCGAGTGGAGCCACACTGGCTTGCAATAAGCCCAAGGCCACAGTGCACCCCACCACGATAGTGACCAGTTTCCTCATTGTCACTCCCTTCAAGGAATCTATGGTCTTCAAATGACCCCGCACTGGGACATCCGCATGTGGACCATAGTGTATGGACACTACCACACTATATAGAGAGTTTGGCTATATTCTCAGCTGGGGTACGACAGAACCCCCAGCCTGAGACTTGTTTTCGTTATTCGTGACGAAATCCTAGAAATCTATCACTGGCGTGGACATTATGCCTAAGTACTTGATAGCTAACTGAAATCAATACGGTGCTCCTCCCGGGTTCTTATTCGAACCCGTTCGTCAACCACTTCCTTGACCTCAACATAGAACGCAAGCGTCCTCTGCTCTCGACCTGCATTGTGGTGCCCCCAGTCGGATTCGAACCGACACTGGATCGATTTTAAGTCGACTGCCTCTGCCGTTGGGCTATGGGGGCCCAGCACCCTATAGTCTCACAACCCTGCTGGTTAATGTCAATGTCAGCAGGGTGGGAGATCACCTCCAGCGAGGCGATGAGCTTCATACCAAGAGATACGTCCCCTGACACGTGGGAGATCACTACGGTTGCGCGACCATGAGTTTCATGGCGGCACCATCAAGGATATCTGTCTCACGTACCACCATGGGTCGCCCTACTCTCTGTGCAATTTCAGCGGCAATCAGGGAACCCGCGCAAATCACTTCGGCTCTCTCCACTTGAAGACTTGGGTACAGGGCGATAGTCTCAGCCACGGTCATTGTGAGTAGTCGCTGGGAGAGTTCGGCAACGGTGGTGAGCTCGAGGGTCGAGTTGTGCACCCTTGCTCGGTCGTAGGCTGGCAATTCCTGGTGCATTCCAGACAAGGATGTGACCGTCCCTGCAACCCCGATGAAGGTTTCGATTCCTCCCAAGGGTACAGCGCAGTTGTCCAGGAGGTTGGCCACGAATTCGCTGGCCTGGGCGATATGGTCGGGCTGTGGAGGATCTGTAAGCAGGTACCTCTCCCTAATCCGTACAGAACCCATATCCAAACTGACTGAGGATTCGATGACTCCTGCAGTACTTCCACGAATCAGTTCGGTGGAGCCGCCACCAATATCAATGACCAGAGCATCCCCATCTGATGTGGGTCCTCCTGCAAGGGCACCAAGGAAACTCAATTCTGCTTCCTCTTCGCCGGAGATGATCTGTGGAAGGATACCGAGCCGCGCGTGTACCCCTTGATAAAAGTCCTCACGGTTCTTGGCGTCCCTGGCAGCAGAGGTGGCCACGAATCGTACCTGATCAACATTGAGGTCGTGGATGTTCTGGGTGTACTCGGACACTATGGAGAAGGTACGTTCCAAAGCATCAGGGTGGAAACTACCGGTAGCGTCCACTCCTTGGCCCAGGCGAGCGAACCTCACTTGGCGGGTGACCTCGGTGAGTCCATCCGCAGTACCATCAGCGACTAAGAGACGTAGGGTGTTGGTACCACAGTCGATGATGGCAACCCTCATGGCGTTCCCTTCATGTCATCGTCTTTATTGTCATCCTGCGTATTAATCGCAGGATCCAGGACAGTCCCGTCGAGACAGGGGGTTGCCCAAAACTCCCCCATTGCGGCACATGCTTCATCCCCCAAAGGATTAACACCGGGACCCTTAGCAAGGCAGTGAGCAACCAACGTGTGAAGGCATTTCACACGGTCAGGCATTCCACCAGCAGAGATCCCAGAGATTTGAGGTACCTCAAGACCCAGGTCCTGAGCCAAGGAATCCCGGTCAGTAAGATAGGACTCATGGGCCTGATGATAGTGGGCAGCAAGGTCGGGGTCCTCACCCAAACGTTGGGTCATCTCAAGCATCATTCCGCTGCCCTCCAGGGTCGAACAGATCTTTGTCGCCCTGGGACAGGTGAGATAGTAGGTCGTGGGGAAAGGGGTCCCATCAGGCAGACGGGGGGCAGTCTTCACCACGCCGGGTTTCCCGCAGGGGCACCTCCATGCAACGTCGACGGCTCCGCGAGGGGTACGACCCAACTGGGCTTCGATGATGGCAAGATCAGATGGATCGAGGTGGGGCCGGTTCGTTTCTGACACATTTTCGTGACAGAGGGACAGGTCACGGGTCGTGTCATCGTCAGATGAACCCACAGACTCTCTCACCGATTCATTCGCGCTCATCACCGTGGCGGCTCAATGTCATCAGGACCAAAGGTGGAGGGGCCACTAGGATCGGATGGGTCTGGTGCCGGCTGATCAGCCCCTTGGAGACTCACCCATAGGGCGTCGTACCAAATCATCCTAACCTCATCGCCATCCTCAATACTCCCCACTGTTCCGCCAATGAGATTTCCATTCTCATCGACTACACGGTACCCAACCTCCCCGGGGAGAACCCAGCCCAAGCGATCGCGCGCCTGGGATCGTACATAGGCTGGATCTCGCCAACGCATGAGTTCATCTTGCAAACGGGCGATCTCAGACTTGTGGGAGATGATATCGGACTTCGCCTGAGTAATATCCCTTTGCTGACCCAGGTAGACCCCGAAACTGGATACGAAGGAAATCATCAACACTGCCACGATCCCAATGAGGATCACAAAGCGATGTGTCATCCCCAAAGCCAACGAAGAAATGACCTGCGAGCGCGCCTCGGCATGAGCCTGAGGGGAACTCAGAGTTTCCTCATTTTCTGGGGTTGGAACAACGCGCTGTTCACGCCTAACTCCGGGACGAGTAGATCCTCGACCCGGAGTACGACGTGGTGGCTGTGTTGGCATTTAGGCCTTGAACCTTGGGAAGGCCGAAGCCCCCGCATAGGTGGCGGCCTCGTCAAGATCCTCTTCGATACGCAGGAGTTGGTTATACTTTGCAACACGCTCAGAACGCGCTGGAGCACCCGTCTTGATCTGACCACAGTTCACAGCAACAGCCAGATCGGCGATCGTGGTGTCCTCGGTCTCACCGGAACGATGGCTCATCATGCAGCGCATCCCATTACGATGGGCAAGCTCAACAGCATTAAGGGTCTCGGTCAGGGAACCAATCTGGTTAACCTTCACGAGCAGAGCGTTTCCAGCACCCTCCTCAATTCCACGGGCAAGACGCTTCGGGTTGGTAACAAAGAGGTCATCGCCGACGATCTGGATCTTGCTACCCAAGGCGGTCGTGATCTTGATCCAACCATCCCAATCCTCTTCATTGAGCGGATCTTCGATGGAAACGAGCGGATACTTATCGACCCATCCTTCATACATGGCGATCATCTCTTCGGAGGTCAACTCATCACCATTCTTGAAGACGTACCTCTTCTTCTCGTCGTCATAGAACTCGGAAGCAGCAACATCCAATGCGAGAGCAATATCAGAACCCGGCTTCAAACCAACAGCCTCAATGGCTTCCAGGATGAGATCCATGGCCTCAGCATTGGTCTTAAGATTGGGTGCGAAACCACCCTCATCACCGAGACCGGTTGAAAGCTTGCGCTCCTTGAGTACGGCCTTGAGGCTATGGTACACACGGGCTCCCCATTCGAGAGCCTCAGCGAAAGACGAAGCACCAATCGGGGCAATCATGAACTCTTGCACGTCAACATTGGAGTCAGCATGGGAACCCCCGTTGAGGATGTTCATCATGGGCACGGGAAGTACGTGGGCATTCGGGCCACCCACATAGCGATAAAGAGGGAGTTCTGCAGACTCAGCAGCAGCCGAAGCTACAGCCAGCGAGACACCCAAGATGGCGTTCGCACCCAGCTTGCCCTTGTTATCGGTTCCGTCAAGATCGATCATGGTCTCGTCGATCAAGCGCTGTTCAGAGGCTTCAAACCCCAGCAACTCTGGCCCTATTTTCTCAATGACATTGTCAACGGCTTTGAGTACACCCTTGCCGCCGTAACGAGACTTGTCGCCATCGCGGAGTTCACTGGCCTCAAATGCGCCAGTGGAGGCACCCGAAGGCACACCAGCGCGGCCCTGGGAACCATCGTCCAAAACGACCTGTACTTCGACAGTTGGGTTGCCGCGCGAGTCGAGAATCTCGCGTGCTTCGATGAAATCAATTGTTGCCACAGTCGGGCCACCTTTCCACAGAATCGATCTTTTATCCATCGTAGCGCCTAGGCCCCAAGCTGTCGCTTTGTTTACCGGAGTTGAACGGTGGGATTTCGCCCGATTTTTCTGGTAGGTACCACACCAATGATCACACGGTCAACCACAAGTGATCAGCCACACCGATGACGAAGGTCACGACGAGGTACGACCCTCATCACGGATCTGATCATGGTGACGTACCACCTCGGTCATGATGAAAGTCACCACCTTTTCCGCAAACTCTGGATCAAGCTGGGATTCTTCGGCTAAGGCCCGCAACCGTTGTACCTGTTGAGCCTCGCGATTGGGGTCGGCTGCAGGAAGATCCTGGGTGGCTTTGATCTGGCCCACACGCTGGGTAATCTTGAATCTCTCCGCCAACAGATGTATGAGGGCAGCATCAAGATTGTCTATTGATCGTCGAGCCTCAGCGAGGTCCTCAGGGATCTTTGACATGGGAGTCCTCCTATCCTCAGACTGCGCGGTGATGTCCGAATAGTCGACTTGTGCCGCCAGCAACACCACTATAGGAGAGAATACCCATATGGAACATATTCCCTCTGAGGTTTTCCTCGTTGTTCTGGTCGTTGCAATCGTCATTGCCCTGTCGTCAGTATCTGACAGGCTTGGCATTGCTCCCCCACTGATTCTCATGCTTGTTGGGGTTGGTATCAGCTTCCTTCCCTTTGTCACTCCTATAGAGATCAAGCCCGAATGGATTCTGATGGTAATACTGCCGCCCCTGCTCTATGGGGCTGCTCTTGCTATACCGACAGTCGACTTCCGGCGAGACTTTTCAGCAGTCGGTGGCCTAGCAGTCTTCCTCGTGGTGGCAAGTGCGCTCATCATGGGGCTTATCATCCACTGGATCATCCCGGATGTGAGCCTGGCCTATGGCATTGCTCTTGGGGCTATTCTTTCCCCCACAGATGCGGCAGCCACAACGATTGCGCGACGCTTGGGGGTACCCTCGCGTGTCAGTATTATCCTCCAAGGCGAATCCCTCCTCAATGACGCTACGGCATTAGTACTACTGCGCTCTGCTATCGCTGCTGCTGCGGCTACCGCTGGTTCAGTATCGGTGTGGAAGGTCGCAGGAGACTTCCTGTGGGCTGCCCTTGCAGCCGCTGCGATTGGCGCAGTTATCGGCTGGTTGGGGGTACGCGTACGCCGCCTGATTCATGAATCAGCTGGGACGACAGCCATGTCTTTCCTGATCCCCTTCCTTGCGTTCATTCCTGCCGAACTCGTACATGCCTCTGGCCTTGTCGCTGTTGTGGCCGCTGGACTCGTGGCCGCCCAAAAGGGGCCCAAGCATCTGGATGCCCGCCAACGTTTGTCTGAGCAAGCCAACTGGCACACGGTGGAGTACATTCTTGAGGGAGCAGTCTTCTTCATCATGGGTCTCGAACTTAAAAAGTTCATTCTTGACGTTCACCAGTCCAGTGAATCTCTATGGGCAGGACTAGGTATTGCTGCCTTGGCCCTATTCATCATTACTGTTCTTCGTGGGGGATTCATCGCAGGTTTGGTCAAAGCCACACAGCACACCTCGTCAAAGAAAATTGAACGCAGTGAAAAACTCAAAGATGTCGACCTTGATCTTGCCTTGTCCAAACGTGATGAGCTACTCATGGAACGTCGCGCCCACCTCAAAGCACGCCTGTCCAATTGGGATAACACCGAAGAGCGCAAGGCTCATCGCCTTGAGTACTTCACCACCCTTGCTCAACGCTACATCGCGGACGCTGAGTACCTTATCAGGCAGCCTCTCGGATTCAAGGAGGGCAGCCTACTCATCTGGGGTGGTATGCGTGGGGTTGTCACCCTTGCTGCAGCCCAAACTCTTCCCGCAGCTACTCCCCATCGTTCACTGATGATCCTGATCGCCTTCTTTGTTGCGGCTGGTTCTCTCGTCATCCAGGGCGGAACCCTAGGCTGGGCAGTTAAAGGATTGGGTCTCGATGGGATGGATGTCGAACCTGAGGGCGAATGGGAACGCCTCCAAAACGAGCTCAAGCAGGGTGCGAAAGACTGGAAGCAACCTGAGACTAAGCCCGTACCTGATGCTCTCGTTCCCTTGGCGAAGCTGCGAGCCCAGCGTGCTGTTCTCCTGGAGTTGCGCTCCACAGGTACCTACAGCTCAAGTTGCCTTGCCCATGCGCTCAATGAACTGGATGCCGAGGAACTAGGGCTGCAGATCCGCCTCCACCAAGGCGACTAATTCGACTAATCGAGGGATCACTCCCATTCGATGGTGCCAGGTGGCTTGGACGTGATGTCCACGACCACGCGGTTTACTTCGCGTACCTCGTTGGTGATGCGAGTCGAGATCTTCTCCATGACATCGTAGGGTAGGCGTCCCCAGTCAGCAGTCATCGCATCTTCGCTTGTCACAGGGCGCAGAACAATGGGGTGACCGTAGGTACGCTCATCACCTTGAACGCCGACAGATCGTACGTCTGCAAGAAGAACAACAGGGAACTGCCAGATCTGGCGATCCAAGCCAGCAAGGGTCAGTTCCTCACGTGCGATGGCATCAGCCTCCCTGAGGATAGACAACCGGTCTTCGGTCACCTCCCCGATGATGCGAATGGCAAGCCCCGGCCCTGGGAATGGGTGACGCCACACCATTTCAGACGGCAATCCGAGTTCCTCGCCCACCGCGCGTACCTCGTCTTTAAAGAGGGTACGCAAAGGCTCAACGAGGTCAAAACTGAGATCATCTGGGAGCCCTCCAACATTATGGTGGCTCTTGATATTGGCTGTACCTGTACCTCCACCTGATTCGACGACGTCAGGATAGAGGGTCCCTTGGACAAGGAAACCTATCCCCTTCTCCCCGGCTAGTTTTCTGGCCTCAGCCTCGAAGGTACGGATGAACTGATGACCGATCGCCTTCCTCTTAGTCTCAGGGTCGGTGACACCCTTGAGCTTTTCCAGGAACTCATCGGCGACTCGGGCGACTACCAACTGGGCACCCGTTGCGGCAACAAAGTCACGCTCAACAGCCTCGGCCTCACCCTTGCGAAGGAGCCCATGGTCAACAAAGACACAGGTGAGATTGTCCCCGATTGCCCTTTGGACAAGTGCAGCGGCAACGGCAGAATCCACGCCACCAGAGAGTCCGCATAGTACCTTGGCGTCCCCCACTTGCTCACGGATCGCAGCGACCGAATCCTCAACAATGGTTGACGAATCCCAGCCATAGCCTAGGCCCGCCACCTCGTGGAGGAAGTGGGATAGGACCCGTTGTCCGTATTCAGAGTGGAGCACTTCGGGATGCCATTGGACGCCCGCAAGTTTGCGTGAAGGGTCCTCCATGGCGGCAACCTCAGCGCCCTCGGTGGTCGCCAGGGAACAGAAACCTTGGGGCGGGCAGTGTACTGAAACCCCATGGCTCATCCATACCGAGAACTCGCGTGGTACCCCGCTGAGTAGCCGGCCTGGAGTGTGAACTGTCAATGGGGTACGTCCGAACTCCGAGAGTTCTGTTCGATCAACCTCCCCACCTAGGGCTAGGGCCATGGCCTGGAATCCGTAACAGATACCGAAGACTGGTACGCCTTGCTCGAAGAGGGCTGGAGGTACTTGGGGTGCTCCAGGTTCGTAGACCGAGGCAGGTCCACCCGAAAGGATGATCGCAGATGGCTTCTTGGCCATGATCTCCTCCACCGAGGCGGAATGGGGAATGATCTCTGAATAAACCTGAGCCTCGCGTACCCTTCTTGCAATAAGTTGAGCGTACTGAGCGCCATAATCAACGACAAGGACAAGTTCGCGGGAAGTCATAGGATCAGTCTAGTGAGTTGAAGAGTTCATCCTTAACGATCAGGGGTACGCGGACTACTCGACCTCACGTACCAAATCCTCAAGATCACGCAGAACCTTTCGCAGCGCCTGGTCGGGATCAATCCGATGAGCATGGGCACGAGCGACAATGTCGAGAATAGACAGGCCAACCTCATGCTCAGTGATGGGTGTGTTATCAAGGTTAAGGTTGACGTCATGGGAACGAATTCTTGTGACCGTCTTATTGGCCCGCGCTAGAGCCGATAAGGTGTCAGGGATTCCATCAACAGCGGATTCCCTCTTCTTCTCGGCCTTCTTGCGCCGCTCCCAGGAACCCCAGACATCCTCGGGTACCTCCTGCTCGGCATAAACATAGGGGTGGCGGGCAATCAACTTGTCTGAGATCTGCTCAGCAACATCAGCCAGGGTGAAGGCTCCGCGCTCCGAAGCAATCTCCGCATGAAAGAAGACCTGGAGAAGGAGATCCCCCAACTCTTCAACCATTTGCTCGTCTGAATGATTCTCGACAGCCTCCACAACTTCGGCAGTCTCCTCAATCAAATAGGTCATCAAGGATTCATGGGTTTGTTCAGCATCCCATGGACACTTTTCACGCAGGGTATGCATGACCTCGGCAAGACGGCCAAGCTGGTGAAGGGTTTCTGGGTTTGTCATGCCAGTGGCTTAGAAAAGTCCACCAACTCAGCTAAGGCACCACCTGGGTGATTCAAGGTGATGGCCAAAGCAATAGAAGAATAATCAAAATCACCATATCGAGGATTCAACGTGACTGGGATCTTCTCCACTTCAGCGAAGAATAGCTGACCATCAAGTTCACCACTTTGAAGCATCCAGTTAACGAGGTTGAAGTCAATCCAACCCGAAATAGCCTCATGAGAACGTGGATCTGTCCAAAGAGGATATTCCAGAGTGACTCCTTGGGCTGATTGTGGCCCGAAGTTCTGCTCCCAGACTGCCTCACGTTCAGCATCTGTGATCCTCACACCGAAACGAGCAGCGACCTTGGAAAGGATGGCACCACTGAGGCGGTGCTGGAGCATGGTGACGTTGAGAGTATTCTTATCGGCAAATTCTGGGTTCTGAGATAAAGTCTCGTACATAGCGTCGGCTGCCTGCTGGATACTGGCTTCAGTAATGACCACATCATCAACAGTGGCAGCAATAGTCGAACCGTTGGCCGAGCACCCAGAGATACCCATCAGACATACAACAGCCACTACGATGGCGATCCTTTTCACACCCATGACCATCCTTTCAGTCACCCATATCCTACCTCGTGGATCTGTCACGGTTGAGCCGTGTCGAGAAAGGATTCCCGCAGAGGTACGTGACTATTGCCATCCCGTCTCATTGAATTTGGGATAATAGACTCATGACCACGCAGCTTGCCCCAGGTTCAACAACCGTCCTTGATCGCGAGACGATCACTGAGGATACCCAAGACCATGAGCGTCTATCCCACTATGTCACTCGCGACAAGCTGACCGAAGCAATGGTCATGGGTACACCTGTAGTCGCCCTTTGTGGAAAGATCTGGGTACCCTCACGTAATCCCAAGGATTACCCTGTATGTCCCGAATGCAAGGAGATCTGGGAATCCCTACCCGAGAATAAGTAGTACTAGCACTCTACATCCTTCTGGGCACGTCGTCCTGTATACAGCTGCTGCGCAGCATCCCAGGATCTTGGACTCTTGTTGCTGATCTAGGTTCAGTACGACTTCGCAGAGGTGTGGTACATCTGTTCAAAACCGTCCCCCGAACGGAGGAGTGGTTTCCTTCAGGTTAATCATTACTCTTGATGTTCTCCGTCTCGGTTGTACCAGTACCCTCCAGGCTCGAAAAGAGAGTCGACCAACTGGCTGAAGAGTCCAAGTTCTTGGAGAAGGTCTAGGAGGGTGTACCTCGTACGGATGGTTTGGGCTTGGTAGTACTTGTGGCGAAGCTCGGGTAGGGTGACTCCGATTTGGGCTGGGTGATAGATGGCACCAGCATCTTTGAGCATCTGTTCGATGACTGGGGCTGGTAGTACCTGCGCGGAGACTCGGGTGTGGATTGAGCGGAATTGATCCTGGATGAGCTCTAGTCTGGCCCCCGCATGGTCTTGGGGGATGTACTTTCCAGCGGACTGTTTGACTGCGGCCTCACAGAGGATGGGATTATCTTGAAGGGCTCGTACTCTGGCTTCATCGGCTTCGGGAGTGGACCATGATGCAAGTCGCGCATCAATATCAAGGCTTGTCAGGTCAAGTTCCAGGAACTTCTCATAGAGGGCGCACATGGCGACCGCACCTAGACCCACCTTGAAACCGTGGGACAGTGGTGGCTCCCAGTCGCGGCCATATCCTTCCATCTCCCACTGATGCGAGAAGTAGTGGCCCCCACCTGAAGCCGGTCGCGATGACTGATTCACCTGCATGGCTAGGCCCGACATCACGAGCCCCTCGGCTAGTTTCCCCATGGCTTGAAGATTCCCGTTTACCAGCCCTTGCGGGTCGCCGAGGGCCTCACGCAAGGGGCCTTGTACCATTGCCCAGACGTAGTCATCAATGGGATCCAGGCCCAGTTCATCAGCGATAATCCAGTCGGCTCCAGCAGGAATCTTCTCAATGAGGTCACCATATCCAGTAGCCGTCAAACGGATTGGCGCTTCAACCATCACATCAAGTGGCACGATAATCCCGCGAGGGGCTGGACACTCTTGGGTCTGCTTGATTCCCTCAACTGTGATCGCCGCCCCGAAGGAGGTGTACCCGTCAACCGAGGCAGCAGTACACACATTTATATAACTGCGCCCCACCCAATGACTCGCCAACTTGGTCACATCATTCAACGATCCCGAAGCAAGAGACACCGGAATAGCATCAATAGGGGCTAACCGAAACCACAGATCATTCACCATTTGATCATCCGCGAACAAGGTTGGAGTCCCCGGAAAAATGATCGGATACTCCATCTGTACACCAGCCGCTGCAAGCGAGGCCCGTATCTCTTCTGCTGCAACAGCCCAGGTGTTGGTGTCTGCTATGAGTACAGCGCGCTCATCAGGAAACAACTCGGTGAATAGCGGCCCAGTACTTCCCAAGACATCAACCCCCATCACAACAGCCTTGGTATCCAGTCCCCGAGCTAAAGCAGATTCAATGAGGGTATTCATGTACCCAGTCTAGAGGCGATGATTCCCATCCGACAGAGCATCACTAAAGTCATGATTAGCTTGTACTCGGAGAGGGTGCGGTACATCTATTCAAAACACGCTCACGCAGTGGTTTCCTGGAGAAAACCTCTCTTCCGCTCACGGGGATGGTTTTGAACAGATGTACCACAACCCTCAGGATGAAGAGTACGCCCCTGCTAGGAATTGAGGAAGGCTGCTACTGAGGCGAAGAATCCTCGACCGTCAAGATCTGAGGTGATCTTTTCGTCGACATTGTGTTCAGGGTGGGGCATGAGGCCCACGACGTTGCCACGTTCATTGGTGATCCCGGCTATGTCGTTGATGGAGCCGTTGGGGTTGTCGAGGTAGCGGAAGACTACTCGGCCCTCCCCTTCCAAACGAGCCACAGTTTCGGGGTCGGCTTGGTAGTTTCCTTCACCGTTTTTGAGTTGGATCTGGATCTCTTGGCCGACTGTGAACTCACCTGTCCAGGCGGTACTGCTGGACTCTACACGCAGGGGTGTGGAGACGGAGGTGAACAGACGAGTCTCATTGCGGATGAGGGCGCCAGGCAACAAACGTGCCTCACACAAGACCTGGAATCCATTGCAGATTCCAAGCAATGGCATCCCTTGGTTGGCTTTGCGTACGACCTCTTCCATAACTGGGGAGAAGCGAGCGATGGCCCCGCAGCGAAGATAGTCACCGTAAGAGAATCCACCGGGGAGGATGACCGCATCGACTCCTGACAGATCATCGTTGGCATGCCATAGGGATACTGGATCACCACCAGTTAGGCGTACCGCCCTCAAAGCATCATGGTCATCCAGGGAACCGGGAAAGGTGACGACCCCGATCTTCATGAAACGACCTCAAAGTCTTCGATAACCGTGTTGGCGAGGAGGGATTCAGCGAACTCACGGATCTCTTCAAGCCGGGCCTTGGTGACCTCTCCCTCGACCTGAATCTCGAACCTTCTCCCTTGGCGTACCGAGAAACCTTGGTGGCCCATACGGGTCAAGGCACCAGTCACTGCCTTACCTTGAGGGTCGAGGATCTCGGGTTTGGGCATCACATTCACGACAACTAAAGCCATGAGTCCATCCTAGTGTTCTCAAACCGCAGATAACCCCGAATCCACCGATTAGGTACAGAAGATGTCATCGGACCAGAACCTCATCACTCAATAACGGGTGGAAATCCGCCATGAGTGAAGATGCCTCATTCGTGGCGTGGGGCCGGGGCTGGCAAGGCAGAGGAATGAGTTCCACGCCGCAAATTAAATGTCAGTATTGCCGGTTAGTCGGCGATAGGCCTCGACATAGCGTTCACGGGTTGCCTCAACGATGTGGGCAGGCAAAGGTGGGGGTACGTTCCCGCTCTTCTTGTCCCACCCGGATTCGAGAGCCAACCAGTCGCGTACAAACTGCTTGTCAAAGCTGGGAATCTGCTGACCAGGTACGTGATCCTCGCGGTCCCAGAATCGCGATGAGTCGGGGGTCAACACCTCATCAGCAAGAATGATGCTCCCGTCCGTACCTCTGCCAAATTCGAACTTGGTATCGGCTAGGATGATCCCGCGTTCTTCGGCGATCTCGGATGCGCGCGCAAAGACGTCGAGGGTACGGTCGCGCAGCTTCGCAGCATCCTCGGCCCCAACAAGCGCCTCAACTTCCTCGAAGGAAATGTTCTCATCGTGGAGACCAATTTCGGCCTTCGTTGAGGGGGTGAAGATGGGTTGGGGCAGACGGTCAGCGTGACGCAAACCAGCAGGGAGAGGGATTCCAGTGATCGTCTGAGACTCCTGATATTCAGCCCATCCTGAGCCAGTGATGTACCCTCTAGCGATGCACTCGACCTCGAACATCTCGAGTTTTTTAACCACCATACAGCGACCCTGCCACTCGTCGGGAATGGGGTACGGCCCCTCATCGCCACCAAGTTTGGAAGCCCAGACGACATGGTTGTCCACGACATCGGCCAACTGGTCGAACCACCACAGCGACATCTGCGTCAGAATGACACCCTTATCGGGGATGGGAGTGTCCAAAACATAGTCGAAAGCCGAGATCGAGTCGGTTGCGACCATGAGCATCTGCGTGGGATCAGGTACTTCGTAGAGTCGGCGTACCTTGCCTGAATGAATGAGGGGATATTGCACCCGATCATCCTATCGTGTCACAGACATTCCAACCGGAAACATCTCCGAACCACCTCAGAAAACCCGACTAAAAGAAGTGTCGCTCTTCTCTGTTCTCTTCAAAACGCATCCAGACCGAACTCTGCCGATGGGGTGACAGGCACAAGTCTAAATGACTCTTTTTTCTTCGCAGCAACCGCCCGCCTGCGATCAATTGCGCTAAGAGGGGCCCCACTTCCCGATTGGTGTTGTCAGTTTCCGCATCCGTCATAGTTCACCCCCTTTTTTGCTGGGCGGCCCATTCGTCTTTGAGGCCCACGGTTCTGTGAAAGAGCATGGGTACTACTGGGTCGGCGGCGAAATAGCCGATCCTTTCAAACTGAACAACCTGTCCGGGATCGACTCCGTTCACGCCAGGGGCTAGGCAGGGTTCCATTTTGGCAGCCAGGGATTCTTGGGAGTTGGGATGAAGATCATCAAGAGGATCACCGGTGGTCTCCCCTGGTACCTCTACTTGGAAGAGGCGCTCGTAGAGTCGCACTTCGGCATCCACCGCGTGGGCAGCACTCACCCAGTGCATGGTGGACTTCACCTTGCGACCATCGGGGGCATTGCCTCCCTCAGAGTCTGGATCATAGGTAGCTCGGACTTCAACAAGGTTCCCGTCTGCGTCTTTGATGACCTCAGTTGCGGTGACCAGGAAGGCACCTCGCAGACGTACCTCCTTGCCGATGCTGAGGCGGAAGAACTTCGGTGGGGGTACCTCGGCGAAGTCGTCTTGCTCGATCCACACTTGGCCTGAGAAGGGTACCTTGCGGGTTCCGTCTTCAGGGTTTTCTGGGTTATTGCCGATCTCAAACCATGTTGTCATTCCTGCGGTTTCTTCTCCGGCTGCCCGGGCTTCAGCGAGGGTACGACCGTCCTCAGTTGGCCAGTTGTCGATCGTCAACTTGAGGGGTTTGAGTACAGCCATGCGCCGCTGGGATACGCGATTGAGTTCGGTACGTACAAAGGATTCCAATTCCTCCAAAGAGTGACGGGAGTTGGTTTTGTTGATCCCAATGTGGGTACAGAAGTTGCGAATGGCCGCAGCAGGATATCCGCGACGACGAAGCCCCTGAAGGGTGGGCATCCTGGGATCATTCCAACCATCGACGACACCATCTTCAATGAGTTGACGCAGCTTCCGTTTGGAGGTCACGGTGTGGGTGAGTTCCAGGCGTGCGAACTCTAGTTGTTGGGGCTTCTCATAAGGGAGATCCAGATGGGTGAGGTACCAGTCGTAGAGCGGCCTATTGGTCACAAATTCGAGGGTACACATGGAATGGGTGACACCTTCAAGGGCATCGGATTGCCCGTGGGCCCAGTCATAGGTCGGATAGATCACCCAGGCATCACCTGTACGGTGGTGGTGGCCGCGACGGATCCTGTACATCACTGGGTCACGCAGTTGCATATTGTCAGACTGCATGTCGATCTTGGCACGAAGTACCTTGGCGCCGTCTTCGTACTCCCCTGCCTTCATTCGGCGGAAGAGATCCAAGTTCTCTTCAGGCGTACGGACTCTGTACGGCGAATCAATTCCGGGTTTGCCATATCCACCGCGTTGAGCCTTGATGGTTTCCTGGTCCTGATCATCGACATAAGCCATACCACGTTTGATCATGGACTCTGCCCATTGGTAAAGCGCCTCGAAGTAATCAGATGCATAGAGGACCTGATTCGGCGTGAATCCCAGCCATGTAATATCCTCAATGATCGATTCGACGTACTCCACATCCTCAGTATCAGGATTCGTGTCATCCAACCGAAGGTTGCATGTACCCCCGAATTGCTCAGCGATCCCAAAGTCGGCAGTGATCGCTTTCGCGTGGCCGATGTGGAGGTACCCGTTGGGTTCGGGTGGAAAGCGGGTTTGTACCCGTCCTGAATACAATCCTGAGGCGTTGTCCGCCCGTACCGTATCGGCTATAAAATCCCCTGCAGAAATGGTTGGTTCGCTCACCGTGAAAGACTATCACGCCCAAGAATCCTTCCCTTCTTGAAGTTGACGGAACTGCAGTTGGCTTCATCATGGCAATCAAACGAAACTCAACCGTTTTGTTATGGCAGATCGGAATCCTGCCGCAGTATCGTCGCCAAGGCTAGAGGAAACTCTTTAGTCGCGCTATTGACGCTTCCCGTCCCAGGATCTCCATTGACTCAAACAGAGGTGGAGAAACCAAAGCCCCCGAGATTGCTACCCGAATCGGACCAAAGACGATCTTCTTGGAGAATCCACATTCATCCACAAGTCGTGCGACCAACCCCTCCTGAATCGCGGACGCCGTGAAATCCTCAAGCCCTTCCAGGACTTCAAGGGCAACTGGGATCACTGTCGGTACATCAGCAGCCACCTTAGCGACCGCAGCCTCGTCAAGGATCACCTCATCAAGGAGCAGGAATCGTACTTTATCGAGGGCTTCTTTGAGGGTAACAAGGCGAGGTGCAATCAGAGGAACAGCCGCGGTCACAGTAGCGCGCCAATTCCGGGAGGTCGCGGGAAGATCATTGATCTGATAGGCCTCAATGTAAGCGATGATCCGGGCTGCCAACTCATCGACAGTCAGGGATCGAATGTAGTGGCCATTGAGCCAATCCAACTTCTTCACATCAAAGACTGGGCCGACGGTGTTAACTTTTGCCCAGTCGAAATCGGCTATGAAATCCTCAAAAGAGCAGACCTCCTGGTCGTCTTCAGGAGGGTAACCCATCAGTTGGAGGAAGTTGCGCAGGGCCTCAGGAAGGTACCCCTCCTCTTTGAACCAAACCAGGCGTGCTGCAGGGTTCTTGCGCTTGGAGATCTTCGATTTGTCGGTATTGCGCAGCAGCGGCATATGACACCAGGTTGGTTCATCCCAGCCTAGCCATTTGTACAGCAGAATGTGTTTAGGTGTGGAGGAAATCCACTCCTCACCTCGCACGACGTGCGTGATCCCCATGAGGTGATCGTCAACCACAACCGCCATGTGATAGGTCGGAAAACCATCAGCTTTCAGGATCACCTGGTCGTCGGGATGCGGTGCACTGATCTCACCACGGATAACATCAGTGAAGCCCAAATCCACATCATCAGGGATCAACATGCGTACAACAGGAGTCTCAGAGAACCCAGGTAATGCAGCCCTCTCGTCGCGGGTCTTGCCGTAGCAGAGCCGGTCATAACCGGTCGTAGACATCTTGGCCTTCGCCTGGGCATCCCTCATTTCGGTGAGACGCTCAGCCGAACACCAGCAATAGTACGCATGCCCGGATTCAATCAGCTGATCCACGAAAGGGCGATATGTGTCGAGTCGCTCCGACTGACGATAGGGGGCGTAGGGTCCCGAGATATCTGGCCCCTCATCCCAGTTCAATCCAAGCCAGCTTAGCAACTCATAGATCTGCGCCTGCGAACCCTCGACATAGCGAGCCTGATCCGTGTCCTCGATTCGCAGTACGAATTGCCCGCCGGTTTTGCGAGCATAAGCAAGATTGAACAAAGACATATAGGCAGTACCCACATGGGGGTCACCAGTAGGGGATGGGGCCACCCGCAAACGAGCAGGAGTAAAAGATTCAGTCACGGGAACTAAGTCTATCCCCACTCTTGACACCATATCCTCTCTCATTTGACGTTGATGAGATATATGGTTTACATAGTATTGGATCACCCGATACTTAGATCTCAATATCTACATTATAAAAGCATGTCAACTTTGGAGCACACTCTATAGTGAGGTACTGTAGCCACTTCCATTAAACAATATCATGAAATTTCCTCCTTTTCAGATATTTTATCTCTCTGTAACTTTACTCCCCCTAATTAAATGTCCAGCAAAAAGAAATCCTTGTGGGCCGGGATTTCCGCAGCCCGACTAAGTGGGAAAACGTGTGATGTCTGAGGAAGGGAGCGGGGCCGCCCCGAAGGACAGAGCGGCCCCTGGTGACTCATGTACTTGCGGGTACATGAGCCGCACGGCAAGCCAGCTCCTCATCTTTCTTACCGTGCGCGCCCTCTGAGTGCGCCTCGAAGGACCCGATGGGCATGCTGATCCATGTCGACTAAGCAGATTCCGACTCACTGCTCGCGATTTCTCGCTGACCAACGAGGATCACGCGGCCGCCGAGTACCTCCAAGACCACCAGTGAAAGGGCTGATACCGCTTGATGGACCTATGTCATGGACACTTCTAATCCCAGTGGATTATGAACCCAAAGCGAGCACTCAGAGGTTGGAATGGAGATTCTAATGTTCTTCCATCATACTCCACCAAGAGGACAGATGCCACCACAATCTACTGATTGACAAGGGGTAATGAAACATCCCTAGTGGAGTTCCACGCGTTTCGTAGCTCACCCATCACAGGGGTGGCGGACCTGGACGTCGGTACCTCTTGGGCTCAGGCTCAATCCCCGAACCCTTACCAGATGGTTCAACCCACCGCGTATAGGCCTCCTCAGTCAAACCACCGTGAGCGATCATGTCGGCGTACATCCGACCCGATTCACGGATGGTTCTCTTCTGGGTTCCATAATCGACTTCGACTAGCCCGAACCGTGGTACCTCCCCCTCAATCCACTCCCAATTATCAGTGAAACACCAATGATAATAACGCTGGACACCCGCATCCACAGCCGCCTTGATGTGATCGTAGAGGAACCGTGCCCTGAAAGAGTCAGCAGCATCAGGGGTTCCATTCTCGGTAATGTAGACTGGGCCAGGATAGGTCTTGGCAACCATCGCGAGCATCCGAGTCAACCCTCGAGGATAGATCTCCCACCCCAAATCATTGATCACCGATCCGGGTTTTGTCCCCTGCGAGACACCCGAAACCCAGGATCGTGTGTAGTAATTCACCCCAATGAAGTCATAGTATTTCCCCAGAGTCACAGTCGAGGCCCCCTTCAAGGGCAGTTTGAAACGTCCATAGGCCATGGCCTGATAGATCGCTCCCTGGAAGAGGTACTCCATGGACTTTGCTCCAGCAATGTCAGCCGGGTTATAGGGGTTAGCCGGATCGAAGGGTCGCAGATGTTGGGCTACACCAACCTTCGCCTCGGGTTGGATTGCATGGATCAGGCGGTACGCGCGGATATGAGCATGAGCCAGGAGACTCATCACGGTCATAGCCTCTGGAATCGATGTGTGCCCCGGAGGCCAGTCCCCGAAAACATAGGCTTGGGTGGGATAGACATTGGGTTCATTGATGGTGATCCATTCGTCCACATGATCCTTGAGCGCGTGTACCATCCTGGAGACGTACCTGAGGAAAACCGCCACTGTATCCGGGCGAGTCCAGGCACCCCTATCCTCCAACCATCCAGGGTTATTAAAGTGATGGAGAGTCACCAGTGGGGTGATTCCTGCTTTGCGGAGGGCCTTCACCTCATCGCGGTAGTGCTTGATCGCTTCGGAATCGAAGGCCCCTTCCTCTGGTTCAACCCGAGCCCATTCCACCCCCATGCGATAATGGCGAATCCCCATTTCTTTCAAGAGCGCGATGTCCTCATCGACACGATTCCAATGGTCAACCGCACGAGCCGGAGTCGATCCGTCCTTGACCTTCCCTGGCGATGCTGCCCACCGATGCCAGTTTGTGTCGACGTTCCCGCCCTCAATCTGCGTGGCAGCAGTAGCCACACCCAATTCCAGTGAACCCAAGTCAAGTTTCATAAACCAAGACTACGACACCTGCAGGGTCTAAGCTACGGTTTATGACTATGCGTACTCCCACCGCCATGGATGCACTGGCTGACAAGCACTTTGATGCCGAAGTGGCACTCAGTCCTATCATGATGACTTTCCTTGGGATGGATGACCACCAAGACGAGTTCGACGATTTCAGTCCCCAAGGAATCGAAACCCACCACAGGCTCATTGCCACCACCTTGGGGGAACTCGACTCAACTGTGGTCAGCGATGAGACCGACCGGATAACAGCCTCTGCCCTTCGGGAACGACTTGGCTTGGCCATGGAGGCCCATCAGTCCCACGAAGACCTCGCCAGTATCTCAAATATTGTGTCTGGGCTTCACTCCATCCGAGAAGTCTTCGACCTCATGCCGACTGGGACAGACTCCGACTTTGCGACAATTGCTCGACGACTCAAGGCAGTACCTCACGCAGTTGACGGGTGGATAGAATCCCAGTTCGCCGCCATTGACGAAGGCATCAAACCCGCAGTACGCCAAGTCGATGCGCTCGTCGAACAAGTCCACGGTTGGATCAAGGACGGTGGTACCTTCGACACTCTCACCGATCAGGCCCATGAAGCCGGAGCATCCACCACCACGAGGGATCTCCTCACCGAAGGACTGACCACCGCGAAAGCGGCATACCGTGAAGCTACCCAGACCCTCGTGACCAGGATTCACCCTATGGCGGTCGAAGAAGATGCCGTAGGCCCCCACCGCTATGACCTCGCCTCCAGGGAATTCTTGGGTACGACAGTGGAGATGGAGCAGACCTACCAATGGGGTTTGGAGCAGGTCGCTGAGTTAGAGGAGCGACAACGGGAGATCTGCGCCACGCTGCGGCCCGGAATGACTATCGCTGAAACGAAGAACTCCCTTGATGAGGACCCTGCCTATCTTCTTCACGGCTCCACAGCCATGCAGGAATGGATGCAGATGAAAGCCGATCAAGCCATCCAGGATCTCCACGGAACCCATTTCGATGTACCGGAACCTGCCCGCAGAATCGAATGCATGATCGCCCCCACCCATGATGGCGGAATCTACTACACCGATCCCAGCGATGACTTCTCTCGCCCTGGAAGAATGTGGTGGTCTGTACCTGAAGGCCAAACAACCTTCTCAACCTGGCGTGAACTCACCACCGTCTATCACGAAGGTGTACCCGGCCATCATCTTCAACTGTCACAAGCCATTTTCAACAAGGCCGAACTCAACAAATGGCGCCGCTCAGGAATCTGGGTATCCGGCCACGGCGAAGGCTGGGCCCTCTACTCCGAACAGCTCATGGCCGATCTCGGCTACCTTGATGATCCCGCCATGATGTTAGGGATGCTCGATGGCCAGGCCCTCAGGGCAGTACGTGTAGTCATCGACATCGGTCTCCATTGCGGTTTCACTCCCCCAGCTGAAGTAGGCGAATCCACCTGGACCTTCGACAATGCTTTAGCCTATTTCAACTCCCATGTAGCCATGGACCCTTCCGTAGCCCGCTTCGAAGTCATGAGGTACTTCGGTTGGGCCGGTCAGGCCCCCTCCTACAAGATCGGACAAAAAGCCTGGACCGATCTAAGAGATGAGGTACACGTTCAACAAGGATCCACCTTCGACCTAAAATCCTTCCACGCCAAAGCCCTAAACCTAGGAGCCCTAGGCCTAGACACCCTAAAAGAAGCCCTACTCACGTAGTTGCTCCAGTTGGACAACTTCAGAATCAATTCCTAGCAAGAACTAGGATCTTGTTTCCTGGCACTGTGCGCCAAGAAATAAGATCCCCCAAAGAGGCGCTGCAAACTTCACAAACCCAGATTTACCAGAAGATTCCGAGAAGGGGTGGGATACATCTATCCAGACCGTCCTTGCGAATGGAGGAGTTGTCTCCAAAGGAAACAACTGCGTGAATGCGTCTGGATAGATGTATCCCACCCCTTCCCGGACACCAACACAAATCACCCAAGGTGAAGTTTGTACCCCTCGGTCCATCCTTGACCGATGAGGGCGGCCCCGATAGCTGGGGCCTGAATATCATTGTCCAGGTGGACGACTCGACCAGCCATATCCACGTAGTCTGGGAAAGTTGCCATTTTGGCCCTGTCGATGAGGAATCCTTGGACAGCTGAGAGTATCCAGGGGGCTGCCTGGATGACCCCTCCACCTATGACGACGTAATCGGAACCGTAACTCAAGGAGACTGAGGCGACTATCCTGGACATGACTCGTACCGACTGATCGTAGGCTGCCTTGCCTAAGGGGGTCTCTGACTTGTCTAAGGTGGTCCAGTCGAGTTCGAGCATATCCATCCTGGGAGCGAGGTACTGCCCACCAACGATGGTTTCGATACATCCGCGTTGCCCGCAGCGGCAGGGGTCACCATTGGGATCTAGGACGACGTGGCCAATCTCGCCAGCCAGGTTGTCTCGACCACGAATGAGTCGACCATCAAGGGTTGCTGCAGCCACTCCTGTACCGAAGTTGATGTAGGTCACTGAGAGTGAGTCGAGGAGCATCCCGGCAGCAACTACTGTCGCTTTCACGTCATTGTCGAGGCGAACGGGTACAGAGAAATGCTCAGAAACCATGTCCAGCAAGGGCATATGGGTGATCGATAAGTTGACTGCACTCGCGATTTCGCCGGTTTCTCGGTTGACGACTCCGGGGATGCCGATGCCGACACTGTCGAAGTCTCTCAGTCCTACACCGGCTTTCTCAGCCACCTTGGTGGCGACATCCAAAAGCACAGTCATGACACCGGATTGTCCTCGTTGGGTGAAGGTTGCATGCTCCGCGATGACCTTGTCGTGTTCATCGAGAGCTACCCCGTGGACCTTGGTGGCACCAATGTCGATTCCTAAACTCAGCATTCCCGCCCCTTTCAGGCTCAAGCGTACACTTAGGTTTCCCCATTGAGCATCGGTGTTAACACCTTGTCGTATTCTTCGGCGAGGGTAAGGATGTCTTCGCCCTTAAAAATCCGTAGAAAGAATTCGTCAACCAACCCGGAATTCTCCACCTGAAGCCAGTTGGGTGCTGCGGGAGTGAGCTTGGATTTTGAGGCTACTGCAACCATCGCCTTGCTGAACTCGTCGCTTCCTAGGTACTTCTCGTAGTCACTATTTCCTGGCCCCAGACCATTTTGGGCGAGCATGGTTTGGTACTCGCGTGAGAAAAGGATCGTGAGGATGGTTCGTGCTTCCTCCAGGTTTCGCGACTTTGAGAAGACTCCGATACTGGATCCGGTGACATACATTGGGGCTGGGCCCCCATTGGTACCTGGCAATGGGAAGATCCCAAAGGTTTCCGTATTCCATACTCGGACATGCTTACCCAGGTCATTTCTCACCCGATCACCGAAGTGGACGCGTGCTTCAGGCCCGGCCATGATGGTTGCTGCAGAAATCTCTATATCTACGGTTTCACCCAAACTGTCTGTGATCTTGTCCTCATCATTGAGGTACAACCACGGCTTATCCTGTTTCAGGGTCCAGGGAGCACGGGAGGCATTGACATGTAAATCCTGTAGTTGGGTGAGCCCCGCAACGGTCATGGGACTTGACAGTGTTGATTCCCATTTCCCTGAAGGCTTTTCTTCGGCGAGTTGTCCACCATAGGCATGGATCCATCCGAGGGCATCCCGCCAGTCCTGTCCAGCCAGGTACATACCTGAGAACCCGTTGATCTTCAAGGGATTCTCTTCAGCTAATTTGAGAACGGCCTCACTGAAAGCAGGCAGAGTACGTGGAGGCTCGTCGACGCCGATCTTCTCCCAGAGATCCTTGCGATAATAGATGAATCGCGAACGGTAGTAATAGGGAAGGGTGTACTGCTTACCTTGGTTTTCGCCAACCTCCACAAAGGATGACAGGAGTTTGTCCCCACCAAGTACGGAATACAGGTCAGTGATATCGTCAAAGACCCCGTCGTATACGTAGGTCGACGAAGCAGTGTTTGCGACCTCAACTACATCTGGTGGGGCTATCTCTCCCCTCATCGCATCACGGATTCTTGTATCCATGTCGGCACGAGGAAATCTTTGAACAACCAAATGATTGCCTGTCAGGTTTTCGTACTGTGCGATCAAGAAATCGGACATACTGGTCGAGGTTTCCGAACCCATCAACCACATTGTGATGGTGTCCCCCGCTGGCTCTGCTTCACTCGTACATCCTGCAAGGCTGAGTGTTGAAACTACCGCCAGGGCCAGGGCTGCCAACCTTGGTCTCATCGGTTATCCTTTCATCTCCTGCAAGAGAGTGTATCTAGCTACGCATACTGTAGCCAGTTGGGTAAGGTGTTGTCAGGGAATAGAGGGGGTACCCTGACGAAAGGATATATATATATATGGAAATCATTATTTGCTCCTCTGAATCCCAGGTTGGTGAGGTTGGAGCAGCCAAAGTTGCCCAGATCGCACGAAAGGTTGGCCCCGCCGTTGTTTTGGGTGTTGCTACTGGAGGGTCTCCCCTGGCAACGTACCGTGTACTAGCTGAGAGGGTACGAGCAGGGAACCTTGATTTATCCCAAGCCAGTGCCTTCGCCCTAGACGAGTATGTCGGCCTACCCATCGACCATCCGCAAAGTTACTTCGACACTATTCGGCGTACGGTCACCGAGCCCTTGGGCCTGGATCCGAATCGGGTCCATGTTCCAGATGGAAGCCTTGATCGTCTCGAATCCGCTGGCGATAGATATGAGGATCTCATTCGACAAGCAGGTGGGGTCGATATTCAGATCCTGGGAATTGGCTCTAACGGGCACATCGGTTTCAATGAGCCCACGAGTTCACTGAATTCACGTACACGTCACAAGACTTTGACTGATGGTACACGCAAGGACAATGCTCGCTTCTTTTCTAGCCTTGACGAGGTACCCACGGGGTGTGTCACCCAGGGTTTGGGTACGATCATGGATGCCCGACATAGTGTTCTTGTCGCCACTGGTGAAGCGAAGGCCCGGGCTATTGCCGCCATCGTTGAAGGCCCCATCATGGCTATGTGGCCTGGATCTATACTCCAAATGCACCCTGACATCACGGTCGTCGTTGATGAACCAGCTGCCAGTAAGCTTATCCAAGCTGACTACTATAAACATGTCTACGCCGATAGGCCGGATTGGCAGAAACTGGAACTGCTGTGACGATCATCTTTGGAGAGAAACTGCTGTGTCCAACTGGGATGATTTCACCAGGGTGGGTCGAGGTCGCTGACGAAAGGATTCTCGCGTGGGGATCTGGCCATCTTGAATCGACCCCTGATCTGTGTACCGAGATCCTCTCCCCTGGCTTTGTGGATGTCCACTGCCACGGCGGTGGTGGAGCAAGCTTTGGCTCCAATTCGGACCAGACTAGTACAGCCATCGAAACCCATCTACGCAATGGCACAACAACACTGGTTGCCTCGCTGGTTACTGCGACAATCCCCGACCTTGAAGACCAGGTACGTACCCTGGCCAGATTCGTCAACGATGGACTGTTGGCAGGGATCCATCTTGAGGGCCCTTGGCTTTCCCAGAAGTACAAGGGAGCCCATGCAGAAAAACTCCTGATTCCCCCCATCATCCAAGACATCACCCGGCTCATTGAGGCGAGTGAGGGTACTATCTCCATGGTCACTATTGCACCCGAGCTACCTGGAGCAATAGAAGCCATAGGATTCATGTCGGGCCAAGGAATTCTTGCTGCCATCGGTCATACTGCCGCGGACTTCGATACGGCACAGGCGGGAATAGAGGCAGGCGCTAGAGGTGCTACCCATCTGTTCAATGCCATGTCGGAGATCCACCATCGTGAACCTGGACCAGCCCTGGCTCTGTGGATGGATGATCGGGTATACGTGGAGCTGATCTGCGATGGGGTACACGTTCACCCTGATTTGATCGCCCATGTCATGTCAGTATCACCTGCGAAGGTGGTACTCATCACTGATGCCATGGCCGCCTGTGGATGTACCGATGGGGACTACACCTTGGGCGATCTTCCTGTAGAGGTACGCGCAGGAGTAGCTCGTATCGCGGGTACCTCCACGATTGCTGGCTCCACTTTGACGCTCGACAAGGCCGTACGTACTGCTGTAAAAGCTGGGGTAGAGGTGGAAACTGCGCTCAAAGCAGCAACCTGCAACCCTGCCGACTATCTAGGCTTGAATGTTGGGCGTATTGAGGTTGGTTCCTGGGCTGATCTTGTGTGCTTGGATGCTGAACTCCTGCCTACTCGTGTCATGAGGCATGGGCAATGGGTTGGCTAGGAATTGATGATCACACCTACGGTCATGATGATCAATGGGAGACTACTCAAAACCAAACAGGCGATGGTGAAGGGTAGTGAATCCACAAGGATGGCGACATACTCACGGATGACCGCTGCGGGCCAATAATAGCGAGCCGTGGGTGAGCCCACAGCGTACCCAGGCAGATTGGCCCTTTGTAGAAGCAGCGCTGAGCGGAAAGCGTGGAAGCTGTTGGTCACAGTGACCACTCGACCAGTGAACCCGGCCTGAGTGAGGAGATCTTTCGTGTTGGAGATGTTCTCTTTAGTGGTACGAGACTGATCCTCTTGGATGATCTTGTCTTCAGGAATTCCCTTACCAACAAGGTATTCCGCCATGGCTGAGGCCTCACTACGAGCCTCATCCGAACCCATGCCACCTGAGACAACGAACAATGGCTTGTCATTGTCGGGGGCTTGCTTGAGTAGTGAAATTCCTGCCTCCAAGCGACTAGCAAGCAGTGGGGTCACCTTGTTGTTGACGAGCCCCGACCCAAGAACAATCACCGCATCAGCGGGCTTGGACCAGCGTCGAGCCACAGCAAGGTACACCCATGAGTACAACAGGAAGGACACGAAACTGAAGCCCAAAAGACTCAGTGGAAAACCGGCGGCAAGGAGAAAGACGAGGAGAATCGCAGATTCTTTCGTGATTGAGTACACCCCCATGACTACATAACCAACCATCATCAGACCCAGGAGCAACCCCACAAGATTGGAGAGGCGACGACCCTCTTTTCGGATCATCGTGAATCCGTTGAAGATCAGAACAGCTCCAAGAATGACCACAATCAGCATCGTGAGCAGAGTAAGTGCAAGCCAACCATAGGCCGCTTCATTCACGGTTTTTCTTGAGGAAAGCCAGTACGCCAACGCTATCAATGGAAGATAGGCAACTGTGCCAAAGAAGAACAGTGCGCATCTGAATCTACGAGGGTCTCTGATAACACTTATCACAAACAGCACTGCAAAGATGACGCTCAAGATAATCAACATGCTCATAGTTTATGCCACTGTTTTCCTTCCCCTTGTTGATTTCATCTTTGGTGCTGTACGGGAAGGATGAGATATATCTATTGCAGATACATTCACGCAGTTGTTTCCTGAAGGGAAACAACTCCTCCATTCGAGAAGACGATCCTCAACAGATGTACCTCACCCTTCCCTTCGTTGTTTGATGTTTGAGGGGCTTGAGACTACCAGGCAGAGATCCAATAGGTTTGGATGTGTTGAGCTGACCTGGGTACTTGGAACTCTTGGCGGGTGAACTCTCGTACCTGTTTGGCTAGGGAGCGCTCCCCTGCTGCCCAAAGGAAGCAGTCCTGGGGGTCCATTGATGCCACGATGTTTTTTAAGGAATCTGTGGAAAGTTCGGGTAGTTGGCGAACTTGTAGTTGGTTCTGGATAGGTCCATCGTGGTTCTTGCTGGAATGGGACAAGTCGCGGAACCTTGAAAAGAAATCTGGACCGTGGGCAGGATCACCGTCAACAATGATGAGGGTGACCTTTGCGGTCAAGGTATCCGCAATGGTTGCAGCCGCTGGGAGGGCTGAAGTGTCCGCAATCAGGAGTGCCTGGGAAGTCTGGGGAATCTCCAGATGATAAGGAGGTTCTGAGACTAAGACTTGGGTGCCCACGGTTGCTGTACTCGCCCAGAGACACCCCGGACCTGGAGGATCATGCACAACAAAGTCGAGAAGAAAACTGTCCTGAGTCACACTATGAATGGAGTAGGCGCGTTGTACCTTGGCATCACCATCGACAAGGCTGAGCATGAGATAGCCACCAGGCATAGGAGTAAAAACCTCGAAGAGACCACCAGCATCCATGGTGAGACGACGGTACCCAGTACAGATGTCCTGAATCTGGGCAACTGTAACCACATGGTCAATCACCCTAGGTCTAGTTCCTTGTGAATCCATAGTTCAATACTCCCATGCCTATACCTGGTGAGTACAAACCCTGATCCATTGAGGTACGGGGGCATTAATCCCTATCGACTCATTCTCTGAATCGTTTTAGATCTAAGAGATTGAGGGCATAGGTCACGGTGGGGGCTTCGATGATCTGAAGTTGGCTGGAGAGTCGATCAGAACTTCTGATCTGGTGGCCTTGGGGGATGATGGCTGTTGTGACACCTAGGCGAGAGGCTTCAACGAGTCGGCGTTCCATATCGGCGACTCGTCTCACCTCGCCAGCTAAGCCAATCTCACCCATGGCTACGGTGTGTTCTGGGAGGGGATGATCACCCATTGCGGATGCGAGAGCGCAGGCTAGGGCCAAATCAGCACCAGGATCAGAGATTCGCGCACCGCCAACGGTAGATGCATAAACATCCATTTGGTGGCATCTGACCCCGGCTCGCCGTTGCAGGACGGCAAGGATCATGGCTAGACGGGAAAACTCAATTCCGTTGCTAACCCGCCTCGGGTTGGTGAGACTCGTTGGCACAACGAGCGCCTGTACCTCTGTAACGAGCGGGCGACGACCCTCCAAAGAAACGGTGACTGCTGTCCCAGAAACCGGCTCCCCATGGGTTGAGGTGAAGACTCCGGAAGGATCAGGAACCTCCTGGATTCCCGTGTCACATAGTTCAAAGCATCCGATCTCATCGGCGGGGCCGAAACGATTCTTCGTCGCGCGTACCAACCGGAACCCAGAATGACGATCACCCTCGAAGCTGAGGACCACATCCACCAGATGTTCTAGGGTACGGGGGCCAGCAATGGCACCCTCCTTTGTCACATGCCCAACCAAGATGATGGGGATTCCCTGTTGCTTGGCAACACGAATGAACGCACCAGCAACCTCCTTGATTTGGGTGATACCTCCAGGGGTTCCCTCGACTAGGGCCGACCCGATGGTTTGCACAGAGTCAACCACCACCAAGGAGGGCTCCACGACTTCAATATGCCCCAGAACCACCGACAGGTCGGTTTCTGCAGCGAGATAGAGGTTCTCAGAATCAGCAGAGGTACGCATGGCTCTCATGCGTACCTGTCCTGCCGATTCCTCCCCACTGACATAGAGGGTACGCCCGCCGCTCTCAGCCCAGCGGGCGGCCACCTCCAGCAGCAGTGTGGACTTGCCCACCCCAGGCTCGCCTGCGAGAAGCACCACAGCACCGGGAACAACACCCCCGCCAAGAACCCTGTCGAGTTCCGCCACCCCAGTTGGGGCACGAGTCGTTGTTGAAGGATCCACCTCAGTGATCGGGATTGCTCGCGTCAGGGGGATCACGGGGGCAATCTGTGACAGTCGAGGAGCACCGACTTCCTCCACAGACCCCCACTGTTGGCACTCACCACATCGTCCCACCCATTTTGCACTCGACCACCCGCATTCCCCACATCGGAAGGAGGGTTTCACCACTTTCACTGTTGTTTTCGTCATACCGAGCAGGCTAGGATATGCCTGCGACATTTTTAAGGTACGTACCACTCACAACAAATGAGAACCGTCCAAGGACAAGTACAAAGGAAGTCAGATCCGAACAGGACCATTCTCAGTAGAGAAGGTTACAGACATGATCCCAGGGTAACCATTGGGGGCATCGAAATTAATTTTGACCCCATCGAAAACATCGGGCAACTCCTCACCAAGCCACTCTTCGATGCGTTCACGATGTCCAGCGATCTCAATCTCTTCAAGCTTAATTGAGCCAGGTAGTGCGGAAGGCAGGAGGGAGGGTTCGGAGATCCAACGAATGAAGAAGGGAACCTGGGGGTCAGCAATCAGCCCGAGTACACCCAGCTGTTCCCATTCGAGACGGCGACCATCAGGAAAGTGGCGTGCCCCATGGGCTGCCTTACGTTCCAGGCGGGTTTCATAAGAGTCGAGATCATCCATACAGATAACCCAGCCGAGCCAGCCACCACCGAGAGTACTACGCTCCCTCACAGCCTGGCCATAGGGAGCCTTCTCTGCAGCAGGGTGATCCAGTACTTCGACAATCTCAATATGACGTCCGTCTTGTAGGGGGATCAATCGCATCTGCGTGCCAAAACCAGGATGGAGACCACCGTCAATTGACTTCACGCCGAGCAGAGATTCCAGTCTCTTAGCCTCGGCCTTCAGTCCTTCGGAACCTGCGGCGTAGATGACATGATCGAGATGCATGCCTCTATTCTGCCGGTCGAATACCATAGTCGAGAAATCGAGTCCATTCCGAGACTCGTTTTTGTCGATTCTTCGGTCATGGTAGTGACATGGAGCACAACTGACTCGAAACCGATAGGCTTCTCCTAAGCATTGCTGAAACACGACGCGTACACACGCTGACGTGGCATGGAAGGATTCGGATATGTACCGCACACTCTTCCTCGCTTTAGCCCGAAGCGAGACCATCAAGAGGCTCCTACTAGCCTTCCCCCTCACCAGGCGAGTGGTGAAACACTTCGTTGCAGGAAGCAGTTGGGATGATGCCCTTGAGGTCACCGAAACCCTGCTCGACAAGGGTCTCAAAGCCACGGTCGATTACCTCGGGTTCGAGATCCGATCCCCAGAGCAGGCCGATGCAGTCGTTCAGCAATACATAGAATTCCTGGATCAGATCCACGACAACGGCTGGGAATCCGATGTCGAAGTCTCAGTCAAACTGACCTCTTTGGGCTTGCTGCTGCGTGGCGGTGAAGAGTTGGCCCGTACCAATGCTGCGCGAATCGCAGCCAAAGCTGCTGAAGTGGGCACAACCCTCACCCTTGACATGGAGGACCTTGGTACGACAGCAAAGGCCATCCACATCGTGAAATCCCTGCGCAAGGATTATCCAAACCTGGGATGCCTACTTCAAACCAACTTGAAGAGAACAGAATCCGACTGTCGCAGTCTGGACACCCCGAAGTCACGAATTCGCCTGAGCAAGGGCGCCTATAAGCCCCCGACCCAGGCATCCTACTCCGAGAAGCATGATGTGGATCTGAGTTTTGTAAGATGCATGAAGGTCCTGATGGAAGGGGAGGGACTCCCCCTGATCGCCACTCATGATGCGATCATGATCGATATTGCTCAAGAATTGGCGGCCCACAACAACCGCGGATTGAAGGATTTCGAGTTCCAAATGCTGTACGGCGTACGCACCATGGAGCAGGGGAGGCTTGCTGACCTTGGGCACACCGTTCGGGTTTATGTACCCTTCGGAGACAATTGGTACTCCTATTTCATTCGTCGCCTCGCAGAACGTCCCGCCAATTTCTTCTTCTTCATTCGTGGGCTTCTGACCCGTTAGAGTTTTCATTATTGGTCGGTGCAAAGATGGGCTGGGAATCTTGCCTTCTGGCGCCGTCCGCTTGCGGTGGTTCCCAAGGGTACCACTGCGCTCTGTGAGGGTCGACAAAACCGCTGCGCGATTTGGTCTCCTACCCGCCATAAGACAAGATTCCCAGCCCATCTCTACCAAGGATTAATCTTGATGGGACCACATGGTCGTTAGAGCCAGCTAATGTACGGGGCTAGCAACGAATACCCTACGAAGGCGAAAATATCGATGATGGTGTGGGCTACAACTAATGGCATTACTCTCTTCCATTTCAGGTAGAGCAGACCAAAAATGATCCCCATCACTAGGTTGCCGATGAAACCACCAAATCCTTGATAAAGGTGATATGATCCTCGGATAAAAGCCGAGACTAAGACGATGGCTACTGGGGCCCACGAAAGGGTTTTGAGGCGAGTGAAGAGGTACCCAACCATGATGACCTCTTCACTAATACCAGCGACGACAGCGGCACAAATGAGTATTGGGATTGTCCACCAGACTTCACTTAGATTTGCTGGTGCAACTGTTGTATTGATCCCCAGTTCTCGGGCCAAGAGGTAAAAGCCAATACCTGGGATTCCAATGGCGACACAGATCCCGAAACCTTTTCCAAGATCCCCCCACCACTGTTGACCATCAAGCCCAATGAAGGATCGGGCTTGGCCATAAGCGAGATAGAGAAGGTACAGCGCCAGTAAGACCTGGGCCATGGGGAAGATGAAATAGTAGATCTGGTAGGTCAGATCCAACCAGGGACGATCTGGAGTGATCGAAGTGTTCATGGATGTTGTCTGACTTGCCAAAGGAGTACCTCGCGTCAGTTTCTCGATCAACGAGATGACAGAGGATATCGCAGAACGACCGAAGCCGATAGCTAAGACGATGCTAATCTCAAGAAGGACGAAGCGCTTTATGGGAGTCATATTTTTCAGATAGCTGCCCATTCGGGGCCGGTTTCACCCAAGGCTTCGTCAAGTTTGCCGAACAAGGGTTCGGGCTTAGCTAAGGGACAACCCACCTCAATAGGTTTCGACTCCCAGGAGGCCAACTGGGTCGTATAGTCGCCCATGAGAACAGGGTAGTCCTCATTTCCTTCTTCGCTGACCTCAATCAGGTCAGGCTGGGCTGCCCATAGTCCTGTACCTCCTAAAGCCTCGAAAACTCTTTGGCTGGCATGTGGAAGGAAGGGGGTGAGCATTGTGTTGGCATCCGAGATCACTTGAAGGGTGGTGTGGAGTACAGTATCCCGACGCTCAGGATCATCCTTCATCTTCCATGGCTCACAATCGGAGATGTACTTGTTCGCGGCCGAAACGACTCTCATCGCTTCAGTGATAGCCTGCTTAAACTTGGCACGTTCAAGGAAACCACCAACTGTGGTGAAACCCTCACGGGCAACACCCAGCACATTGACATCACTGTCATGGAGGGTACCTGGTGTGGGGATGGCCCCATTATTCTTGAAAGCCATCGAGATCGTACGATTCACCAGGTTTCCCCACTCATTTGCAAGTTCAGTGTTGGTACGACGTACAAACTCTTCCCACGTAAAATCCGTATCAGTGTTCTCAGGCCCAGCCACTGCAATGAAATAACGCAGAGTGTCAGGACCGAACTCTTTCAAAAAGTCACGAACATAGATGACCTTGGAACGCGACGTGGAGAACTTGGCCCCACTCATCGTCAAAAACTCAGAAGACACGACCTCTGTTGGTAGATTCAGGGACCCGAACTGGCTCGGTACACCCCCACGATCACCCTGCCCATTCGCCCCTAAAAGGATTCCCGGCCAAATTACTGAATGGAACGTAATATTGTCCTTCCCGAGGAAGTAATACGACCGAGCCTCGGGATTCTCCCACCAGTCACGCCAAGCTTGTGGGGTGCCCTTACGTCGAGCCCACTCAACAGCAGCGGATAGGTACCCAATCACAGCGTCAAACCACACATAAATCGACTTCATATTATTGTCACGCCACCCATTAAGAGGAATAGGAATCCCCCAATCAAGATCACGAGTGATCGGACGAGGCTTCAATTCTTTAAGAAGCTGAAGCGAGAAGTTCATCACATTTGGTCGCCAATCCTGACGAGTATCCAACCAAGAACCAAGAGACCCAGCCAACGCTGGAAGATCAAGAAAGAAATGCTCAGTCTCAACAAACTTTGGCACCTCCCCATTCAACCGCGAACGAGGATTCAACAAATCAACCGGATCAAGTTGCTTGCCGCAATTGTCACACTGATCCCCACGAGCTCCATCGTACTTACATAAAGGGCAGGTCCCCTCAATATAGCGATCAGCAAGGGTACGACCCGTACTCGGAGAAATCGCACCCAACTGGGTCTTGGGAACAACATACCCATTAGCATGTAAAGCTCGAAACAACTCCTGGACAACCGTCGTATGATTACGGGTCGTTGTACGAGTAAACAAGTCATACGTCAACCCAAGCTGCTGGAGTTCCTCAGAAATGATTCGGTGATACTTGTCAGCGGTCGCCTGGGGGGTTAGACCCTCCTTGTCTGCCTGAACCTGGATAGCCGTACCATGCTCATCAGAACCAGATACCATCAAAACATCGTTGCCCGCCATTCGCTGGTAGCGAGAAAAAACATCCGAGGGAACCCCGAAACCGGACACATGACCAATGTGACGTGGGCCATTGGCATACGGCCACGCCACCGCCGCAAGAATCTTAGACATGCGGGTTAGTCTAGTCCTGTAAGACTCATACAGTGTTCCCCACCCACGAAGATGGAGAACAGATCCCCCAATGACACCCCCAATGAGACCTCTAACAATCTGGGTCCAGTTCTTGGAGAAACACCTGAAAAACCTGTTCAAACTGGTACATTCATGATCATGACGACGAGTGTCTACGTGTTAGCTCCTGAAGCCCTTCTAAGCAAGTCAGCCATCGCACTGGGCTCTATTGAAGCCTTCACCCAGTCTGGTTTAAAGGTTGGTGTTTTCCGCCCGATTATTCGTACCGATGTCTACGACACCGCCCTGGAAACACTCCTGGAATCCACTGGCGTCAACCAGGAGTATGAGCAGGCGTACGGGGTCACGTACGCGGAGATTCGTGAGAACACTGAGGCTGCGCTCACGAAGATCATCGCAAAGTACCAAACCCTCAAAGCCAACTTCGATGCCATTGTCATTCTGGGGTCCGACTACGCCGACGTCATCGAACCCATCGAATTCCAGCTCAATGCCAAGATTGCGGCCAACCTCAATTCACCCGTCATCCTGGTCATCTCCGGTCGCGCCAAGGCGCCTTCAGATCTTCGATATGCTGTCGACTTCTGTCTCAGCGAAATCGAAGAAGAGGGCATCAGCCCCTTCGGTGTGGTCGCGATCGGACTTGATTCCGACTACCTCCCCGATTACGACACAGCCTTGTCAACACTTTCCACTCCCGTAGTAATCACTGTTCCTGGGGTTGTGGCCTCGCAGGTGAAGATGCCCACAGGGTTCACCATCCTTGTGGACACAACAAAGACACGGGTACGTACCCCCTTGGCTTTCCAGTACGAACTCATGCAAAAGGCTGGCAGCGAAATGCGTACCATCGTCCTTCCGGAGGGCCTCGAAGATAGAATCCTCATCTCTGCTGACATCGTCTTGTCCCGAGGGATCGCCAATCTCATCATTCTTGGAAAAGCCGATGAGATCCTGGCACGAGCCGAGGAACTGGGCCTTGATTTGTCCAAGGCAAAGATCCAAGACCCCAAGGATCCTTCAATGCTGGATTCCTTCGCAGCTGAGTACACCAAACTCAGGCAACACAAGGGTATGACTTTAGACAAGGCCCATGAAACCCTCACCAATGCCTCCTATTTCGCCACGATGATGATTCATATGGGCCTGGCAGATGGAATGGTTTCTGGGGCTGTCAACACTACTGCTGACACGATTCGCCCCTCCCTGGAGTTCATCAAAACCAAACCTGGTGTGGCCTCAGTGTCGGGGTATTTCCTCATGTGTCTGCCAAACCAGGTGCTCGTCTTCGCTGACTGTGCGGTCACCCCGAATCCGACCGCAGAGAACCTTGCCGAGATCGCTGCCGCCTCAGCAGAAACAGCTGCCTCCTTCGGTATCGAACCCAGGGTGGCTATGCTGTCCTATTCCACGGGTACCTCCGGGTCTGGTCCTGATGTTGACCTCGTCGCGGAGGCCACCCACTTGTTGCGTACACGCTCACCGGAACTTCTCGTCGAGGGACCCATCCAATTCGATGCCGCCATCGATCCTGTTGTCGCAAAAACCAAGTTGCCTGACTCACCTGTGGCTGGCCAGGCAACGGTATTCATCTTCCCTGATCTCAACACTGGTAATACGACCTACAAGGCGGTTCAACGTACTGCTAAGGCCATTGCTATAGGGCCTGTACTTCAGGGGCTCAACAAGCCCGTCAATGACCTCTCCCGTGGGGCCCTTGTTGAGGACATTGTGAACACAATTGCTATTACGGCGATCCAAGCCCAGGCCGTACCTGGAGTGAGTTTCTAACCACACAATGCTCCCGTATCGATCTTCGTCGCGAATCATCACTCCAGCCCACTAGAATCAACTAATACGTGCGATGTCCACTCATCACTCGTAGGACCTGAATAAGGAGGAAATGTGCCCACCCCAATCCTTGTGCTGAATTGCGGCTCATCATCAGTGAAATACCAAATGATCGACATCGATTCAGAAGAGGTACTAGCCTCAGGAATGGTCGAAAAGATCGGACTCGCTCTCGGCAACATCGCCCACTCATCAGGTGGCGAAAAGCATACAATTGAGGAACCCATCCCGGATCATACAGCTGCTTTAGGCCTTGTCACTCGAGCATTCAACACCTGGGGTCCAACCCTGGAAGATGTGGTCGCGGTTGGACATCGTGCCGTCCATGGTGGCGAAAGGTTCCGACAGACCACCCTCATCACTGACGACGTCATTGAGGGGCTCACTGATCTTTCTGGTCTCGCTCCCCTCCACAACCCTCCCGGCATTGCTGGGATCACGGCTGCCCAGAAGATCCTCCCAGATGTCCCCCATGTGGCCATCTTTGATACGGCTTTCTTCTCAACCCTGCCACCCGAGGCCTACACCTATGCCATTGATCGCGAGGTCGCCGAGAAGTACCACATCCGCAAATATGGATTCCATGGTACCTCCCACTCCTATGTCTCCAAGAAGGCCGCAGAATTCCTCGGTAAGGATCTTTCCTCAATCAACCAGATCATCTGCCACATGGGCAATGGCGCATCCATCTCCGCTGTCAAGGGTGGGGTTGCTGTCGACACCTCCATGGGGCTCACCCCCCTCGCTGGCCTCGTCATGGGTACACGCTCAGGTGACATCGATCCTGGAATCTTCTCCTATCTCCAAAGGGAGGCTGGAATGGATTCCCAGACGGTCGACAACCTCCTCAATAAGTCATCCGGCATGGCTGGAATGGCTGATGGAGCCTCAGATTTCCGTGATTTGCGCGCCAAGATTGCCGAAGGTGACGAGCACGCAAAGTTGGCCCTCGACGTGTACACCCACCGCCTGACAAGCTACATCGGGTCGTACATGGCAATCCTTGGCTCGGTTGACACCATCGTGTTCACTGCTGGTGTTGGAGAGAACGACAACCGGACACGAGCCGACATCATTGCCCGCCTCGAAGGCTTTGGTATCCGTTTGGATCCTGACCGGAATACCCCCTGCAACCGCGAACCAACGATCATCTCTGGTGATGATTCCGCAGTCACTGTTCTCGTCGTACCCACCAATGAGGAATTGGCCATGGCTCGCGAGACCTACCAGGTGATCAGCCAGTGAGTACCGCTCTCATCACGGGAGGTACGGTCGGGATCGGCCACGCCTTCGCGAAGGCTCTAGCAAAGAAAGGGTACGACCTCGTACTCGCTTCACGGGATCTTGAAGGTCTGGAGAAGGTTGCCGAAGAATTCAGGTCAACCTACTCGATTTCGGTTGAGGTTATTCGCTGCGACCTTTCTGTACGCAAAGATGTGGACTCTCTTGCCGCACGCATTGAGGATCAGAAACGCCCCATTGATCTGTTGGTCAACAATGCTGGGTTCGCTGTCCATGAGTCCCTCTTGGTCACTGATGTTTCCCTCCATGACAGGGCTTTCGATGTGATGTGCAGGGCCGTACTCGTACTCTCGGGCGCCGCAGCTCGCGCCATGAAGATTCGTGGACATGGCGGGATCTTGAATGTCTCCAGTTCCTCGACTGTGATCACCACAGGCAACTACTCAGCCATTAAGGCTTGGGTCACCGTTTATACCGAAGGCCTCTCCATAGAGATGAAGGGTACAGGCGTGAAGGTCATGGCTGTACTACCCGGCTGGGTGAAGACAGAATTCCACTCCCGAGCAGGAGTCAAGGCCCACAGTCTTCCCGATATTGTGTGGATCGATGTGGATGTTCTTGCCACAACTGCTCTCAAACACCTCGATGCGGGTAAGGTATTGTCCGTACCAACAGCAAAATGGGCATTCGCAGTCTGGGTTGGACATATCCTGCCCCGCCGGGCGACCAGAGCGCTGTCACGGGCCCTATCCAAGTCGAGGGAATCATGAGCAAGACTCCATCAGCACAGAACCCTGAATCCTATCGCTCTCCCGTGAAATCGGGAGTACGCTTCATCGCCCAGGATGTGATGTTGAAATCCTTCGTGTGGAGCATCTGCAAGGTTGAGGTACACGGAACCGAACTTCTTGAGAACGTCGATGCCCCCTTCATCGTGATCGCCAACCACTCCTCCCACCTGGATGCCTCACTCATCCTTGGATCTCTGCCCCGACGTCTGTCCAAACATGTCGCCACTGGTGCTGCCGCTGACTACTTCTTTGACAAGAAACTCAAGGCACTGACCACCTCCTTGTTCTTCAACGCCTACCCTGTTGAACGCAAGGGCAGTGGTACCCATCGTGGCCTCACAGGCCGCCTCCTTGATGCAGGTATCCCCCTGCTGATCTTCCCTGAGGGTACACGCAGCCGTACAGGGGCTATGGGTACCTTTAAACCAGGTGTAGCCGCCCTCTCCATTGCTCGTAGCGTCCCCTGCATTCCCATGGCTCTCGTAGGCGCCTACGCTGCATGGCCCTATAGCCGCTCCATGCCCCCCACCAATCATCCTGATGTCCACGTTGTGATAGGCCATCCCATGACCGCCCACAGCGGGGAATCTCCCCAAGACTTTGCCGCTCGTATGCAGCGCAACGTCGCCGAGATGTACAACTCCACCGCCCGAGCCTACGGGATGTACACCCTGGACGACTATGCCCGAAACGTTGCCCTCAAAAAGGCCGAAGATGAAGCTTGGGCTTTGGAGAATGCCGCGGCCCAAGAGTTGGCCGCCTCCCAGGAATTGGAGGCCCAGAAGGCCCCCGAACAGCCTGATGCGACATCCTCCTCAACAAGGGAAAGGATCGCTGGGATTCCATCCATGATCACTGGGATTTCTGGGGGCCTCACCGGCTCAGTCACCAAGATACTAGGCCGCTTCAAACGTACTGGGGAATCTGAATAGTTTCCGGTCAGTGTTGTCAGGAGACGTATCTCCTGACACTATTCATGCTTTCCTGAGAAGTAACCAGTCTCAGGCGCTCAAGACTCCAAAATTGCAAACTCCTAGGGAGTTTCGCGTTACTCTTTGCAAAACTCCAGTGGAGTTTTAATAGAATCTTCATACCTGAAGAGAAAGATCATCCTCGACTAGCAGAATTCTCGTATTCCCTAGTCTCCTAGAAGATCACACCAGGATCAACTCGGCCTTCTGAAAGGACTTGACGTTGGTGTACCCAGTCGAAGCAAGGGTACGACGCAGGGCACCAATCAGGTTCATGGACCCATCAGCGACAAAGCTTGGTCCAAGGAGGATCTCTTCCAAGGAGGCAAGGGTTGTCAATTGCTCGCGCAGACCTCGCACCAAGGTTGGATGCCAAACTTCGGGACCCCAGTGGTACCCCAATCCTGGAGCTTCACTAGCCCGAGCCAAAGGCAGGCCCACCATCGCCGCATCAGCGCCACAGGCCAAGGCTTTGGCGATGTCGCCAGAACCGGAGATTCCACCATCAGCGATGACAGCAACATAGCGGCCACCAGATTCATCCAAATAGTCCCCACGGGCTGCAGCCGCATCCGAGATCGCGGTAGCCATGGGTACCTCGATCCCAAGAACATCGCGAGTCGCCTTGCGTGCACATCCACCGAAACCAACCAGGATCCCAGCAGCACCAGCCCGCATCAGGTGAAGGGCGGTGTGATAGTTCACACAACCACCAACGATCACGGGTATATCCAAAGTGTGAATGAACTCCTTCATATCCAAGGCATCATCAGCGGAGGACACATATTGTGCGGAGACTGAGGTACCTGTGATGACCAGGAAATCGGCCCCGGACTTCACCACATGGGGTGCGTACTCTCGTACCGTCTTGGGGCTCAAAGCCCCAGCAAAATGGACCCCTGCCTCACGAATCTCACTTAGGCGACGATCAATGAGCTCAGCTTTAATGGGCTCAGCGTAGACCTTCTGCATGGTTTTCACCGCTTCGATAGGATCGGTGATCCCAGCGAGTTTGGCGAAAACGCTTGTGGGGTCCTCATACCGGGTCCACAGGCCCTCAAGATTGAGTACGCCCAATCCACCGAGTTGACCCATTGTGATGACGGTGGCTGGGGACATCACAGAATCCATAGGTGCTGCAATGAGTGGGTAGTCCAGGCTGACAGCGTCGATCTTCCATGTCAGATCAACATCGTCAATATCTCGGGCCCTCTTGGTGGGGACGATGGCCACATCTTCGAGGTCATATGCTTTCGCCACCAAATTGGCTCGGCCGATGTCGTACATTATTCTCCCTAGTCGTTGAAGGAATAGTTGGGGGCTTCCACGGTCATTTGAATGTCGTGGGGGTGGGATTCTCTCAAACCAGCTGACGTAATTCTCATGAAACGACCACGGCTTTGAAGTTCTGGGACAGTGGGTGCTCCAGTGTAGAACATCGACTGACGCAGACCACCAATGAGTTGATAGGCAACAGCAGCCAACGAACCACGATAGGCGACCTGACCTTCAATTCCTTCTGGTACGAGCTTGTCGTCTGCGACAACATCGGCTTGGAAGTACCGATCCTTGGAGTACGACCCCTTCCGCCCGCGAGCAGCCATAGCGCCGAGGGAACCCATACCGCGATAGGACTTGAACTGTTTGCCGTTGATGAAGACCAGTTCTCCTGGGGATTCATCACATCCGGCGAGCAGGGAACCCAACATCACCGAACTAGCGCCAGCAACGATAGCCTTCGCAATGTCGCCCGAGTACTGGAGCCCACCATCACCAATCACAGGCACACCAGCAGGGGTACAGGCCCTTGCAGCTTCAAGGATCGCAGTGACTTGTGGTACCCCCACACCAGACACCACTCTGGTTGTACAAATAGATCCAGGCCCAACACCGACTTTGACAGCATCAGCACCTGCATCGACAAGGGCTTTTGCGCCCTCATAGGTGGCGACATTCCCGCCGATGATGTCCACATCTGAGGCAGCAGGATCGGCCTTCAGACGGCGAATCATAGTGACAACTGCCTGGGAATGACCATGGGCAGTGTCAACAATGATCACGTCAACACCGGCTTCGATGAGGGTCATCGCACGGGTCCACCCGTCACCAAAGAATCCCACAGCAGCACCCACACGCAGTCGTCCTGCTGGGTCCTTAACAGCGTTAGGGTACTTGTCGGATTTCACGAAGTCTTTGAGAGTGAAGAGTCCTGTCAGGCGATTATTCTTGCCAACCAATGGGAGCTTCTCGATCTTGTGCTTAGCCATGAGTGCAAGGGCCTCATCAGCGGGAATCCCCGGATAGCCCGTGACAAGGGGCATTGGCGTCATGACATCACGTACCAATTTCTTTGGGTCATCCTCGAAACGCATATCCCTGTTGGTGACGATACCAATCAGGATGCCGTTGTCATCAATGACGGGTACGCCCGAGATGCGGTATGTGCCCGCTAGTTCGTCGACTTCACCAATGGTACGGTCGGCGGTAATCGTGATCGGTTCGGTCACCATCCCCGCTTCAGATCTTTTCACCTGATCGACTTGATGGGCCTGCTCCTCGATAGGCATATTACGATGGAGGATGCCGATCCCACCTTCCCGAGCCACAGCAATGGCCATACGGGATTCTGTGACTGTGTCCATGGCAGCGCTGGTCAGAGGGATCTTCAGATCAATCCGTCGCGAGAACCTGGTCGATGTGTCAACCTGCGAGGGAATAACATCCGACTCCCCTGGTTGAAGAAGCACATCGTCGTAGGTCAAACCCCACGGAATACCAGGAGTTTGTACACCTGAAGAATCCATCTCCATTTGAATTGACATGCTCACCTTTCGCTGGGCCAATGTCCCCTCAGTCTAGTCGCCTCAGCCAATGAGGTACCTCCCCCTGTCCAGAATTACACTCAAGGATCTGGGTACCGATTGAACACAAGTACCCATTCCTAGCCAGTTCCGCTCCCCTTCACCCTGGATTGTAAACTTGCGACCCTGAAAATCTCGGATTTGGGGGTACACCTCCCCAACTTCTCGAAGTACCTACTGAAATAGCAAGAATTGCTAACTTACGACGATCCATTGTGATCAGGGGGATCAGGCCTGGGGAACCATCCTTGTTAAGGTATTCACCACACGATCATAGGTATCACGACTAGGGCGATCCACCACATGGGAGAGCATCCGGTGTGTGAGGTTTCTCACCACGGGAATCGGCAGACCATAATGGGCAGCAATCTTCATCACATGTGGATTGGAAATGATTCTGCCAAAGAGGTTCCCGAGCCAGAAGTACCCACCCCATTCATCACCCAACCGACTCGCATAACCCGCAAAGGCACGTTCACAGGATCGGGTGTACAAGCCTCGGGAGTAGCCCTGAATAATGGCCTCAGCAGCGAAACGTCCCGACTCCATGGCATAGGAGATCCCCTCACCATTGAAAGGGTTGATCGCACCAGCTGCATCACCGACAAGGAACAACCCCCTTGAATACACTGGTTTACGGTTGAACCCCATGGGAAGAGCCGCACTACGAATCTTCCCCAATTGATGATCTGGAGTGAAACCCCACGAGTCGGGCAATGACATCAACCACCGCGACATGGTGTCTCGAAGATCAATATCACGGTACCTCGCAGCATCAGGCAAACCCAGACCAACATTGCATGTACCATCGCCGAGGGGGAAACTCCAGGCGTATCCTGGAAGAAGTCGAGGGCTCTTGGAGGTACCATCCCACAGCTCCAACCAGGAATCGAGCCAATCCTGATTCGATGCTGGTGAGGAGAAGTATGCTCGTACTGCAATTCCCATTGGTCGAGATTCAATCCTGTGTAGGCCCATGGATACTGCGAGCCGTGCTGATCCTCCATCGCAAGCAACCACAATTGGGGCTTCAAAACAGCGGCCATCTTTTGTTTCAACCCCTGTAATTCTTCCTTGCTGCTCAACTGATTTACATACATTTGCATTTGTCACAAGATTCACACCAGCTTTAATTGTCTGATTTGCGAGAAAATGATCAAAGAGTGAACGCTTGACAGCCATACCAATTGACGGGAAATCTCTAGACTCGGGCCATTCAAGAAGATATCGAGACTTAGCAACATGAATGCGTAGACCACGATTTTTTTTCCACGAAAGAGTTTCAGGATTGATGCCCAGGTAAGCCAACTCTCGTAGAACGCGCGGAGTCAATCCATCGCCACATATCTTATCTCGCGGAAACTCTGCCTTCTCCAGAAGTGTGACATTCAAACCAGACTTGGCTAGGTGTATTGCAGTGGCACACCCTCCAGGACCGGCGCCCACAACGACAACATCACTGCGCGTGCGCTCCTCAGTGGTAGTCATCAAACTCCTTCACAACACCTCAGGGAAAAACTCGTAGTCAGTCTACTCCCTACCCCAGATTCCAGAGATGACATAACTTCATGGGTTGTGCAATCAAGGAGTGTGCCATTACCCAAAATCCGACTGAGAAAGATTCGCTTTTTTCATTGTAAAGACTTAAAGAATCAGGCTATTGTTAAAGAATTAGGGGAGGAGGGTGTATGGCTACTTCTGTTGTAGTTACTTCTGATTTGTCCGGGTTGCCAGGTGCAACCCCCCGTTTTGTGACAGTAGGTTCTGTGGCATATCAAGTCGATATGACCGATTCTGAATTCGCTGAATATGAGTCAGTGGTGTCCTCGTACATTGAGGTTGGGCGAAAGGTTTCGCTAGAGAAACTGGTTTACGGGGAAGCTGGTTTACGCAGACCACGCGGGCGACGCTCGTCTGAAGAGACCGCCGCCATTAAAACCTGGGCGCGAGAAAATGGTTATGCATTCCAAAGTCGGGGTCGCCTACCACAGGTTCTTCTTGACGCCTACCAACGGGCGCATCCCGCAGGTACGGGTGTGTACTAGCCCGCCAATCAAGGGAACTTGTGGGACACTTTGGTGTACCACCACACATGACTCCATCCGAGAGTATTCTTGGCTTTCGTGGATCTAGTGACGACGAAGGCCATAGCTGGCGTGGACCTTTTGACGAGCCTCCCTGATGGGGGTGAACTCTCGTGCTGGTTGCGTCGAGGAGAGGGAATCGTTGGAATAGGGTGTGCCCACTCGCAAACCTTGGATAGCGCTGAGGAAGCCGACACTTGGTGGAGCCAGATTCTAGGATCAACCCAGATCATCAATGACCTTGAGGATCAACCCATGGCTGGCCCGGTGGCATTCATTAGTTTCCCCTTCTCAGCTGAGGGTTCCTATGAGATTATCGTTCCCAAAATTCTTATAGGAAGCCGCAAGGGGCAAGCCTGGATAACCTCCTGGAATGGGGCATCCTGGGATCCGCAGATCCTACCGAACAAACCCGTACCTGCAAGAGCAAGAAGGTGCACCTCACCTGTTGCCCAGGATCAATGGCTCGCTCAGGTGCGAGAAGCAATCACGAGAATCCATGACTCTCACCTGGCCAAGGTAGTTCTCGCTCGCGAAGAAATTCTAGAGATGGCCCCTGGTTTCGATCGCCGATGGGTCATGAAACATCTTGGAGAAACCTATCCCCAGACGTGGACCTTCTGCGTTAAGGATCTCATTGGCGCCAGTCCTGAACTCCTGATTCGCCAGGATCGTGGGCTCATCACCTCCCGAGTACTCGCTGGTACGATCCATGGCGATAAAGATGCGACTGCGCTAGCAGAGGCACTCAGTTCCTCCTCTAAGGATCTTGCTGAGCATGAGTACGCCGTGGCCTCTGTGGCCCAGGCCCTTGATGCTCATTGCACCTCCCTCCATGTTCCCGAGATTCCCTTCGTCCTCCAGCTTCCCAATGTCATGCACCTTGCATCAGACATCACAGGGGCGGTACGACCCGGTTCAACTGTGGTCGCACTAGCCTCCGCAATTCATCCATCAGCTGCTGTGTGTGGTACCCCCACCGACCAGGCTCGCGAACTCATAGCCGAACTAGAGGACATGGATCGAGGCAGATATGCTGGCCCTATCGGTTGGATCAACTCCCATGGGGACGGCGAAATAGCCTTGGCATTGCGCTGCGGTTTGATTACGAATGAGCATGTACATATCTACGCAGGATGTGGAATCCTTGCAGATTCGGATCCCATGGCTGAATGGGAGGAAACCAACGCAAAACTCCAGCCCATGAAACAGGCTCTCGGGGCCGCTTAAACCGAGACCTGGTTGATCGGCATCCCAGAGTAGGCGGAGATAGTCATCGACGAGGGTTGGATTCCCGCCCGTACCAACTCTGAGCCCACGACTGCGATCATGGCTCCATTGTCAGTACACAACCTTGGGCTCGGCCTTCTCAATGTTATTCCCGCTTCAGTACACCGCAACTCCAGTAACTGCCTCAACCGTGAATTGGCGGCCACACCACCTCCAAGAACGAGGGAATCGATACCATGAAATTGACAGGCATCAATGGCTTTCGCAGTGAGTACGTCCGCAACTGCTTCCTGGAAACTCGCAGCCACGTCGGCAACTGCGAACTCTTCACCATCGCGTTTACGGATCTCAACCCAGCGCGCTACAGCAGTTTTCAACCCCGAGAAAGAGTAGTTGAATCGGTGGCGCTCCCAATCATGGCGAGCTGTGAGTCCACGAGGGAAAGCAATGGCCTTCGGATTGCCTTCAGCAGCGAGACGATCAATCACGGGTCCTCCCGGATAAGCCAAGCCCAAGAGTCGAGCAACCTTGTCATAGGCTTCACCAGCTGCGTCGTCGATGGTGGTACCAATCTCCTCAACCTCGCTGGCAATATCAGTGACCTTCACAAGATTCGTATGACCACCAGAGACCAACAAAGCCATTGTGGGCTTGGGAAGGGGTCCGTGTTCAAGCATGTCAACCCCAACATGGGCAATGAGATGGTTGACCCCATACAGGGGTTTCTTCAAGGCGAAAGCCAAGGCCTTGGCCGCCGAAAGACCAACCACAAGCGCACCCATCAGTCCAGGTCCCGCTGTCACCGCGATAGCATCGATCTCATTGAGGTCGATCCCCGCAGCTTCGACAGCCCTGTTGAGTGTTGGAGTCATGGCTTCCAGATGAGCCCTAGATGCGATTTCTGGTACCACTCCCCCAAATCGGGCGTGCTCCTCCACTGAGCTTGCCACCTCATTGGCTAGGAGTTCATATCCCCTGACTATCCCAACTCCGGTCTCATCACAACTGGATTCAATACCAAGGATCAACGGTTCAGACATGGTTCCTCCTCGTGGGTTTGCACAGGTACAGGCACCCATCGATAGACCAGAGCATCATCACCTGGTCGGTAATAATCCTTCCGAGTCGCAATGAGTTCAAACCCCCAGTTCTCGTAAAGCCTGATTGCAGTCGCATTCTCATCCGACACCTCCAGAAAGACTTCCTCGGCTTTTTGCGCCATGGCCCAGTCACATCCATATTTTAGGAGTACGGACCCGAGTCCTTGTTTCCTCATTGACTGGGCAACGATGATTCGACGTACCTCTGCTGTCTCACCTACCCATCCCATGGAGATGACCCCATTCCAAACTCTGTCACCGCAGTCTTCGGGTGAACCACACTCAGTCATGATTTCTGGGGTTTCGTTGTCAGGAGATACGTCCCCTGACACCCCTGCGACAACCGTCCTCTGGGCGAGGATAACGTGATGGTGAGCAATCTCCTCAGCCCATGCTTGGGGTGACCACCCTTGTGGAAAGGCTTCGACCTCCAAGGCCATGATCGCTGGAAGATCCTTAAGGTCCGCCACACTGAGTACCGTCATCGCTGCCCCTCAGTGGGCAGGACAGATTTGGTTGAACCTGGTTCTGTGGCATCGGCATGACGCAGGTAGAGCGGCTGAGAGCCAACATCAGGCAGTGCGTGGATACTCATGGCAAGGACGTCCGCACATAGATCCGTGTTCACCAGCCGTGGATCAGTACGTAGCCCAGCATCAGGGTAGGCCAGTACTCCCGGCCCGTAACATACCAAATCGGGCAGATCGCGAGGATCTGAAACAAAGGGGCCTGCCTTTCGTACCCCACAAGAGGAGTACTGAGCCCAATAGACTTCCTTGCGCCGAGCATCTGTACATGCAATGAAATCATCGCCTAAGTCACAATTCTCCGCCCCCGAAAGAACACTCAGGGCTAAGACGTCGAGACTGCATACATGATAAACTGGAATAGTAAGAACAGATCCTAGGGTGGTGGCAGCTACAATCCCCACTCGTAGGCCGGTGAAAGGCCCTGGACCCATCCCCACACCGATACCTGACAGATCATCCATCGTGACCCCAGTGACATCCATGATGTGCTCAATGGTGGGCATCAGCATCTCAGCATGACTGCGGGAATCCCCAGTGATGACCCCAGCAACTGCGACTCCATCCCTTGCTATACCGACGCTGATCCTCGTTGAGGTATCGATCCCCAGTATCACCTCAGTCATCACCATCTCCTTCGCGTGTCACAGAGGTCCCCTGTTAGTGTCACTTCTCATATCACGAGTATCACGAGTCATATCACGAGATACGTCCGCCGTCACGAGTACCTTAGTCATCACTATCTCCTTGGGCATCTGCTTGAGCATCACGACCCATATCCTCGTTGATGAATGCCTGCCACTGGTCAATCAGGGATTCCCAGCGCGAACCAACAGCCATGATCTCAACCGACCTTGTCTCATTCTCAATATCTGGCGAGCGTAGAATCTCGATCTCTAAACGGTTCTCACTGAGATGGTCGACAAGGCCCTTACCCCATTCAACAACGGTAACCGAGAAAGGCATCTCCTGTTCAAGATCAAGGTCATCGACCTCATAGGAGCTTGCCAGACGATAGGCATCCACATGTACAAGTGCTGGACCCGTACCAGAAGATCGATGGATTCGGGATAGGACAAAGGTGGGGGAAATCACGGCCCCTTGAACATCAAGCCCCTCACCAATCCCCTGAGTGAGCTGGGTCTTTCCAGCCCCCAATTCACCAGTCAGGATGATGAGATCCCCAGGAAGAAGAAGGCGTGCAAGATCACGTCCGAGCGTGTGCATATCCTCAGCGGTGGACACTGCTATTCGGATCGGCCCGAGATTCATTCCTACCCTCTCGCCTGGGTTGACCAGGATTATCCTACGCGGGCTAAGCGCGTTCTCGGGAATCATTCTTTGTCAGGGAGGCCAAAATCTGTGGGCCACGAGAGTCCATGATCTTTCCACCCAGGATGACTCCAAGGATCAGAAGTATCGCTCCCCAGACCAAGCCAAGAATCAAGACCAGCCAGGCTTGTACTCCTGTGGCAAAGATAGCCCAGATGCATAAGGGTAAAGCCAAAAGCCCAGCGATGATCAGTGAACCGAACTGGGAGAGCATTTGTAGACCCATCATTCCGGTCTTCATCTTGAGAGGGGATTCCCCCGGGAGAGCGACAGGATAAATGATCAGGGCTGAGAATAGTGAGGATAGGCCAAGACCACACAGGTACAAGGCCATAAGGGCTCCCATAACGGATGGAATCCGCGAGGCATCGAACAAAAATAGTGAAGCAATGATCCCCACGAGGATTATGACTGGTGCAGCCCAGATGAGTTGCCCGAGAACACGCCCGAGTCTGTCCTGCCATCCTTTGACCCCTGTGGCCAGATGGGTCCACCATGCGGTGGAGTCGGAAGCCACATCAGCGGAGAGGCTGTACCCCGCCATGAGAGCCATGAACCCCAATCCGAAGGCGATCATTCCTTTCGAAAGCACTGCTGCTATGGAAGCATCCGTACTGGGATCAGCGAAACTGGTTGTACCCCATCCGATGATCCCAAACATGATGGGCATCATCAGGATTGCTGGGATCTGACCCATATAGCGAGGATCGCGACGCCAGTACCTCAGCGAGCGAGCAAGGATGGCAGCCACAGGAATCCAGGATCCCTGGGCCTTCGTTACTCTGGTCACCGAATTGATAATGTCGCCTTTCCCAACATCTGCTGTCGAGACTGCGATAGTTGGAGTGATCAGCGCCTTGTCCAAGATCTTGGCGTACAGCCACACACCGGCGACTATGTACACCAGGGTCAACCCGAGATAGACCAAAGCCATGAGCCAGTACCCCTGACCTGCGGCTCCAACAATGGCCCAGGGGGCACCCAGTGGAGTCCACGCCAGTACAGTGGCCGTGGATCGAGCAACCATCATAGCTTCTGCTGGATTTCCGTTCAGCGCGAAGAAGTTAATGCCCATAGATACCCCGTAGACACCCATGGACATGACAAGAACCACAACGAGACCGATGAGACCTGTGAGGTCTTTAGCCTTACGAGAAGACAGTGTTCCTGATAGTGCCGTGGAGGCGACCCGACAACCGATTTGGGTCAGAAGGAAACCGAGCAACCCGCTGATGACACCCATGACAAGTACTGCTGGAGTCTTCCACCATGGCAGGCCAGTACCTAAACAGATGACGGCAGTGGCGAGCCCTGGCAACCCAATAGCTCCTGCCAGCAAAAGACCTGGAGCAAGTTTGGTTCCAGTCACAGGAAAGTGGGCGAAGCGAGCTGGATCCAGGGTCTGATCAGCTCCAAAAAAGATGAGAGGAAGAAGAGTCCATCCCATAACAAGTATGGAACCAGCGATAATGGTAATCGCAGAAGCCATCTCCTCATTCCCGGTGATGGCCATAGAGGCCACGATGAGCCCAACAAGGATCATTGCGATCATGGATAGTGCGTACAAGGCGAAGAGGATCCAGATAACCAGCCTTGCAGTGGACCTCTTGAGATCAGCGACAACGAGGTGCAGTTTGAGGCCTAGGAGGGTCGCAACCATGTGAGTTCTCCCTGTGAGTCAGCCCCACCAACCATTTCAATGAATCGGGTTTCAAGGTCTTGGCCAGCAGCCACCTGGTCGATCGTACCTGCGGCAACCAGTTGCCCCCTTGCGATCACGGCAACATTGTCGCAGAGGCGTTGTACAGTATCCATGACATGGGAAGAGAGGATCACCGTTCCGCCATCGCGGACAAAGCCACCCAAGATCTCGGAGATCGCGCGAGCAGAAACGGGGTCAATCGCCTCGAAGGGTTCATCCAAGACGAGAAGATCAGGGGCATGGATCACCGCACAGGCCAAACCGATCTTCTTGGTCATCCCAGCTGAGTAGTCTGCGACAGCCTTGCGGGCATCCTCCGTCAATCCGAGTGCCCCCAACAGGTCAGCCGAACGAGCAGCCACGGTTGCCCGATCCATCCCTCTCAAAAGCCCCGTATAGGTCAACAATTCCTGACCAGAAAGACGGTCAAAGAGTCTGAGACGATCAGGGAGAACACCGATCTTGGATTTCACGGCGGTGAGGTTATCCCAGACATCGACTCCGGTCACCCAAACCTTACCCGCATCAGGTTTGAGAAGTCCGGTCACCATCGACAAGGTGGTGGTCTTCCCGGCTCCATTGGGCCCGACGAATCCGTACATTGACCCGCGTGGAATATCAAGGTTTACCTGGTTGACAGCACACATTGATCCGAAGGTCTTTGTGAGTCCTCGAATAGCAACCATGGGTGCTTGAGGGAGATCTGCGGTGGGTGGTACGGATGGGGCCATTGATGAGGCTTCATTTTCCATGGTTACCAGTATAGCAGATCAAAGTATTTTTAGATAACATAAACATGGGTGTCTGTTGATGCTGATCGCACAACCACAGATCAACCTCTGGATACTGCAACTTCGCGCAGCATGACAAGACTTCGTGGAGGCTAGGAGACGCCAGTCATGTACTTTGGCTACCAAAGATCAGACCCAGGTCTCTGCCAGAAATGGGGAAGCTTTCCTAGGATGAGGCTATGCGCGTGGCTATTGTTGCTGAGAGTTTCCTTCCACAGGTCAATGGAGTCACAAACTCTGTTGTGAAAGTCGCAGAGTACCTTCAATCTATGGGGCATGAGGGGATCATCATTGCACCCTCTGACGAGTTGGTACCCCCCAGTTTCGCTGGGTTTCCTGTCGTCCAGATCCCCGCCATTGCCCTACCGATGTACCACGAGGTACGCGTTGGCCTGACCCCAACCTTTGTCCTTGACCGGATTTTGAAAGAATTCCTTCCAGATGTTGTCCATGTCGCATCCCCTTTTATGATCGGCAGTACCGCGCTGATCTCAGCTGCACACCTCTCGATTCCGACGGTAGCCATCTATCAAACAGATGTACCCTCCTTCGCCAAGCGATATGGTCTAGGACTCATGGAGCCCGTCGCATGGACCAGGGTACGACAGATCCACGAGTTGGCAACCCTGACATTGGCACCCTCCTCCTGGGCACGAGATCAACTCGTTGAACACGAGATTCCCCGGGTAAAGATCTGGGGACGGGGAGTCGATACTATCCAATTCAATCCCAGAAACCGAGACGAGAATCTCCACAAATGCTGGGCTCCCGACTCTGAAATTCTCATTGGGTACATGGGCCGATTAGCCCCCGAGAAGCAGGTACACGACTTGACAGCACTCACAAGTATCCTCGGTACACGCCTTGTCATCATTGGTACCGGGCCACAGAAGCAGACTCTCGAAGCCTTACTTCCCCAGGCCCAGTTCACCGACAAACTCACCGGAACCGACCTGGCCCGCGCCCTCGCCACCCTAGATATTTTTGTACATCCAGGGGAACTCGAAACCTTCTGTCAGGCCATCCAAGAGGCCCTCGCTTCAGGGGTACCCGTTGTCGCACCCGCCAAAGGAGGCCCCATTGATCTCGTCAATTCGGGGGAATGGGGGTTCCTCTATCCGCCTGGTGATGTGGCCACTATGCGCACCCAAATAGAGGAACTTGTGAAGAACCCAAGCTTGCGGAGACGGTTTTCCCTGGCCGCGCGGGGGTTCACTGAACAACGAAGCTGGTCAACCATCTGCGCACAACTGGTAGAGTTCTACGAAGAGGCCGTCTCCATGACCGCTGGAACCATTGTGGATATGCGGTGAAATAGGATCTGGCAGCTAGAATGGATTCTCCATACACTAGGGGGAAACAGCGATACTGTTGAGAGACCGGAAGGGGTACGTGTGACAGAATCAAGCTCAATGCCTGCGCCGGTTTGCGCTGTCTTTCTGCGCTCCAATGGAGTCGGGGAGGTACTCATCAACAAGCAGGCAACCAACATTGCCTGTACAGATTTAGCCTCGGCTCGCCGCAAATCCATCGAGATTCTTATCCAAGCTGCTCAGGGATATACCACCCCATTGCTGGTGATCTGCTCTGATCCTGATGGCCTGTTCCGCCTGGTTGTCTCAGCAGATGGTCGAGTACAAGAAGCCCCACGCGATCCTGCCCCCGCACCTGCGGCTACACCAGCGCAGACGGCCTATGTGACTGAACCACTTCCACTTCCACCGTCCAGCCCTTTGCTTCAACCACAGCCTTTCGAGAGCCAACCAGTCGATCCAGACCACTTCGATCCTGTCACTCCCCGTCACGCTTTCACGGCTCCCACATCGATATCAAACCCTGCTGAACAGGGATGGAGAGGTGCCCTTGCCCGGCGAGGAATTCCGCTGCCTCCAGGGGATGCCGAACTGGCTGAGCGCGCAGCCCGCGCTGCAGTGTCCACCCATTGGCCCGCACCGCGCACAATCGCAGTCGTGAACGGAAAAGGTGGCGCTGGGAAGACTCCCACAACCATCTGTTTGGCTGCAGTCTTTGCGCGACTAGGAGGTTCAGGGGTTCTGGCGTGGGACAACAACCAGACCCGTGGAACCCTCGGATGGCGTACCGAACAGGGACCCCACCAGGCCACACTCCTTGATCTTCTCCCTGCGATTCCACAGTTGTTGGATCCTGAGGCCAATGCGACCCATATCGCACCCTATGTTCATCATCAAAGTCGAGACCTTTTTGACGTACTGCGTTCAAAGTCCGTGGTTCTCGCTGATGAGCAGAGGATCACGCCCTATGACGTGGATGCGATCTGGCGAGTGGCGACCAAGTACTACCGCCTCATCATCATGGACTCCGGCAACGACGAGTCTGATCCCATGTGGCGACGGATGATCGACCACACCGACCAGTTGGTGACCGCCACAACGACTCGCGCTGACCATGCTGAAGCTGGTGCCCTACTTCTGGAGGCACTCATGAGGCGCAATGAGCATAGTGCCCGCCTCGCCAAGAACTCGGTTACCGTGATCACACAATCCGATCCTAAGGCTCCCGAGGAATCCATTCGTAGGATTTCTGAGGGGTACCAAACCCTGTCACGCTCTGTGGTACACGTACCCTACGACCCCTCGATGCTTGAAGGCACCCTGTTCTACGACAACCTCAAGCCCACCACTCAAAGAGCCTGGTTGATGGCTGCTGCGGCTGTGGCCAATGGCCTGAGCGCCCAAATGCCCCTGGCGTGAAAGTACCCCCTGAGATATAACAGGTACACTAGTTGCATGTCCACTGAGCATACTGTTACTCCGTCGCGCGCTGGGTTGCCTTGGATTTCCTTGGTCGCACGACTCATCATTGGCGGAGCACTACTCATCGCTGGCCTACTATCCATCGTGAATCTCAGGCGATCAGTGGTTAAGGTACAAGCCTACGAACTGCCCATCCCGGAGTTCCTCGTGACCCTCATAGGGTACTGCCTACCCGTAGTGGAGATTGTGGTGGGGGCAGCAATCCTTGCTGGTTTCCTGACTCGCTGGACTGCAGCAATCGGTGGATTCCTCATGATCGTCTACATCGCTGGCATCGCCTCAGCTTGGGCCCGTGGGCTCAATATCGACTGCGGATGTTTCACCCCTGGCGGGATGCTGGAGCCTGGACAGGACACCAAATACCTCACCGACATTGTGCGGGACATCGGCTTCCTTGCCTGTTCGGTGTGGCTCGTCATCTTCCCAACCTCACGAATCTCGATAGATTCGTGGATCAGATCTCCGATTGAACAGGAGCACTATAGTGACCAAGAAAAAGCAGACATCAGTATCGAGTCAAAATGCGAAGAAAGTAGCAGCCGCCAAAGCTGAAGCCGCAAGGAAGAAGCGTAATCGCATCATCATTGTGATCGTTGGTTTCATCGTGATCGCCTTGATACCTGTGGGTGCGGTCTTGTCACAAATGGATTCAACCCAACAGGATCCAGGTAACCCGGATCAGACAGCGACGGATTCCCCCACGACCCAGTCCCCAACGTTCAACATTCCACCGAATGGTACTTCTGCTGCAGGCTGGATCTCAATGTCTAGCCCCAATGTCAAACATGATGCCATCATCATTGATGAGCATGTTGACTATCAGTGTGGCCACTGCCAAGTCACGGACGCCATTGTTGGTGGCCACTTCCAGGAACTCGTGGACCGTGGCGATATCATTGTGAGAGTGCACATGCGTAGCTTCATGGATACCAACAAGGGGGTATTCGTCTCAGTTCCAACTGGAGCAGCCGCCGCCTGTGCTGATGTCGTAGGACGCTACGCCGACTATCATGAAGTCGCATTCAAACATGCCGTGGAGGGCACTCTCACAGCATCACCCGAGCAACTCCGTGATCAGTTCCCCCAAGAGATTGGCATCACTGGAGATGATCTCACTCGTTTCCAGACCTGTGTCGACAATAACGAGATGCTGGAATACGTCGAAAAGATGGAGTCCACCAACCTCAAATCACGGACCATTAACGGAGGTGATCAGGATCCCCCCAAGGGTACTCCGGCCTTCTTCGCCAACTCTAATCCTTTCACAATGAATCAGATCGTAGGCGAGGATGAGGCTACCCAATCTTATGCTCCGATCTATGGATCAGCCGACGACTTGCTTGCTTTCTTGAGGACAGTGGCAAACTAGAAGAAGGTACTCAATGACAGAAAAGAAAAGAAACATCACCCATCACTACACTCAACGGCAAACTGCCCTGAAAGCAGAAGCAGCCAAGAAGAGACGCAAACGCATCATTATCACTGTTGTTGGTCTGATCGTAATCGCTCTTGTACCTGTGGGTGTTGTTCTATCTCAGTTGAACGACACCACATCAAGCAAGCCCAATACCCATGATTTTCCGAGTGGGACACCACAGACTCCCCCCACCATAACCAAGGTCGGCGACATCCTCATCCCTCCGTATGGATCTGAGCAGATGGCTTGGATTACTACAACCCACGCACCTAAACCCGATGCTCTCATTGTCAACGAACACGTTGAGTACCAATGTGACCGCTGCCAATTGGTACATTCCCTGTATAGCGACCTCTTCCAAGAACTCGCAGATCGTGGCGACATTGTTCTTCAGATACATCTCCGCTCATTCCTGGACAAAGGCACCTATGAATCCAATGGTGATGTTCTTGATGAGACTGCTCGCGGAATGAGTCTTTCCACCGTCGCTGCATCAGTCTGCGCCGATACGGTCGGGATGTTTTCTGCCTACCATGATGCTGCCTTCACCCACGCATATAAACAAACCCTGGATGCGTCCCTTGAGCAGTTGATCATACAGATCCCCAATGAGATCGGGATGACTGGTGGTGAACTGGAAAATTTCCAAGAATGTGTCACCACCGAGATGATGCTCCCCTATGTCTATGCGATGGAGAAGACGAATCTCACATCTCGAACCATCAATGGCAAGGATCACGACACGGTTAGGGGAACTCCCGCTTTCTTCATCGACGGAAACTTCATGATGATGTCAGAGATCGTTGGTCTCACGGAGGACCAAACAGACTATATGGCGCTCTTTACCACTGCGGACGAGTTGCTTACCTACCTCATATCAGTTTCTAAGCTACCTTAAGCCAGTTCTACAGAACCTGCTCTGGGGAGTACTGCGCAGCCTGCGGGTCAGCTTTCACGAGGGCGTCGATTTTCTCAGCAAGTCGTGCGACCTGCTGACGAGCAGCACCAGTCAGCTCCACTGGAGCAGACATCAAGGCTGCAAGATCCTCCCGGGTCAAACCTAGTCGCCCATCGGTAGCAAGATCATCCAGGAGAGTATTCGGCTCGCCTTCACGCATCTTGAGTGCTGCGGCAACTGCACATTCTTTGATCACCTCATGGGCCTGTTCACGACCGACACCGCGTTGTACTGCTGCCATGAGGATCTTTGTTGTTGCCAGGAAAGGAAGGTACCTCCCCAACTCAGTTTCAATAACTCCAGGGAAGGCACCAAAATCCTCAAGGATGGTCAGTAGGGTCTCAAAGAGCCCATCCAAGGCGTAGAAGGCATCTGGAAGGGCCACACGGCGTACCACTGAGCAGGAGACATCTCCCTCATTCCACTGATCACCAGCGAGTTCACCAACCATGGAAAGGTAGCCCCTCAGGATCACAGACAAGCCGTTGACCCTCTCACAGGAACGGGTATTCATCTTGTGGGGCATCGCTGAGGAACCAACCTGGCCGGGGCGGAAACCCTCAGTAACCAACTCATGGCCAGCCATCAAACGGATCGTCGTCGCCAGATTCGAGCAGGGGGCAGAGATTTGTACCAAAGCGGAAAGTACATCAAAATCCACGCTTCGCGGATAAACCTGTCCTGTGGAGGTCAAGCATTGGGAGAACCCCAAACTGTGAGCCACCCGATTCTCCAATTCAGCGAGTTTAGCCTCATCTCCACCGAGCAGATCCAACATGTCCTGGCTGGTACCCATAGGGCCCTTGATCCCCCGCAGAGGATAGCGCTTGATGAGATCCTCCAAGCGCGCGAACCCTTGAAGAAGTTCGTCTGCCACAGTGGCAAACCTCTTTCCAAGGGTGGTCACCTGGGCTGCAACGTTATGCGAACGCCCCGCAATCGGCTGATCTGCATAGCGTACAGACAGTTCTGTCAGACGAGCCAAGACGGTGATGATCTTGGATCGTACGAGCTTCAAAGATCCGAAGATCTGTGCCTGTTCAACGTTCTCTGTTAGGTCACGACTTGTCATCCCCTTGTGGATATGTTCGTAGCCTGCGAGGTCGTTGTATTCCTCAATTCGGGCCTTCACATCATGGCGAGTCACCCGCTCTCGGGCATCAATCGAAGCCAGATCGATCTGATCAATCACTGCGCGATAAGCAGATATAACCTTGGTGGGATCCTCACCACCGAAGTTCACGTTGAGGTCTGCTTGAGCGGAAAGTACAGCGAGCCAGAGTTCGCGTTCAGCCTTCACCTTCGAGGTTGGGGCCCACAATTCGCGCATGGGGGTGGAGGCATAACGGGTCGCCAGAACATTGGGTGTCGTCATAGTCAATCCTTAGAGTGTGGGTGTGGGGATGCGATCAACCGAAGCAGTTTGCGCAATATCGCTGCGGTAGAAACCTCCTGGGAAGTCGATTTCTTCAAGGAAAGAGTACGCATTCTCCCGCGCTTCGATGAGATCCTCACCTTGGGCAACGATACCAAGTACGCGACCCCCGCGTGGTACTAGGTCGCCATTCTCGTCGAGACCTGTGCCGCAGTGGATGACCTGAACCTGATCCACAGGAGGAGGAATGGTGATAGTTCCTTGCTTGGAAGGAACCCCTGGATACCCATTGGCTGCATAAACCACAACCAGGGAGACCTCATCATCCCACGTCAATTCTGGAATATCACCCAGAGACCCTGCCGCCGCCGCATAGAGGATCTGCCCCAATGGATATTTCAGCAAGGGAAGTACAGCCTCAGTCTCGGGATCTCCGAAGCGTACATTAAACTCCACAACGCGCAGACCCTTGGTTGTCAGAGCAAGACCAACATAGAGCAGACCTTGGAAGGGGATCCCACGGTTGAACATCTCCTTCAGAGTCGGTTTCACAACCTTCTTCATCACCTTTGAGACGAGATTCTCGGGAGCCCACGGCAGTGGACAATAGGCACCCATTCCCCCAGTGTTGGGCCCAGTGTCCCCTTCACCGACCCTCTTGAAATCCTGGGCTGGGAGGAGGGGCAACCCCTTGTTTCCATCGCAGATCACAAACAGTGAAACCTCTGGGCCATCAAGGTACTCCTCAATCACGACAGGCAGACAGGCCTTAGCATGGGCGAGGGCTTCGTCGCGATCCTCGGTGACCACCACACCCTTACCCGCTGCTAATCCATCATCCTTGACCACATAGGGAGCACCAAACTCACTCAAGGCCCACGAGGCCTCAGCGGCTGTCGTACAGTACATGGATCGGGCCGTGGGTACCTTCGCAGCCGTCATAATCTGTTTAGCGAAATTCTTGGAACCCTCCAATTGGGCGGCAGCCTTACTGGCTCCGAAACACTGGATTCCTGCATCACGTACGGCGTCGGCTAACCCAGCAACAAGAGGGGCCTCTGGGCCAACAACGACAAGGTTGACCCCCAATTCTTCGGCCACTTCGATGACGGACGCAGAATCCATGGGATCAACGCTAGAAATGCGTTTCCCTAAGTCAGAATCATGATCAATTCCGTACTGCGCATCAAGAGCCCAGGTGGCAGGATTCCCTGGAGCAACATGAACGCTCTCAACTTCAACATCGCGCGCAATAGCTAAAGCCAATGCATGTTCGCGCCCACCAGATCCAACGACTAAAACAGTTAATTTCACCACCCTAGTTTACCGCCACCAAGGTGGTGCCCCTGAACCAATCGGGAGTACGACTAACCAGCGATTCATTTAGGCAGATTCATACCACAGGAACATATCAGTGACTAGCAGAATCACTCAGATCTCTCGCAACTAAAACGCTACCGTAGATACCTACAAGTGAGCCTCCGAGCATTGGCAGTATTCCCCACTGCCATCAATAACTTGCCTGGATTCATCGCTCCCCCTTGGATAGATCTAGATCACAATAGATCGCGGATCATTACGGTTTCTTCACGTCCAGGACCCACGCCAATTCCAGAGATCCGCACGCCGATGAGTTCTTCAAGACGCTTGACGTAGGCCTGGGCGGTCTTTGGTAATTCGGAGAACTCGCGAGCCTTGGAAATGTCCTCAGTCCAGCCATCCATGTACTCGTAGATCGGCTTCGCATGATGGAAGTCAGTCTGGGTCATCGGAATCGTCTCATGACGAACACCGTTCACATCGTAGGCAACGACAATCGGGATCTTCTCCCAGCCTGTGAGAATATCAAGCTTCGTAAGGAAAATGTCAGTCAGCGCATTAACGCGCGCAGCCTGATTCACGACCAACGCATCAAACCATCCACATCGACGTGGGCGACCTGTGGTTGTACCAAACTCTGCTCCATCTTGACGCAGTTTCTCACCGACCTCATCCAAGAGTTCTCCGGGGAAGGGGCCTTCACCCACACGGGTTGTGTAAGCCTTAGCGATCCCGATGACCCTCTCGATTCGAGTAGGTCCGACACCAGAACCTGTACATGCGCCCGCAGCGATTGGTGACGAGGACGTCACATAAGGGTAGGTACCAAAGTCAACATCCAGGTGGTGTGCTTGGGCCCCCTCAAAGAGTACGACCTTACCAGCATCCAGGGCATCATTGAGCACCTTCGGGGTGTCGGCCATCATCGGACGCAGGCGTTCCGCGTACTTGAGAAGCTCCTCGGAGACCTCATCGGCTAAGATTGCGGGCCTGTTGTAGACCTTGAGCAGGAGGGCATTCTTCTGCTCCAAAGATGCTGAGACCTTCTGTCTCAAAATGGATTCGTCGAAGAGATCCTGGACCCTGACCCCCATACGGTTCACCTTGTCGGCATAGGCTGGGCCGACCCCTCGACCGGTCGTGCCGATCTTGCGCTTGCCAAGGAACCTCTCGGTCACTCGGTCAATCACCTGGTGATAAGGGGTAATGATGTGTGCATTACTGGAGATGAGGACACGATCTGCCGCGACACCGCGCGCCAGCAGTCCATCAATCTCCTGGAAGAGTACCCCCAGATCAACAACAACACCGTTGCCGATCACAGGTATGCAATTCTTATTCAACACTGCCGATGGCAGCAGATGGAGGGCGTACTTCTCACCATCCACGACGATGGTGTGCCCCGCATTATTCCCACCCGAATAACGTACGACGTAGTCAACCCGTTCACCCAATTGATCGGTTGCTTTACCCTTGCCTTCGTCACCCCACTGGGTTCCGATAATGACGATCCCTGTCATAATGGCCTTTCGTGCGATGTCACCCTGCTCGAATCTGGGTAACCTTCCCTAGTGTACAGGGGTGAATCCTGTTAGCGCATCCGTTTATTCCCGGACAATATGTGACAAGGATTTGATCCCGCGTTCCAGATGCCAGTTGAGGAAGGCCCTCACAAGGGTTGATCCCTCGGTAATCCGCGTTTCGGGAATCTCGCGCGTCTGTATCCAGTCACCGGTCAGTAAGGAGATGAGGTACCCCAAGGTTGCACTTGAGATCGCTGGTACTCCCGCAGGTCGACACCGGCTACAGAGCGTACCTCCTGAGCTGGGAGCGAAGTACCCGTGTGGCCCCTCAGATCCGCAGATTGCGCAAGAATCAAGTTGAGGAGCATAGCCAGCAAGACTCGCCGCCCGAAGGATGTACGAGTCAAGGATCATGGCTGTAGGGCGTACCCCATCGGAGGTACCCTCCCCTAATGCGCGCAAAGCCCCCACAAGAAGCAGGTAATGCTGGAGCGCGGGGATTCCCTCTTCAGGTACAAGCTTGTCCGCGATCTCGACCATGACCTCCGCAGTCGTGAATCGTGGGAAGTCATCAAGGAAAGGCCGTCCGAGAAGGGTTTTCGATACCACCGATGTGAAGATATCGAGGTTACGCCCCTCAGTGATCTGCAAGTCGACCTGAGCGAAGGGCTCCAGTCTCGCTCCAAATTTGGATGAGGTACGGCGGACCCCCTTCGCAACCCCACGCAATTTCCCGTGCTGTCTGGTGAGGATGGTGATGATCCGGTCGGCTTCCCCCAAACGGTGGGTGCGCAAAACAACACCCTCATCGTTGAATGTACCCATCTCACCTCCAGTTCACTCTGTCATGCTGCGCGAAGTCGCAGCATCCAGAATATCCAGTCTCAATGAATCCCAGGTCTGGATTCTGCGACTGTCGCGCAGAATGACAGTGGTGCTCACGCTAGGATCAAGTCTATGGTCCAAGGTTATACTCGGCCCGAGAAGAGGCCCCCGACCCCACATCCATCGGGCGCGGTTGCGCCAACTGGGATAACAGTACCCGCCCATGTCGCCATCGTCATGGATGGCAATGGTCGTTGGGCTAAGCAACGTGGATTGCCACGTACTGATGGACATGAGCGTGGTGAAGGAGCATTGTTCGATGTCATTGAAGGTGCTATTGAGGTGGGCCTGAAAGCCTTGACTGTTTATGCCTTTTCCACCGAAAACTGGAAACGCTCCCCCGCTGAGGTTCACTGGCTCATGGGATTCAACCGTGACACCATTCACCGTCGCCGAGGGGATCTGGATGCACTCGGAGTGAAGATTCGTTGGGCAGGACGTCGCCCCAAACTCTGGGCCTCAGTCATCAAGGAATTGGAAACCGCCGAAGAGATCACCAAGGACAACACCACACTCACCCTCCAGTTTTGCGTGAACTATGGTGGTCGAGCCGAGATCACCGATGCCGCTCGACGCATCGCCCACGATGCCCAGACTGGGAAGCTGGATCCTGATCGCCTCACAGAAGCCCGCTTCGCCAAGTACCTCTACTGCCCCGAGATCGCTGACGTTGACCTTTTTGTACGCTCCTCCGGCGAACAACGTACCTCCAACTTCCTTATCTGGCAGGCCGCCTATGCTGAGATGGTTTTCCTGGACGTACTATGGCCCGACTTCGACCGTCGGGACCTCTGGAAAGCCATCGAACTCTACAACGACCGAGAGCGCCGATTTGGGAGTGCCTAAATTCCCGTGTGTTGAGTACCTTCTATAAACATACTATCTATGAAAAACGCGATGGTTCACTGCATTTTCCTATGAAAAAAGCAGCGAACAACAGCTTAGGCAATGCCGCTAGTTACTGACCTCCACCCAAAGAATGGTTTTCCCTCATACCCAAGGATGATGAACACAGGACAGTCAATGGACCAGTCCTGGGTAAAACTTCGCAATACTCGACTGAATGAGGCACCTCGGATCTCAGTTGCGAACTTGTGCACCTGAAATAACCCGAAAGCAAGGCAGAACTTCACAACACTGGTGATACATCACCAGATGTACAGAAGATTGTGACGTTATGACAGACCAGAGAATGCAGGGTTCTGTGTCAGAATTGAGGTATGACCAGGTTCATTATTGATGTACGTACCCCTCAGGAATTTGCGGCACGACACATTGAAGGGGCTATCAACATTGACTTCCATGATCCCCAGTTCAATACCCAAATGATGGAGTTTCCCAAGGACACCGAGCTGGTGGTGTACTGCAATGCTGGAGGCAGAGCCGGGCGCGCAAAAACACGACTGAAGGAGCTTGGATTCAGTGATGTGACAAGTTACGGGATCATGGGTGCGTCTGCAGCCACTGGCACCCAGGTCCTCTATCAAACAGCTCAAAGGGATTAGGCTCCTTCGGACGTAACTATTGACAGATTCACGCCATATGTTCGAACTGAAATAGTCAAGGTTCTCCCACCAAGTACTATCCTGATCAACATGATCATACTGATCGATATGGAGGTACGACATGATAACCGAAGTCACAGCTGTCGCTTTCAGACAACACCTCGTCGCGGACGACCACCATATTCAGTCGATGCATAACAAATCCGATGATCATTCTCGTTGAGCAACCCATATCCCAGAAAACCAAGTACAGGCGCCCAAAACTCCGTGGCCCGCTGTCTATCAGCCACAGCGATCATCATGTGAGCCAACAACCCCAGATTACTCATTACTCATCCCCCTCTCCCACCGCAAGTGGGCCAATCGACCCTCGTTCATCAGTTTCCCACACGAATGGTCCAGTTGCGGGCCAGTTTTCGTATTTACCACTGACGTACGTGGGCCATTTAACGCAATAAGCCGTGCCAACGCAGCGAGGGGCCACCTATCACGAGAATCGATATCAGTGGAAGAAGTGTCGTACCCCTGTGAAGTACAAAGCCACCCCGGCAGCCTCACATGCGTCAATGACGTCCTGGTCGCGGATGGATCCACCGGGTTGAACAATAGCTCGTACTCCTGCCTCAATCAGCAACTTGGGGCCATCAGCAAAGGGAAAGAAAGCATCGGAAGCAGCCACTGAACCCGGGGCTCGATCCCCAGCACGCTCAATCGCCAACTTGCAGGAATCCACTCGGTTGACCTGACCCATGCCTACACCCACGGAGGCTCCAGCGTCGGCAAGAAGGATCGCATTGGATTTCACGGCGCGTACCGCTTTCCAGGCGAAAGCCAAATCCCGCAAGGTAGCCTCATCGACAGCAGAACCGGCTTTGAGTTCCCAATTGTTGGGGTCGTCACCCTTGGCGTCGATATAGTCGGGAGTTTGTACCAGCATCCCTCCTGAGATGGGACGCAACTCTGTTGGTACTCTCGGATAGGGGGCAGCTTGAAGGATGCGCAGGTTCTTTTTCTTCTTAAGTATCTCCAAGGCCTCGGGTTCAAATCCTGGAGCGATGATAACCTCGGTGAAGATCTCAGCCAGGTTTTCAGCCAGTCCGACAGTGACCTCACGGTTCGCAGCCACGACACCACCATAGGCGGACAATGGATCACAGGCGTGGGCCTTCAGGTGGGCCTCAGCAATCGTTGATCCCACTGCAATCCCACAAGGATTAGCGTGTTTGATGATGGCAACAGCCGGATCAGCGTGGTCATAGCAGGCACGATAGGCAGCCTCAGTATCCACATAGTTGTTGTAGCTCATCTCCTTACCACCCAGTTGCTCAGCCTGGGCCAAGGCCGTGTCCCAGCCCACGTACAACGCTGCTGTCTGGTGCGAGTTCTCCCCATATCGTAAAGGCTGAGCGAGGTGATAAGCGCGTACCATCCACTCAGGACCACCCTCGGCCGGGAAGGTCTCGGTCATCCAGGTTGCCACTGCCACATCATAGGAAGCAGTATGAATGAAGGCCTGCTTGGCGAGAATCTGACGCTCGGCCAGGGTGTACCCTCCTTCTGCGAGAGCCTCCGCTACGGAATCGTACTGGGTTGGAGATGTGAGTACAGCGACACTGGGATGATTCTTGGCAGCCGCACGTACCATCGACGGCCCACCGATATCGATCTGCTCCACACATTCATCCTGGGTCGCACCCGAGGCCACCGTCTGGGTGAACGGATACAGGTTGGTGACCACCAGATCGAAGGCAGCAACCCCCAACTCGGCCAACTGCTTAACATGGGAATCCAGTCGGCGATCAGCCAGGATACCGGCATGGATCTTCGGATGGAGGGTCTTCACCCGCCCATCAAGACACTCAGGGAAACCCGTCACATCTTCGACACCGGTCACAGGGATTCCGGCCTTAGCCAAGGTGGCAGCAGTAGACCCCGTGGAGACGATCTCCACCCCCGCGTCCGTGAGTTGTTTCCCGAGCTCAACGAGCCCAGTCTTGTCATAAACACTTACCAATGCTCGACGTATCTCGATCCGATCAGCCATCTTTCCTCCAGTTCTTTACGACCTCGACCAGAAGTCGCCTTTCCACGATTTTGATCCGCTCGTGAAGAGTTGCCTCGTCATCATGCGGAAGTACATCCACTGCCTCTTGGGCAATAATGGGCCCAGTATCAATCCCCTCATCAACGGCGAAGACAGTACATCCAGTCACCTTCACCCCGGCTTCGAGAGCGTCCCTGACGGCATGGGCCCCCGGAAAACTCGGTAACAATGCTGGATGGGTGTTGATGAATTTCCCTCCAAACTGCGTCAGGAAATGCGTGCCCACCAGTTTCATGAATCCAGCAGAGATCACAAGATCAGGCTCGAATTGGGCCACTGCAGTGGCTAGATCCCGATCCCAGAGTTCACGATCCTGCCCCTTACGAAGAGGGAGTACGAAGGTGGGAATCCCCTTCGATGTTGCCCTAGTGATCCCCTCTGCCTGTCGGTCCGCTCCCACTGCAACAACTGTAGCCGCGAGCCCACCAGTGTCGATAGTGTCGAGGAGGGCTTGAAGGAGGGTACCCGTACCAGAGATGAGTACGACACATTTCAAGGATTCAGGCACAGGAATACTCTACTGGATTGAAATAGGGTCACAGTCACCACATTCACTCCCACGTTCATCAGCAAGTCCTATACGCCAAGAGATACGTCCCCTGACACACCCCCCCCCTGACACGTCCCCCACTGTCATCCAGGATGATATCCTATTCACAATAGTCCCTGCAAAAGTTCACAAAATCAACATGATTCCAAAGCCTTCACATGGATTGTGAACTTGCACTCTATGGAGAGCCCTCTGAGTACGTCAGAGTTCACAATCCTGTCTAGGGTCACCCTTTATGCCCTGAAATTGTGCGGTTTTACCATCAGGATTCATCATCCCCATGGAAATCTAGGGGCAATTGCTCACCAATGATTAGATCATAGGCCTTATCGGGGTTTAGCGAGGTCGTGGACTCTTCAATAGATCCATGAGATTCCTCAATGTTCCTCTTCTTGGCTTTTTGGAAGACGGGACCCAACCATCCCATCCTACGCTTGACTGAGAGTTCCTCCTTCGTGAGCGATGATGGGCCTTCAAGTTCACCTGCGGGAGAATCCACAAAACGGGTTACGATCGTCATCTCAGATTCACGATTGGACTCGGAATCCTTCACGACCATCGTAGGTTTGTCTCCATCCTGTCGTGAGGACTCTTGTACCTCAGGAACAGAATCCGGCAACTGAGAGGTTTCCTCCGATTCAGGATCGGGGTGACTGCGCCTTCCTCGGGGCAGTGGTTCACCTGTTTCCTCCATCAATTCGGGTCCACCCCTCTTGGGCCAACGTACCAACTGGGTCGCTCTTTCATAGGTCTCGGTTGGCTCATCATTAGGGGTACCTGTACCCCACCGTGACCACCACCAGGGATCAGCAGGACCAACGGGTTTACGTACCAAACCAAGAATCAGACCAGTTAGAATCCCCGCCAACCCCATGAGACTAGGAGCTACCACCAGCAGAGGTAGGAGCATCGGTCCAAGGCTGGACAGCCGATCAACACCAAGACTTCCCGAAGTCAAGGTGGCCAAACCAACTAATGCTAGGCCGGCTAGTACCCCTGAAAGCCCCCCAACTAGGGCTGTTTCGTCGAAACGGACTGCAGGACGTACCCTCAAAACCATGAGGGCGGCCACTGCACCAGCCAGTACGGGGATGGCCAGCCACGCGAGACTGGCGGGATCAGGGTCGGTGGGCAGGGCAGCAGTGATCGGGAAAGCGGGAAGCAGACCCACATGGGAGCCAGCCAGAGAGATGACCGACTCGTCACCGATCGTGAACCCAGGACCGAAAGACCAGGAGGTACACCACATGATGATATTAGGCGAGTAGAAGAACTGAATGAGCGTGAGAACAATGACTCCAACCCAGCCAGGATAGAGGTGATCGGTGAGCGTGAGGAAGAGTTCCCGATTGAGGATCAGCGATGTGAGAAGTACAACAAACCCACCGATAATCGCGACGAGGACACCGGAGCCCACAGCTTGAGGGATTGCCTGAGTCCAGATGGGCCAGATTGGCCGCTGTTCCCAGCGAATCGTTTTCCGTGACCCCAGGAAACTCATCACTGCTGAAAGCAGGATCGCTCCGATACCTGCACGGGTATTGGGCCCGCCCGCGTCAATGAACAGTGCTGCCCCCACGACAAGTGATGCATAGGTGGCGGTGATCACTCCAACCACCTTGGCGATTACCTGGGGTCTACGCAGATCATCCCCACCACTGCGATCCGCTTGCTTTCCACAGTACCCTCCGACCCCATGGAGAAGGAGCCCGACCATGGCAGTCAATCCGAGGGGTACAAGAGTGATGGTGGTTGCCCCCAATTGAAGAACCCCACCATGTATCAGGAGCCAGATTCGGGTGGACAACCGCAGGGTTTCGGAAACATTGATCTCTTCTTGGGTCACCACCGAGGTGAGTACCATAGCTGCGATGACTGCCCATCCCGCGACTGCACACAGGATGGCACCACCAACCCCAGCTATCCACCAGGGCATTGTTGGCTGAGGTACCTGCTCTTGGGCAGGCTCGTATGTTTCCAGAGTTAGTCGTGCCGTGAGAGAGTCTTCGCGAACCATCCCTTCATTCTGGCTTGGGGTTTGAGTACTGGGGGACTCCCACACGCATGTCTGGTGAATTTACCCATGTTGTCCATAACCTGTTGGCTGGATCAGATGAAGATGATCTGGCTACCCTCCAAGAGTTTCACGAAGTCGGTGGCACTGACGACCGCTTTGGCACCGTCGAAAAGATCGACCTCAAAGAGCTTCATTATGTCGAAGGACAGTCAGCAAGCCCGACCTGCTCATCCCATTGATCATAGTCGGTGAGGAAACCCTCAGCATCGACATTGACTTCACGCTCTGCGATGGTTGAGGTTTCCACGGCTGTTGAGTCTTTGATGGCAACGCGTGTAGTTCCCACTGTCGGTTGAGTCTGCGGAGTAATGGTCTTCGATTTCTCCGACTCTTTCTTAGTCCGTACGATGTACGGCTTCATTCGGTGAAGAAATCTTCTGTGGATCGATGACGTGTTTCCCTCCATCGAGCCCCCATGGAAATGGCGTAAGACCTCCGCCAGACGTTCCGAACCGCCACAGAATCAAGATTTCATCATCATTGAAGGATGTGGATGACCCAATGTCCTCGTGGTGTGACCACGGCTGAATACAACGGAACAAGAAGGATCTACAGCTTCTCCACTGGGGAGTGTTTGAGCGAAAGGATCTTCGTACCATAGGAGCCGAAGTCGACCTTGGCTCGAGGATCGCCACTATGATCGAAGGCTTCGAGTACTGTACCCAATCCGAAGGAGGAGTGGATCACTCGGTCTCCAGCTACGAGATCAGGAACGATCTTAGGCTTTGCGGAGGTGGAACGGATCGAGGATTGAAGTTTTTCGGGTGCCGTTTTGGTACGCATCTGTGGAGTGGGAGCGACACTTGCCCCCCAGTTGGCGACTCGTCCCTGGCGGCGCCATTCGATGAGTCGTTCGGGAATCTCACTCAGGAATCGACTCTCGGGATTGTAGGCCGGATTCCCCCAGAGGGTACGTACCTCGCTGCGTGAGACATAGAGTCTGTTGCGGGCACGGGTCAATCCGACGTAGGCGAGACGTCTTTCCTCCTCTAGTTCTGCACGTGATGATTGGGCTCTCTCATGAGGGAATAACCCCTCCTCGAATCCAGTCACAAAGACAGTGTCGAACTCTAGCCCCTTGGCTGTGTGGAGGGTCATCAGGGTGACCACTGCCTCACCCACTTTCCCGTCAGGGATCTGATCGGAGTCGGCTACGAGAGCGATCCTTTCCAGGAAGGCTGGCAGGGAGTCATCAGGTTCTGGTGCTCCCATGAGTCCTACGTGATTATCGTCGTGGGTTTCCCCGGATTCTTGTCTGGATCCTGCGACGGAGCGCAGGATGACGGGGTTGGACTCTGAACTACCCAACCATTCGCCTGCATCCCCGTCCAGGGGATCATCGTCATGGGTGATCCCATCCTCGACATCAATCTCGTGAGCTGCCCCAACGAACTCCGTCGCAACAGCAATGAGTTCAGCGAGGTTCTCCAGTCGAGTCTCATCTTGGGGGTCTTGGGAATCCTTAAGAATGTCGAGATAACCAGACTCTTGAAGGATGGACCTCAGGATCTCGTCGGCGGGCACCCCCGCAGTAATCATCTCGCGATGCTTCGACATCAACTCAGCAAACCGAGCTAAGCCATTGACCGCACGAGCACTCAACCCCGGAATAGTGTCGGCACCCTCAATGGCTTCGGTAATCGTGATCGACTTCGCCCGAGCATGAGACCTTACAGTCTCCTGAGTCGTATCCCCGATACCACGCCGAGGTACGTTGATGATCCGCTCAATAGACACCTCATCAGCCGGATTAGCCAAGGCCCTCAAATAGGCGATGGCATCGCGTACCTCCCGACGCTCATAGAACTTCACGCCACCGACAACCCGATAGGGAACCCCCAACCGAATGAAGACATCCTCAACAGCCCGAGACTGGGCATTCGTACGATAAAAAACAGCCGCATCCCCTAACCGCGACTCCCCCGCAGCCGAGAGGGTTCGTATCTCGTCAGCGATAAACCGGGCCTCATCATGCTCGGTGTCCCCCACATAGCCAACCACAAGCGGACCATCTCCCGCATCAGTCCACAGGTTCTTCTCAGGCCGGGAACGATTGTGCCGAATCAGTGAATTGGCAGCCGAAAGAATGTTCTGGGTCGAACGGTAATTCTGTTCCAGTTGGATGACCCGGGCACCCGGAAAGTCCTCAGAAAAGTTGAGGATATTCGTGATCGACGCCCCCCGGAAAGCATAGATCGACTGATCCGAATCACCAACCACCATCAACTCTGGAGCCTCACCATGCCCAGCCCCACCTTCAGGAGAACAGAGCAACTGTATTAACACGTACTGCGCATGGTTGGTGTCCTGATATTCATCCACAAGTACGTGCCGGAATCGCCGACGGTACTTCTCACGAACCTCTGAATGCTCCCGAAACAAACGTACTGTCGACATCAGAAGGTCATCAAAATCCAGAGCCTCGGCCGCAATCAAGCGATCCCTATATTCAGCATAAACCTCAGCATAAACACTCACTGGATATTTAGTACTCGAAGCCAAGGCCTCATCCGCCCACACCAGCGCATTCTTCTGATCAGAGATCCACGAGCGTACCGTTCGTACAGGAAACTTCTTTGTATCCAGGTTCTTCTCGCGAAGAATCGTACTCACAAGTCTCTTCGAATCCATGTCATCGTAGATCGAAAAAGTCTTCGACACCCCAAGTTTGTCGATATCGGCCCGAAGGATGCGTACACACGCACTGTGGAAGGTCGCCACCCACATGTACCGCGAGCGATTCCCCACTAGTTCGCCAACCCGCTCCCTCATCTCAGCAGCAGCCTTATTCGTGAAGGTGATCGCCAGGATCGCACCAGGATGTACCCCACCAGCAGAGATCAAATAGGCAATCCTTCGAGTCAGTACACGAGTCTTCCCCGACCCTGCCCCCGCCACGACAAGCAGCGGTGACCCACAATGAAGGACAGCCTGCTCTTGCGGAGGATTGAGCCCCTCAACAAGGGCGGCAATACGATCAGCCTGAGAGGGTGAGTCATCGTCTCGAGAGTACCCATGGTCTGGCGAGAATCCTTGGTCGTGAGTGTACCCATCCTCAGTAGGAGGCTCAGCCTCAGGATCAGGTGGTGGCTCACTCATCTGTGCAGCGAACAGCGCCTCCACATCCTCTGCAGAGAAACCTTCATCAAACACCGAATTCATCCTTCATCAAACACCGAATTCATAAGGCCACCTACTCTACGACCCACCACCGACAAACTCTCGGATTGGCCTAGGTGTTGCGCCAAAGGGATCAATAACCTCGCCGGAAATTCACCAACACATCTGGGGTACGCCCAGCCAAAAGATCATCCCGGACGGCAAGGAAGGCCGACACGATATCCGAGGGAATGGTCAAACCAGAGATATGAGGAGTCAGTGTCAGATGTGGATGGTCCCACAGCCATTCGCCGTCAGGGATCGGCTCCACTGGGTACACATCAATGGTTGCATGGCGTACCTGTCCTTGATCAAGTGCAACCCTCAGGGCATCGAAATCCACAGTCGCCCCTCTTCCCACGAGTACAAGATGAGCCCCTGTGAGTCGTAAAAAGACCTGCTCGCCAAGAATCTTTGAGGTGTGTGGGGTGAGTGGTACGGCCCCTATGACACAGTCAGCTTCCTCCCATGGGGCTTTGTTGAAGGGGAGTACCCTATCGAAGAAAGGCTTAGACTCCCCCGAGAGACTGACACCAACCAGATCTCCAAACTGGGTACGTATCCCCTGTGCGACAGCAGAACCCACCCATCCTGTACCCAGGATCACAGCACTCAGGTCCTGGACCGCCGAAGAATCTGACGGATCAGGGAGCCCACCAAGTATTGTCTGCTCCCATAAATGTTGGCTCTGCCGCTGATAATAGGTATGGAACCCCCACCGCTCCGCCGCCACAGCAGTACTTGTATAGGAGCCTATCCGCTCAGGCATACCCACAGTGGTACGAGTCAACACCTGTACTGTTGCTGGAAGATGACCCAAGAGAGAGTCGACCCCCATAAAGGGGCAGTGCACCCACTCAACTGTGGGTGGAATCACCGTTGGATCAATAGTGATGGCCACTCGCGGAGACTCACAGAATCCTAAATCCCCAACAACCTCGATTCCAGCCTCAGTCAAAGCCACCCGAACCGAATGATCAAGTTCAGGACCGACGAAGACGGGCCCATGAAGCCCTCGTACCATAGTCCTCTCCCTTCTTCGTGACATCAGCGAACCACAACCATCATGACACACCTGCCTACGATATGAGGTGGGGACTCAGGGACCATCCAGGGGAATTCCCAATGATGTGAACGTTCCCACTTCTGTACAGTAGAGATATGAATATTATTGCTTGGTTGATCCTCGGTGCTATTGCTGGTTCTATTGCTCGCGCTTTGGTTCCTGGTCGAATCGGCCCAGGAATCCTCCCTGCCATCATATGTGGCATCGTTGGTGCACTAGTTGGCGGGTGGATCTCATCGGCCTTCTTCCATGTAGGACTCGCTGGATTCTGGTCCCTCAAAACCTGGGCTATCGCCATCGCTGGCTCTGCGCTCGTACTCTTCCTCTGGGGCGCTTTCCACAATCGCAAAAAGTGATCTGCGGGGGTGTTAGGGGACGTATCTCTTGACACCCCCAACTCACACAAGTTTGCGATCCGTCGCCCATCGTGTGAGTTGGTGTCTATTGGAGAGTTGCAATTTGCGTAGTACTGAGGACACATGGGTCTCCACGGTCTTCACAGAGATAAACAGTTCGCGAGCCACCTCGCGATAAGAGTACCCTCGTGCAATGAGGCGCATGACCTCCTGCTCCCTGATCGAGAGACGGTCGAGGTCCTCATCCACAGAGGTCACTTCGATGGACCCCGAGAAAGCATCAAGAACAAACCCCGCCAGCCGTGGAGAGAAGACCGCATCCCCTTCAGCCACACGAATGATGGCATCCACCAGGTCAGGCCCAGAAATCGACTTGGTCACATATCCACGAGCACCAGCCCGGATCGTACCAATCACATCTTCGGCTGCATCTGAGACTGACAAGGCCAGATAACGTACATCAGGCATCCCCGCCTGTTTCATCACCTCGGCACCACCCCCGCCAGGCAGATGCACATCCAGGAGTACCACGTCAGGATTCTCACGACGAATAGCCTCCACACCAGTGGCAACATCCTCACCCTCACCAACCACATCGACCTCACCAGAGATCTCGTGACGGACCCCAGTACGCAACATGGCGTGGTCATCAACCATCACCACGCGGTACCTTCCCCGCGGCTTCGGCGGAACCTCATCGTTGGCCCCGAACGCAAGATCCCCATCACCATCAGTGACACGGTCATCATATTCCTGATCAGTCATATCCTGATCCTTCCTGATCTAGTGGCATCGATAGGCGGATCTCAGTACCCTCACCCACAGTTGATCGTACATCCACATGACCGCCATAGCTTGACATACGGTCGATAATTGAGCGACGGATACCCATACGGTCCTCACCGATGGCATCTACTTTAAACCCTTGGCCACGGTCACGGACAAAGACCTCCGCCCGTTGACCACTAATCTCGGCATAGACATCAACCTTGTCAGCACCCGAGTGCTTGGCTGCATTAAGAATCGCTTCCCTCGCAGCCCGAACAATGGCATCAATCTCCACAGTCATCTCGTGATCCCCCACAGTCACCAATTCCACGGCCACAGGATAGACCGCCTCCAACTCCGAGATGACCTCCTTGAGTGCGGTCACTACCGATTCTTCCTCCGCCTGATCGGTGTACAACCACTCCCGTAGGTCCTTCTCCTGACGCCTCGCCAATTGGGCCACAGCCTTCGCATCCGTCGCTTGTTTTTGGATTACAGCCAGAGTTTGGAGTACAGAGTCATGCAGGTGGGCAGCCATGTCCGCACGAGTCTGTGCAATGAGTTCAGCCTGTTTTTCTTCCTCGGTACGCTGGGGATGGATGATCCAGGGCAGGAACCCCACCCCGCAGGCCGCCATCGCTGCAAGAGCCACAAAGGCAGTCATCTCATAGCCGCCAAGGTACCCGTCCAGGTAACCAGTGATAGAACCAGAAATCTCCTCCCAGATCCGCGCAACAATCACAGTACCCGACGCCCACGCAATGAGTACCCCGGTAAGAGCCACCAGGGTTTTTCCCCACCGCGGCCACATGGTTTCCCGCGTAAGCCAGACGAAAGCAATCCCAAGCCCCAATACGCAGATATATATCGCGTCGCGCCCCATTCGAGAGGTGTCGTAATATCCAATCACAATCGCCATCCCGAGCCCAAGCCCGATGGCCCCAATCCATCCAAGGAACCTGCGCCACCGGGTCTTGTGTACGACAGGGCGCTTCCCTGATCGTTCAGCTGCCACAAGCCCGATAGGGACGGTACGCGCTTCCAAGGGCAACATGACCCACAGCATCGCATACGCAAAGGCCCCCGAAAACTTCCATCCTGACGCGAGTACAAAGACTGCTCGAAAGACCCAGACGGGAATGCGTGAGTGTGCGCTCAACCCTGCTGCAACCCCCGCGACAAGGGCACGATCTAGGACACGAAAGGCGCTTGGAGCCTTGACGAGACCAGTTTCACTCACGTACCCAGCATGACACGTAAGCTTGAAATCCACCAGCTCGAAGGCCCTCAGGGGAAAACCAGGGGGGAACCTCATAGCGAAAACACCCGTCCTCCCGGCATTCTAGTGTTGTGAGAAAAATGCAGTTGCGACGAAACATGGCTAACGGTCGGATTGCCGGTGTAGCCTCTGGGTTGTCCGATTTCTTGGGAATCGACGTCACCCTTATTCGCGCACTCTTCGTTCTCGGTACCTGCTTCTCTGGTGGGGCTGGACTCATCGCCTATGTGGTGATGTGGGCGGTACTCCCCCAGACATACAATGCCGCTCCCGTCACACGACCACGACGTGGGCTTTCATGGCTCATTGTCGTAGCGGCAGTGATCATCGGGGCAGGTGTCATGGCTGATGATAGGCATACCGCAGTGTTCGCCATCATTGTTCTCATCATCGTTGCTTCGTTGGCGATGAAAGCTAGGGGACGCAAGTCATGGAAGACACGCAAGGAATTCGAGAAGGCTCGGCTAGCCTGGCAGAGGCGTCTCGACGAACAGGCTCAGAGGGGAGCTGAACCCACCAACTTAGGTGGTAATCCCTTCCAGGTCGGTTCCTTCTACTCTGAGCCCCCGCCCGAGGGGGAGAACCCTCAGAACAACTCAGGTTTTCAGATTCAGTAATGAAAGGAAGAATCATGTCGAACCGCCAACTTACCCGCTCCACCACCAACCGGGTTTTCGCCGGTGTTTCCGGAGGTATCGCTCAGTACACAGGAGCCGACTCGGGTCTCGTCCGATTGCTGACTGGTGTCGCAATGGTCATTTTCCCTGGTGCTGGGATCCTGTTGTACATCCTGGCGTGGATTATCCTCCCCGAAGAGGGCAGTGCTTCCACTGGCCTCGACAAGATCCTTGGTGCGGTGAAATCCCACACCAAGAGCGACAACCCTAATCCCAACGATCTTCGGTAGTTGCCCCCACATTAACTACCACTACACCGAAGCGGCGTCACGAGTTGGCGTCGCTTTGGTTTTGGGGGCCGGTTCGTTTTTGGTACATCTTCGTGTCACAGGGACAGATATCGTCGAGCTGGCACGGGCAGATCAGTTGACCCTCTGTACACTTATCCGGGCGGCCCTTCGACCATCCATGGCTGTGACAGTCATTTCCACGGGTACCTCTACATCGGGGGCAGACTCATAGTTGAGTACGGTCGTGATGGCGTCGGATTCCTGTGGCAAATCCCCTCGTACACTCACCCAAAAACCAGCCACCGTGTCATAGGGGCCTTCCGGTAATACAAACCCTGTCAGGTCCTGGAACTGTTCCAAGGTGGTCAACCCTTCGACCTCAATCTGGTTCTCCCCAGAGATGACCGCTGGGGCTGCAAGGTCGTACTCGTCTTGGATCTCCCCGACGAGTTCCTCCACCAGATCCTCCAAGGTGACGATTCCAGCCGTACCCCCATATTCATCACGGACGATAGCCACATGGGAGCCCTCACGTCTCATAAAGGTAAGTGCATGAAGGACCCTCACTGTGTCAGGAATCGACACGATTGGGCGTACCAACTGGCGAATGGGGGCGGAACGATCCGAGGAGTCGAGGTACATCAGGTCGCGAATATGCACGAACCCGATGATGTCGTCAACAGAAGACCCCGTCACTGGGAAGCGCGAATGGGTCGCCGATTCAAGTGCCCTGACAGCCTTATAGGCTGGGAGGTCGCCGTCCAAGAATTCAGTTTCGGTACGCGGTACCATCACCTCACGGAGGCTTCTTTCACCAGCAGCGAAAACCTCGTCAACGATCTGTCTCTCCTCTTGGGTGAGGCTTTCGGAACTGGTCACCATCTGGCGCAGTTCTTCATCAGTCACGGCTTCCCTGGAGGCCCGAGGATCTCCACCTAAGAGACGTACGACGAGGTTGGTCGATACTCCGAGAAACCAGATGAGGGGCTTAGCAAGGATTGCTACCACATCAATGAAACCAGCCAGCGCTAGGGCCACCGATTCGGCTCTTTGCATGGCAAGCCTCTTGGCTGCCAACTCGGAGATGACGATCGAGAAATAGGAGATAACGATGGTGACGAGGATGAGGGAAATCACATCGGCAGCAGCGGATGGAATCCCAATCTTGGTGAGTGCTGGGGCTAGGTCATCTGACAGGGTTACTGCGCCGAAGGAGGCTGAAAGGAAGCCCGTGAAGGTGATGCAAATTTGTACCGCTGACAGGAATCGGTTTGGGTTGCTTGCCAGGGCTGCAACCTTTTTCCCACGGATACCCTTGGTTGTAAGTTGGCGTACCTGGGATTCCCTGAGGGATACCAAAGCCATCTCAGCGGCAGCAAAAACCCCACCGATGATGATAAACAGCGCAATCAGGGCGATGTTTGCCCAGCCACTCGACACAACTACCCTCTCCACACAGGTGCAAGAATTAGTTTAGCGAATACTGATTCGCCGTGGTGAATATGATGTATGGGAATGTGTGACCGTTGCTTCGCGAGAGTACGTTCGCTTCCGTGCTCGCAAAGCGTAGCACGGGCTCTCTTAACTTCGACAAAATAGCTACGCAATTTGGTCTCGTGTCTCCCGCGAAGCAACGGTCACACATCCCCTCGAAATATCATCCAAATGCTTTGGCGAGGTTTTCGGCTAGGGAGTCCATGAACTCTTCGGTGGTCTGCCAGGTTTGATCGGGGCCGATGAGCAGGGCAAGATCCTTGGTCATCTTGCCCTGGTTAACGGTGTCCACGCAGACCTGTTCCAGGGTCTCAGCGAAGGCGACGACCTCGGGGGTGTTGTCGAGCTTCCCGCGATGCTTGAGGCCACCAGTCCATGCGAAGATCGACGCGATGGGGTTTGTGGACGTGGGCTTGCCCTGCTGATGTTGACGCCAGTGGCGGGTGACCGTACCATGGGCTGCCTCTGCGAGGGCTGTTGAACCGTCTGGGGTCATGAGTACGGATGTCATCAGCCCCAGGGAACCGAAGCCTTGAGCGACGACATCGGATTGTACGTCTCCGTCATAGTTCTTGCAGGCCCACAGATAACCGCCAGTCCACTTCAGGGCAGCCGCGACCATGTCATCAATCAAACGATGCTCATAGATGAGTCCCGCCTGATCGAATTGGGGCTGGAACTCTTCGGCAAAGATCCTGGCGAAAATGTCTTTGAATGCGCCGTCATAGGCCTTGAGTATCGTGTTCTTTGTGGAGAGGTACACCGATACATGGCGCACGAGTCCATAGGAGAAACATGCTCTGGCGAAGTCCTCAATGGATTGGACGGTGTTGTACATTCCCAGGGCCACACCACCAGTTTCGCCATATTCGGCGACAGTACGGGTGATCTGCTCGCCCCCATCTTTGGGAGTGTAGGTGATGGTGACTGTACCCGCACCTGGTACGACAAAGTCTTGGGCTTTGTACTGGTCAGCATGGGCATGACGAGCAATAATGATCGGATCAGTCCATGTGGGCACCAACCGTGGAATGGACTCGATGACGATGGGTTCACGGAAAACCACACCACCCAAGATGTTGCGGATCGTGCCATTGGGGGATTTCCACATCTGCTTAAGGTTGAATTCTTCAACTCGCGCCTCATCAGGAGTGATGGTGGCACACTTCACACCAACCCCATGCTTGGCGATGGCAGCGGCCGCATCGTGGGTCACCTGATCGTCGGTCTCATCACGATGGGTCACCGAGAGGTCATAGTAATCCAGATTCATATCAAGGTAGGGAAAGAGTAGTTTCTCCTTGATCATCGCCCAGATCACACGGGTCATCTCATCCCCATCGAGTTCAACAACCGTACCCACAACTTTGATAGTCATAACATCCCTTCCTTGACGTTCGGTACCCAACTTTATCTCACCGATGTACGTGATTGACGTCTTCCCGATTCGCGAGTACTCATTCGGCATGGTGGTACCTAACTTCACAATCTTGGCCTTGGTGGTACCTTCCCCCACTTGGTTGAGAACTTTTGACATGGAAAAAGCCCGAATTGGGGGTGCACCTTCACAAACCAACCTGGTGACTGGTTGAACACGAGTAGGAACATGAGTTTTGCTTAGGCTGGATACGGACTTGCTATGATGCAACACGTATTGGAAAGGGTGCCATGTTGACCTTTATTTATGCTGCTTGTGCGGTTGCTCAGGCTGTGCTTGCTGTCTTCGCGATTCGGTTGTTCGTGAAAGACCGCACCCCAGGCAACTTCATGCTCATCCTTCCTATTGCAGCGGTCGTCTGGGACAACTCCATCGTCGCACTTGGGGCCACCATCGGGGATGGGCCACTTCTGGTTGGGCTCTCCTGGCCACGCTACATTGGGCATGCATTATTCACCCCCGCCTGGATCGTGGCTGCTGTTGGATTCGCGCAACGATGCGGCTCACAATGGGCTAAGACAAAGATCGTCACCATCGGTCAGTGGGTTCTCTACGGAACATGTGTGATCCTGGGCTTCCTACGCTCAGTCATCTTTCTCGTCATGGAACCCTCCACTGAGGGCGGCCTGTTTTATTATCGTAACGCTGGTACATTCCCTGGCCCGCCCTTCGGCTCCGTCTTCATGCTTATCGTTGTCCTCATCTGTGCAGTTGAGGTACTGCGCCTCATCAAATCCCCCTGGATGCTCCTGGGGTCCCTCTACATGCTCATCACAGTCTTCATCCCCACCGATATCGCGGGCTTCGTCTTCTCCAACTCCGGCGAAGTCATCATGGCATTATCCCTAGTCGCCACTGGGTACATCCTGTACAAACGCTTCCCTGAGTTGCGAGGTACCTACTCCAGAGCCGACTAATGTACTTTCAACCCACGAGCAGGGGGCGTACCAAAGCGGCCATGTACAGCGATCCGGTCACGAGTACTTCTTCTGCCAGGTCATCTAAAAGTACACGCAGGGCTTGATCCAGATCATGGATGATCCTCACCGGTATCCCCAGGTCTTGGGCTATGGCTGCTACTTGGGTGGGTGGTACTGAGGCTTTAATCTTGTCGTCTTTGCCGAGTTGGAACTGCGGAACAATAAGATGGGAGACTACGGGAGCAAGAGCTGCCAGGGTTTCGAGGATCTTGGTTTCGGGAGCTTTGGTGAGAGTGGCGAGTGTTGGAAAAGGGCCTAGGCCTTGAGCTTGGATGGTTTCCACCAGGGAAGCTACTTTTTGTGGGTTGTGAGCGCCGTCTAGGAGTACGCGGTGGTGGCCTGTCTGTATCCATTCGAATCTTGCAGGTGGTACGACGTGCATGAGTTCATCGTGGTGGGTTGGGATTGTGAACTTGTCGCGTTGGGCTATGTGGGAGACTGCAGCAAGAGCCAGATCCCAGTTGCGGAGTTGGTACTGAGGGATCTGGATTCGAAGCGTGGATTGACCAGCACAAAGATCCAAGGTGTGACGGGACTCTGAATCCAGCGATGGAGCCTGAGAGTACATAGTTTCATCTTCGGCACAGATTTCCGAAGTATGGTGAGTCTGTGGATCCTGCGACTGCGCGCAGGATGACAGGGGTGGGATACAGGATGACGGGAGTGGGACACAGGATCCAGGAACGACAACCATCCGGGCGTTGATCTCATCCGTCTTGGACTTGATGACCTCCAGGACTTCCAGGGATTGGTCGACAACGAAAACCACTCCACCTTCTACGATGATCCCGGCTTTCTGGGCAGCGATCTCAGCAATCGTACCCCCGAGTTTCTCAGTATGATCCAGCCCTATCGGTCCGATGACCGCAACCTTGTCTGAGCGATTGAGGATATTGGTGGCATCCCTTGTACCACCAATGCCCACTTCGACAACTGCATAATCGACCCGTTCCTGCGCGAAAACCCATATTGCTAAGCAGATCATGAGCTCAAAGTAGGTGAGGTGACCGCGCAGAGGTTCCAGGAGGCTCAGCATCTGGTCGGCATAGCGACACAAGCGTTCCTCCTCCAGGGGGAGTCCACCCACTTGTACCCTCTCGTTGAGGGTGACTATGTGGGGGGAGACTGTTAGCCCGGTACGAAAGCCGCTGGCTTCCAGGAGAGCGCGAATATAGTAGCAAGTCGAGGTTTTCCCGGAGGTACCTGTGATGTGAATGACGCGTAGATCCTGCTCGGGATTACCCAGGAGGTCCATCGCCTTGGCCATAGCAGCCAGTGAGGATCGCCCTGACTCTCGTGTACCTGCAAAAGTGAAAAGATCCTTGAGGAGACGATCAAAACCCCCACGGTCTAAAGATCGCCCCAGGATAGAATCCTCCATGCTCCTGGTTCCCCTTCCACGATGACGATGTCTGTGTTCTGCAGGCGCCACTTCGGATCGGAATCAGCCTTAACATCACTGCGAGCATTGAGCCATGTGTAGAGGGCACCGCCATGGCTCACCACGACTGCGCATTCATAGTCCTGGAGTTCGGCGATGGCAGCATCAAAGCGGGCAAAGAAAGTGTGACCGTCATCCCCATTGGGCATCGATCTATCGAGGTCCTTAGGCCAGGATGTGATGACCTCTTGGTACCCCGTCCATTCGACATCCATCTCCCAATCCCCTGCGAAGATCTCGCGTACCCCCGGGTGGGTGATCAGTGGAACCTTGAAGGTGGCAGCAATAGGCTCACCAGTTTGGCGGGCGCGAGTGATGTCCGAGGTCATGACGATCTCAATGGGTTCCCCCTCAAGTCTGCCAGGAAGACTCGCTGCCTGCTCTTCACCAACCTCATCAAGAGGAGCCCCTGGAAAGTCAGTATCAAGAAGGTGGTTGACGTTGGATTGGGTACGTCCATGACGTATGAAGATGATGCGCACCCGATAATTCTATCTCGAAAAGGGCTGCGGGATGGCCCTAGCCCTGGGATGCCAGCCGGGGCAATAATCCTTCACCCACCTCTTCGGCAGTCAGTACGAAAATCTCATGATCCCGCCAGGCTCCCGCAATATGGATGTACCGTGGCCGATGACCCTCGTACCTGAAACCCAGTTTCTCCACGACACGCAAGCTGGCAGTATTCTCAGGGCGTATGCAGATCTCGATGCGGTGGAGTCCCATGGAAGCCATGGTGTAGTCGGTGACCAGTGCGACAGCCATGGGTGTGATGGAGCGTCCGGCGTACTTCTGGTCGATCCAATAACCGAGGGAGGCTGTTCTAGCTGACCCGAGGACGATGTTGGCAAGGGTACATTGCCCCACGATGGCTGAATGCAGTCCATCCACCCTCACCATCCAAGGCAGGGTCACCCCCTTGCGAGCCTGAGCAACAACATAGCGGGCGCGCTGGGAGAGAGTCACAACCTCCACACGTGGATCAGGTGAGGTCGCCTCCCAGGGGCTCAACCACGCCATATTCAAGGTACGCAACCTGGCGACCTCGTTCATATCCTTCACCCGAAAAGGGGTCAGTACAAGATCCCCATGGCGCAGTACAACGGGCCAATGGTGCTCGGCTGGAAACTGTGGAGCATCAACAACCTGAGGCATGTGGACTCATTTCAGGGGAAGATAGTAGGCCTCGGCATCCACATTAACGAGGCCCTCTTCGCTCGCCAGGATCGCCAAGGCATTAGAGGAATAAATGGCATGAAGACCCTCGAAGCCCTGGGGTCTTCCCGTGATCGTCATCTTCCCATCCTTGACCATCGCGGGTACACAGGTCAGGATATTTGGTAGCACTCTTAATGGCTGTGCGAGATGGGAACTAAACAACTCTGGATCTGCGCCAGCTCCCATGAGCTTAGCGACCATGGGTTCCACAATCAGCTTCGTCAACACGAAGGAGGCATAAGCATCAGCGGGGAGAGCTACCAGAGGAATCTTTTCCTCAGCCATGATGAAGCCGTGCAATCCTCCAGGGCTGATCGCAATAGGCGTGAAGTCATGGGGGCCAATCTGGGAAGCAACATCCCTCAAATCAACACCGGGTTCATCCAAACCCCCGACTGTGATCACAAGATCAGCTCGAACAAGTTGCTCCTCGATCGCTTGGACGACCCCTGACGCATGTTCAGCAAAGCATTCCAGGCGATGGATTGATGCCCCCACAGCCTTCGCTTGGGCGGCCACCAGATAGGAGGCTGGGATTGCAGTACGCGAGAGAGCTAACACGAGGACCCTCGGATTTGGGCGAGCCATGACTTTACGAATCCCCATCGCTGTCAGCATCGCAAGCATCCTTGGCTCCATACGAGAACCCTTCGCAATCAGGATCTCACCAGCATTGGGACCACCAGGTATGTCAGTCTCAGTGATGATCGACTCATCAAGGGTCAACCCCACGGATTCAAGGATCGATACACCAAACTCATCCAACTCGTTGACCATGGACAACAGGTAGTCCCAGTGTTGCCAGAAGTCCCGGATTCCATTCGTCGTAGCCGGAGGCGGCGAAGGCAGTGACGGCATAGTCTGATATTCCTCACTCGTAGTCTGCTCAGCAGGCGCAATGTTACGCTTGAAAAAACCCATGAGGATACGATACCAGTGGAGAGGATCATCCGTGTTTTGTGATCCTTGGAGTTTGGCAGAAGGATCAGTTGCGATGAAACCAGCACTACGCGCCGATATTGAGGCGAGACGTCACAGCACCATCCTTCGAGACGAACATGATGGTTTACGTACCTCCCAGGTACTCACCCATCTCCAAGCCATGAACCCCCATACCATTGCTTGCTATGTCAGCGTTGATCCAGAACCCGATACCCTCACTCTGCTAGGGGAGTTACACCAGTGGGGACTCACAATCCTTCTTCCCTGCCTCCTGCCAGGATCTCGTACCCCACTGTGGTCCAGATGGGCTGGGGAACCCATGATCTCAGGTTGGGGCGGAATCCCCACGCCCTCCACCAAGGGAACTCCTGATGTACTCAGCCAGGCAGATGTCATTATCATGCCTGGATTGGCGGGCACCCTTTCGGGGGCACGTCTAGGAACCGGAGGGGGTTGGTACGATCAGGCTCTTCTTCATGCAAACCCAAAGACACCCCGGTGGCTCCTACTCAACGATGATGAGGTCGTTGACGCACTCCCCCAAGATATCTGGGATCAACCTGTGACTGATCTGGTTACCGAGAAGCGATGGATCGTCGTCGAATCCTAGATGCGGGTAAAGAGGCGACCAGTCACTGTAGTGATGAAGGTATCCAGGGAGGCTGGAAGGTACTTCAAATGCCAGTCATCTGGGGCGTGGTACCACGACAGGTCAGTGGAGTCTGGATCAGGATCATCATCCGCATCAACGAGGAAGCCCAGCCAACGATCCGATCCACCCAAGACAACTGCATAGGGAAGAATCCTGGAAACCTCGTTATACAACTGGGTCTGATCGATATCCGACCCCAGATAGGCGTGGAAATCATTGGAGAGCGCTTGAAGGCCAGCATACACAGCAGCACCCTTGGGGGTTACTGGGGGCGCCTGATAGGCGATGTACAAGAAGATGATCGCCAAAGCGATGAGCACCAATCCCACCAAACCGAAGGTGGTAAAGATCACAAGGAGAACCAGGACAACCAGCGCGATCCCCACTGTAATCCAGGCCCATGGCACCAACTTAGAATTCTTTGAAGGCAGACGGGAGAACCATCCTGAGGTCAACATCTCCTTGTAGAGGGATTCCTGAACTGACTCGATAGCTGGGGCGACATTGCTGGTCAGTTCGGAGACCTTCGTCTCGTTCATGGTGAGGGCATTCAACAACTCAGCTTCATAGGGCTTGAGTTCGTCTGTACCCTCTAGTCGGGTGAAAAACCAATCCGGAGCCGAGTAGCGGTTCGTCTCAATCTCTGTGATACGCAGGTGGCCCCGTACCGCCAAATCTAGGATAGTTGCCAAGATATCAGCAGGGTCAACCTTGGAATCAACGAGGGTACCAATCAAACCCGGACGCGAATGTGGATCAGTTATGAAGACCAGATGCCCGTTCTCATCCTTGCTGAAGCCGGCCATCAGTGCAGGCGAGCCAGAATAGCCAGCGGTACGAACCCTGCGCCACAGGGCAAACAGCCCCAGGGCACCCACAGCGAGTACGAGAACACTGATGCCCAACTGGGCCCATCCTGGACTCAAGGCGCGACCCAGAGTCCAGATCGGTGAGGCTTCCTCCGTGACTGGAACAGCATCGGCTTGGAAACTGATGTGGGTCTGAACGATCTCACCAGCAGCAGTATTAAGGTTCGTGAACTCCAATGTGGTTGAGCCATGGGCGCCAGTGGAATAAGTAGAACATGTGACGAGGGCTCCTGGTACACCTGCAGAACAGTCATAGTTATTGGCGCCAGGTGGCACCATGACTGCACCTGAAACCTTGGCCACATCATGGGTCATTCCAGCAAAGACCATCCAGGTGAAATCAACCCCGCCGTCCACGGCTCGCGTGGTTGCACCCCTCACCTGATAGGTGGCAGTGAACTCGGATATCTCCCCTGCTGGGAAGGAGATTTTTGCGGACTGTGCATTTTCGGTGATCGTCACACCATCTGCGGGGGTCACCAAGAGATCAATGATCTCATAGGTGTATCGGGTACCATTGTGATCCATGCGCGTGGGGATCTCTAGAACCATTGCCTCACCCCCCGACAAGACTGGAAGGGAGATAGTCTGTGTAACTTCGAGAACCCCCTCAGGAGATAGCGTGGCGTCAACAATGATGGTGTTATCCGCCGCATAAGCGGGAGCAACCCACCCACACGCGAGAGCGATACCGGCTAGTGCAGCCAGAAGGAGACGGAATGCTCGTGACATGACGCCCACTTTCATTTCAGTAATCCTGGTGAATACCTCCCATGATAGCGGCAAACAACGACACTGGGAGTAGTCGACGACAATCACATTATGTGCCCGCGTAGTGGGTGCCCGTGTATCACATGTTTTTGCCCGCGAAACCATGGGGCGCGGAAGACTGTTGGA
>JAIRQE010000003.1 GCA_031256725.1 Propionibacteriaceae bacterium
TCACTGGCATTGTCGTTAAGGTAGACAAAGACGAGGTACTCCTCGACGTGGGTTACAAGACTGAGGGAGTTATCCCAGTCAAGGAACTCGCCATCAAATACCATGTAGATCCTTTTGAAGAAGTCCATGTCGGTGACACCGTCGAGGCTCTCGTTCAGCAGAAGGAAGACAAAGAAGGACGTCTCATCCTCTCCAAGAAGCGTGCTCAGTACGAGCGTGCTTGGGGAACGATCGAAAAGATCAAGGAAGAAGATGGTGTCGTCACTGGTCGTGTCATTGAGGTCGTCAAGGGTGGCCTCATCGTGGACATTGGCCTACGTGGCTTCCTTCCGGCTTCTCTGGTCGAGATGAGGCGCGTACGCGACCTCTCCCCGTACATTGGAGCAGAACTCGAAGCGAAGATCATCGAACTCGACAAGAACCGCAACAACGTTGTTCTGTCGCGTCGCGCTTGGCTGGAACAAACCCAGTCCGAGGTGCGTACCACCTTCCTCCACAACCTTCAGAAGGGCCAAATTCGCAAGGGCGTTGTGTCGTCCATCGTGAACTTCGGTGCCTTCGTTGATCTTGGTGGAGTCGACGGTTTGGTACACGTCTCCGAACTCTCATGGAAGCACATCGATCATCCTTCCGAGGTTGTCGAAATCGGCCAGGAAGTTACCGTGGAGGTCCTCTCTGTGGAGATGGACCGCGAGCGTGTCTCCCTGTCTTTGAAGGCAACTCAGGAAGATCCGTGGCAGACTTTTGCTCGTCTGCACCAAATCGGTCAGATTGCCCCTGGTACTGTCACTAAGTTGGTGCCCTTCGGCGCCTTCGTGCGTGTGGCTGAGGGCATCGAAGGTTTGGTACACGTCTCCGAGTTGGCCGAGCGCCACGTGGAGATCCCCGAGCAGGTTGTTTCCGTCAACGATGCCGTCATGGTCAAGATCATCGACATTGACCTGGAACGCCGTCGTGTGTCCCTGTCGCTCAAGCAGGCAAACGAAGGTGTCGACGTTGTTGCTGATGACTTCGATCCGAGCCTTTATGGCATGGCCAACTCCTATGACGAGGATGGAAACTACATCTATCCTGAGGGCTTCGATCCTGATACCAACGAATGGAAGCCAGGCTACGAAGAGCAGCAGGCAGCATGGGAGGCCCAGTGGACCCAAGCCCGTGCGCTGTGGGAGGCTCACAAGAAGCAGGCTGTCGAGGCTGTGGAAGCAGAGCAGGAAGCTGTCGTCGAGGAGATGACCGCTGCCACCTACACCACAGGTGAGTCGGATGCTCCTGTTGAGTCGGCTTTTGCCTCTGATGAGGCTTTGCAGGCATTCAAGGAGCAACTCAATGACGGTGAGGCTAAGAAGGCCCCTGCCGCAGTTGAGGAAGAAGAGCCAACTGCTGAATAAGCATAGTTGATTCAAATCTACGAACCGGGGTCACCACAAAGTGGTGGCCCCGTTCTGGTTGGGATACTCTTGGTTATCTACCTTTCCTGACTGTGGTAATCAGGGTCCTCGGGGTCTCGTTAATGGAGGATGAAAATGATCAGAGTTGGTCTGACCGGTGGTATTGCTGCCGGAAAATCAGTTGCGAGTCGCGCCTTCACTGAGCGCGGGATCACTGTTGTGGACTATGACGTACTTTCCAGAGAAGTGGTTGCCCCAGGTACCTCTGGCCTCGCTGAGATTGTTGAGATTTTTGGAGAGAAGGTCCTTCTTGACGATGGTACCCTCAATCGTTCAATGGTCGCGAAGCTTGTTTTCGGGGATGATGATGAGGCCCGAGATCAACTGGAGGACATCATCCATCCCCGGGTCATTGATCAGGGTCACAAACTTGATCTGGAAGCTGAGCGTCGGGGAGAGAAACTCATTATCCATGCCATTCCCCTTCTCGTTGAGGCGGCTGGTCCTGAAGCTTTTGACACGGTCATCGTTGTTGATGCTTCCCCTGAGGTACGAGCAGCACGCCTCATTGATGGTCGTACTATGGATGAGAAGGAAGCCTGGGGTCGTATCAATGCCCAGATCGATGATGAGGTACGTTTGGCTGCCGCTGACTTTGTTTTTGATGGATCTGGATCCCCTGAGAATCTCAAGGATCAGGTCAACGAGTGGCTTGATGATGTTCTTGTTCATGGTTTGGCTTTTAGAGCCAATGTCGAACGTACAAAGTTTCTTGTGACCGAGGATGGGGTTGACTAATCAGGTGGGTTCTAAGCCTTCCTTCAAGAAATGTCGCAGGCATGTTGTAGCTTTAGAACATGCGTCCAGTTACTGATGTTGTGAGAACGGTAGCCCCCTTCAAGGTTCATGCGGATTTCGAGCCCAGTGGGGATCAACCGGATGCCATCAATGCCCTAGAAAAGCGTCTCAAAGCCGGAGAGAAAGACGTCGTCGTTCTTGGGGCAACTGGAACAGGGAAGACAGCGACAGTAGCTTGGTTAGCTGAGCGCGTACAACGACCAATGCTCATCATGCAACCAAACAAGACTTTGGCAGCCCAGTTTGCCCAAGAACTGAGGCAGTTTTTCCCTCAGAACGCAGTTGAATACTTCGTCTCCTATTACGACTATTACCAGCCTGAGGCCTATATCCCGCAGTCGGATACGTATATTGAGAAGGATTCATCCCTTAATGAAGAGGTGGAGAGACTTCGCCACCAGGCCACCTATTCTCTCCTGACCAGGCGTGACTGTATCGTTGTGGCCTCAGTGTCTGCAATCTATGGATTGGGAACTCCCCAAGAGTATGTGGATCGAATGATCACCTTGAAGGTTGGCGATGAGATTGGGCGGGATGCTCTGTTGAGAAGACTCGTCGACATTCAGTACGTTCGCAACGACTTAGCGGGAACTCGGGGAACCTTCCGGGCTCGCGGGGATACTATCGAGATCTTCCCGATGTACGATCTGACAGCGTGGAGAATCGAACTATTTGGGGATGAAATTGAGACCCTCACAACCATGAACCCACTCACTGGAGAGGTGATTACCCGCGATGAGGTCCTTCATGTTTTCCCCGCCACCCATTACACAGCCTCAAGCGAGAGAATGGGGAAAGCCATTGCGGGGATTGAGTCGGAGCTTCGTGAACGGTTGTGCGAGTTAAGGACTCAGAATAAGCTCTTGGAGGCTCAGCGTCTAGAGATGAGAACAGGGTACGACATCGAGATGATGAGGACAGTGGGAACCTGTTCAGGGATTGAGAATTATTCACGACACATTGATGGGCGTGATCCTGGTTCCGCGCCTAACTGTTTGCTCGACTATTTTCCTGAGGATTTCCTGCTCGTCATTGATGAATCCCATGTTGCAGTACCCCAAATCGGTGGGATGTATGAAGGGGATATGTCGAGGAAGAGAACCCTTGTCGAACACGGTTTCCGTCTTCCCTCAGCCTTAGATAACCGACCTCTGAGGTGGGAAGAGTTCCTGGAGAGGATTGGGCAGAGTGTCTATCTTTCGGCCACACCTGGCCCCTATGAGATGGCGAAGGATCCTCATCCAGTGGAACTGCTCATCAGGCCCACGGGTTTGGTTGATCCAGAAGTGATCCTCAAACCCACCAAGGGGCAGGTCGAGGATCTGATGGGGGAGATTCGTTCTCGTGCCGAAAGAGATGAGCGAGTTCTTGTCACCACCCTCACGAAAAAGATGGCTGAGGATCTCACTGATTACTTCCTCGCCCACGACATTCGTACCCGATATCTTCACTCCGATATCGACACCTTGAAACGACTTGATCTTCTGCGTGAACTCAGGTCCGGGGAGTACGATGTCCTCGTTGGTATCAACCTCCTTCGAGAAGGCTTGGATCTTCCCGAGGTCTCCCTCGTGGCCATTCTTGATGCCGATAAGGAGGGTTTCTTACGCTCAGAGAGATCCCTGATTCAGACCATCGGTCGTGCAGCAAGAAATGTCTCTGGACAAGTACATATGTACGCAGACTCAGTCACAGCATCCATGCAAAAAGCGATTGATGAGACAAATCGCAGGCGAGCCAAACAGATTGCCTACAATACAGAACATGGTATTGACCCTCAACCACTGAGAAAGAAGATTGCCGACATCACAGAGATGCTTGCTCGTGAAGATGGGGACTCCATCTCACGTCCCTCACGTCGTACTGCTGGGGTCATCATGGCGGATGAATCCAGGAAAACTCGTCCCGCCAATATCCCCCAGAGCGAATTAGCTGACCTGATTGCTGAACTCACTGAGCAGATGCATGCGGCTGCTGCTGGCTTACGCTTCGAGGTTGCTGCCCGACTGCGTGATGAGGTGTCGGATTTGAAGAAGGAATACCGTGCCATGGTTGAGGGGCAGAAATAGGAACCTCGTGACCTGATGACAGCCTATGAACCTTATCTACGAGTGGGGTCGTTTATTGTAAAATAGGAGTTCATTACCTGGAAGGATTCTATGGTCGTCAGTGGTCTCACCTGGATCGTCACAATGCTGATCCTTATCGCTGTGCTCATGTTTGATGTCTTCTTCATTGGGCGAAAGCCTCATGAGCCTTCGACCAAGGAATGCACGATAGCGATCTCGATCTATGTAACAGGAGCTCTGCTGTTTGGTGTCTACATTTGGTACCACTGGGGTCCGCAATTCGCGGGGGAGTTCATTGCGGGCTGGTTGACAGAGTATTCCCTGTCAGTGGACAACCTCTTCATCTTCTTGCTCATCATGGCCAAGTTGAAGGTTCCTCGTCCCCTTCAGCAGTACGCTCTTATGATCGGCATCATCCTGGCTCTGATCTTCCGTGGAATCTTCATTGCCCTTGGTGCTGCTGTGATCGAGAGGTTCGCCGCAGTCTTCTTCCTCTTTGGCGCCTTCCTTATCTATACGGCAATAGACCTAGTCAAGGACTATGTACAACAGGATCAAGCCGAGGAAGCAACCGAGAATTTCCTTATGCGATGGGTGAAGAAGAAGTTCAACTTCGCAGATGAGTATCACGGCAAGAAGTTGAGGGTCAAAAAAGATGGGCATTGGATCATGACACCAATGTTCCTTGTGATCATTGCCCTAGGAAGTACGGATCTCCTCTTTGCCCTTGACTCGATTCCAGCGATCTATGGTCTGACACAGCAGCCGTACCTTGTTTTCACCGCCAATGTCTTTGCACTCATGGGTCTTCGCCAGTTGTACTTCCTCATTGGAGGGTTGCTCAAGAAACTTGTCTACCTCTCCATTGGTCTCGCAGTTATCCTGGCTTTTATTGGTGTGAAGCTCATTCTTCATGCGCTCCATCATTTCCATGTCATCAACTGGGAGGTGCCACTATTGGTGTCACTAGGAGTCATTGTTGGTGCCCTCATCATCACCACAATAGCCAGCCTCATAAAATCCTCACATATGCAATCTGATGAGATTGAGGAGGATCCCGAAGCCTAGATTCGGTTTAAATGGGGCCAATCAGGTTGAGTTCTTCGGCACCTAGGATCGACGAGGAATCCTTGCGACCAGTGATCCACCCAAGGAGGCTCACTTCGGTACCACGTACAGTTGAGGGAGTCCCAGACCCTACTGTTGTCGAATAGCCTTCGTCGGTGATGATTGTAAGTTCCACCTGCGAGAACCGTGGCGTTGCCCGGAAGATATTCCACTTCAGCAGAAGACGTACAAGCTCAGGTTCAATATCAGCAAAATCGACACCAAGCTGTAAGTCAATGTGGTGAACAATGACCTCATTCAGTCGATCAAGAACGAGGGTAGTAGCGGGAAGAGGGCCGTGGGAAGTGGTGACAGGGATCTCCCAAGTATGATCATCCATCTGATCAAGGGCCTTGAACATCACAGTCGAGGATTGATCCAGAGCTTCTTGAAGAGCGATAGCATTGCGACGTGCTCCCATCCAGATCTCCTCATCGCGTTGGTGGGAGCGCCATGTAACCGACTCGCGGGTCTCAATGAGGGTTTGCGTCATCTCGGTCAAGGCTTCCGCGTGAAAAGCGAGATGGGTGGCAACACAGGCACGTGACCAACTTGGAAGGAGTGTATTATCGCGCCAATCGTTATCACTCAGTGCAATGGTGTCTCCAAGGAGGCGTTGGGTGGCGGCGGTGAGCTCCAGACGCCAAGCGTCTGGAGCGTCGATGATATCTACACTGAAACTCACACCCCTAACCTACGGCCAAACCAGTGTCTGTGCGAGTTTTCTCCCTAATGGCCATAGATTGAGAAGGGTTTTTCGGACATATGTTCGAGAGATCCCACAATTTGTGGCAAAGGCAACTATGATGGCGGTGTGCAGAATCGGCTCATCATCAAAGGCGCCAGGGAACATAACTTGGCCAATATCTCCCTCGACCTTCCTCGTGATTCACTGATTGTGTTCACGGGGCTTTCCGGTTCGGGGAAATCATCCTTGGCTTTCGACACCATCTTTGCGGAGGGACAGCGTCGCTATGTGGAATCCTTGAGTGCCTATGCTCGGATGTTTATCGGGCAGATGGACAAACCGGCAGTGGATTTCATCGAAGGTCTCTCGCCGGCAGTGTCCATCGATCAGAAGTCGACTTCTCGCAACCCACGCTCAACCGTGGGTACGATCACTGAGGTCTACGACTATTTCCGACTCCTCTTCGCTCGAATTGGGGTACCACACTGTCCGCAGTGTTCCGAGCCGATTTCTAGACAGACCCCACAACAAATTGTTGATCGGCTACTGGAGCTAGAGGAGGGTATCCGTTTTCAGGTACTCGCCCCCATTATCACAGGCCGCAAAGGGGAGTTCCGTGATGTTTTTACTGAACTTGCCACAAGTGGCTATGCGCGAGTACGCGTGGATGGCGAAGTCTATTCCCTGACAGAGCCCCCCACCCTCGATAAGCAAAAGAAGCATGATCTCGATGTGATCGTTGATCGTCTTGCAGTGAAACCTGAGGCTCGCCAAAGGATCACAGACTCAGTTGAGACTGCTCTCAAGCTTGCCAATGGTGTCATCGCTGTAGAATTCGTTGATCGCAAACCAGGGCCCACAAAGGAGAAGAGGTACTCCGAGAAAATGGCTTGCCCTCACGGTCATGACATCTCCATTGATGAACTTGAGCCCCGACAGTTTTCCTTCAATGGCCCCTGGGGCGCCTGCCCAGCCTGTTCCGGGTTGGGTACAACCATGGAAGTTGATTCAGAGCTCGTGATTCCTGATGATGGCCTGAGTCTTAGCCAGAATGCCATTTCCATCTGGTCTACACCAGCAGTAGGTCGGTACTACCAGCATGTTCTGAAATCTCTGGCTGAAGCCGAAGGCTTCTCCATGACGACCCCGTGGGCTGATCTTTCTGAGACCGCAAAGAAGATCCTTCTCCATGGGCTTGGTGATCCTGTCTATGTCACTCATCGAAATCGCTTCGGTAGGACGCGTACCTTCTCAGCCAAGTACGAGGGGGTTATTCCCTACATTCGACGTCGTCACCTTGAAGCGGAGACTGATTCGGGTAGGGATCGCTACGCTGCGTACATGAGGGAGGTCCCCTGCCAGACCTGCGAGGGTGCCAGGCTCAAGCCAGCATCCTTGGCGGTGACAGTGGGTGGCCGCAATATCCATGAAGTCACCTCCATGAGCATCAGCGATTGCCTCGATTATGTGAATACCTTGAAACTCTCTGTTCGTGATGCGACCATTGCTGAACGGGTTGAGAAGGAAATCAAGGAGAGGCTGCGTTTCCTCGTTGATGTGGGCCTGGATTATCTGACTCTGTCTCGTCCAACGGGTACCCTCTCAGGTGGTGAGGCGCAAAGGATCAGGCTTGCTACGCAGATCGGCTCGGGATTGATGGGCGTGCTCTATGTTCTTGATGAACCCAGCATCGGCCTCCATCAGAGGGACAATCATCGTCTCATCGAGACCCTCGTACGTCTGCGGAATCTCGGAAACACTCTCATCGTGGTTGAACATGACGAGGACACTATTCGTACCGCTGACTGGGTGGTGGACATCGGTCCAGGCGCGGGAGAGCACGGAGGTCAGGTTGTGGTATCGGGGCCTGTTGAGGATCTTCTTGCTTGCGAGGAGTCTATGACGGGCGCCTATCTGGCGGGAAGGCGTTCTATTCCTGTACCCCTCACTCGACGACCTCGTAGTGGCTCTGCTGTGACGGTCGTTGGTGCCACCGAGAATAACCTCCACAGTGTTGATGTGAGCTTCCCGATTGGGCTGTTCATTGCGGTCACTGGGGTCTCCGGTTCGGGGAAGTCATCCCTAGTCAACTCCATCCTCTACCAGGCCATGGCGAAGCGGATCTATTCGGTGAAGGCCGTACCAGGTAAACACAAACGCATTGAGGGTGCCGAGGCCATCGACAAGATCATCCATGTGGATCAGTCCCCGATTGGGCGTACTCCCCGCTCTAATCCTGCGACCTACACGGGTGTTTTCGACAAGATTCGTACCCTCTTTTCCCAGACCACAGAGTCGAAGGTACGCGGGTACCAGCCAGGTCGTTTCTCCTTCAATGTCAAGGGTGGGCGCTGCGAAAACTGTATGGGCGACGGGACGATCAAGATTGAGATGAACTTCCTCCCTGATGTCTATGTACCCTGTGAGGTCTGTCGTGGTGCGAGGTACAACCGTGAAACCCTGGAGGTTCACTATAAGGGGAAGACGATTGCTCAGGTCCTAGCTATGCCCATCGAGGAAGCTGCGGAATTCTTCTCGGCGATCCCAGCTATTGCGCGCCATCTCAACACCTTGGTTGAGGTTGGTTTAGGATATGTACGCCTGGGGCAGTCTGCGACGACCCTGTCTGGGGGTGAGGCGCAGAGGGTAAAGCTGGCCTCTGAGTTGCAGAAACGCTCGACAGGTAAGACGATGTACGTCTTGGATGAACCCACGACTGGCCTACACTTCGAGGATATTCGCAAACTCCTCCAGGTTCTTGATCGACTTGTTGAACAAGGAAACACTGTCGTTGTTATCGAGCATAATATCGACGTCATTAAGACAGCTGACTGGGTGATTGATCTTGGCCCTGAGGGTGGATCACGTGGCGGGTTCATCGTTGCTGAGGGTACCCCTGAAGAGGTTGCGGCTCATCCAGATTCCTATACAGGTGAGTATTTGAAGCGTGCACTGGTCGCGTAGTTTCGTGGTGAGGCGGTGACCACGAGGCACTGGCGGTTAGAATCACCCTATGCCTGATCCAGCGACATGGAGACCCAAGACGGGGGAGATCCCCGTCGAGCCTGGGGTGTACCGCTTCATAGATGAGAATGATCGAGTCATCTATGTCGGTAAGGCAATCTCACTCAGATCAAGGCTGACCTCGTACTTCCAAGATGCGGGAGCCCTGCATCCACGTACCCGAACCATGGTGCATACGGCTGCCCGCGTGGAGTGGACTGTTGTGCGCAATGGGCTCGAAGCCCTTCAACTTGAGTACACCTGGATCAAGGAGTTCGATCCACGGTTCAACGTGAAGTACCGTGATGATAAGTCGTACCCGTGGCTGTGTGTCACCTGGAGTGAGGAATACCCCAGAATCTTTGTGGGGCGTGGAACCAAGAAAAAGGGGTGGCGCTACTTCGGCCCCTATGCTGAGGCGTGGGCGATCCGAGACTCTATTGATGCCCTCCTGGCGGTCTTCCCGATGAGATCCTGTTCCAATGGTGTTTTCCGCTCAGCCAAAACCAGTGGGCGCCCCTGTCTCATGGGGTATATCGACAAGTGTTCAGCCCCCTGTGTGGGTCGGGTGAGCGCCGAGGAACACAGGATGATTGCCACCAATTTCTGTTCGGCTATCGCTGGAAAGGCCTCAGGGTTTATTCGCGAACTTGAGTCTGAGATGCAAGCCTGTGCTGCTCAGCTGGAGTACGAAAAAGCCGGAATTCTTCGAGATAAAGCTGATGCTTTGCGTAGGGTGATGGAAAAGAATGCCATTGTCTTGGAGGATTCTGCAGATCTTGATCTCGTGGCCGTGGCCATGGATCCCTTGGAGGTCGCAGTCCAACTCTTCCATGTACGTGGAGGTCGAATCCTGGCTGAACGAGGATGGGTTGCTGATCGTGGAGCTGGTTGGGATGATACTGAAGCCGCTGTTGTGGCTGAGGATCTTCCGCAATTGGTGGAGGCATTCCTTTTGCAGATTTACGGAGATGTTGAGGGTGACGCTGAGGAACGTAAGAGGGTGATCCCACCCGAGGTTCTTGTTCCATACTTGCCTGAGTCGGTGGATACCTTGGCTGAGCTTCTAGGTCAGGAGCGGGGTACGAAGGTGACTATTCGTGTACCCCAACGTGGCGATAAGAAGACCCTTATGTCTACTGCTGAAAAGAATGCCGCCCAAACCCTGGCACTCCACAAGACCCGCAGGGCCTCGGATCTCATCACTCGCAACCAGGCTCTCGACGAGATCGCACAGGTCCTTGAGATGGATGAGGTACCACTGAGGATCGAAGGCTACGACATCTCCCACATTCAGGGTACGAACACTGTGGCCTCAATGGTCGTCTTCGAGGATGGTCTTGCCCGCAAATCGGAGTACAGACACTTCTCAATTACCACAGTGGAATCCAATGACGTGGGTGCGATGAAAGAGGTACTCACACGAAGGTTCTCCAGGCTGATTGATGATCGTGAGGCCATGGAGGAGGGACACTCTGGCGTTGTTGATGCTACTACTCGTACCGCGAAAAGGTTCTCCTATGCGCCTTCACTGATCGTGGTAGACGGTGCTGGGCCTCAAGCCAATATCGCACGCCAAGTCCTTGACAACCTGGGATTCGACTCCGTTATGGTCTGTGGTTTGGCGAAAAGATTAGAGGAGGTCTGGGTTCCGGGCCAGAAGTACCCCATCATCCTGCGCAGGAACTCCCAAGCCCTCTACCTCCTCCAAAGGATACGCGACGAATCCCACCGATTCGCCATCACCTTTCACCGCAAGAAGCGTTCCCGCTCCATGATTGAGTCCCTCCTTGATTCGGTCCCCGGGTTGGGAGAGGTACGCCGTAAAGCCCTTCTGAAAGCCTTCACATCCCTCAAAAAGCTCAGATCTGCCACGGTTGATGACATAGCCCAAGTCCCCGGCTTCGGTCCCTCCCTGGCCGCTTCAGTGGCTGCAGCTGTACACGAAACCCCTGAAGCCATCAACATGACTACTGGCGAGGTACTGGATTAAATTCGCTTCCTGTGAGGCGCTAGAATAGGGGTCTTGGCAGGAGGTGAGTCGATGGATCTAGTGATTATCACAGGGATGTCTGGTGCCGGACGGCATTCGGCGGCTAAGGCCATGGAGGATCTTGGGTGGTATGTCGTCGACAACTTGCCCCCAGGGATGCTACCTGCACTGGTGAACTTCTTGAACGATGAGCGAGTCAAACAGATGGCAGTGGTCCTGGATGTTCGCTCCCGTGGTGATCTTGAACAGATCCCAACATTGTTCGAGGAACTGGAACCCCTGGCGGGAGAACCGCAGATCGTCTTCCTTGAAGCCGATGATAATGAGATCGTGAAGAGGCAGGAGTCCTCGCGCCGCCCCGTACCTCTTCAAGGATCAGGGTCGCTGCTTGAAGGGATCCAAGCCGAGCGGCGAATGATGTCATCCCTGAGAGCCACCGCCGACATGGTCATCGACACAACCACACTCACTCCCCATCAACTGACCTCCAGAATTGCAGCAGCCTACGGAGAGGGACATACCGATCTTCGGATCACTGTGATGTCTTTCGGATTCAAAAACGGGGTTCCTGTCGATGCAGACATGGTTGTGGACGTACGTTTCCTTCCGAATCCACATTGGGTACCAGACCTCCGCCCGCAAACTGGACTCAGTGTGGCAGTTTCGCGGTATGTTTTTAGCAGTGACATGGCTGGCGAGTTCCTCACACGGCTTGAATCCCTTTTCGATGTCATCTCTGACGGGTACAAAACCGAGGGAAAGAGGCTGGTCACCCTCGCAATTGGATGTACCGGAGGTAAGCATCGTTCCGTAGCCATCACAGAGGAGTTCGCGCAGCGTTTGACCGCCAGCGGTCATAAAGTCACCGTCATGCATCGTGATCTTGGGAGAGAATGATGGCATTGCCCAAGGTTGTGGCCTTTGGGGGTGGCCACGGGTTGGCGGCAACCCTGATGGCACTCAAAAGGCTCACCGATCAGCTCACAGCAGTGGTCACTGTAGCCGATGATGGTGGCTCCTCAGGTCGACTTCGCGAAGAGTTTGGGTGTCTCCCGCCTGGTGACCTGCGTATGGCTCTTGCCGCACTCACGGGCGACAATACCGAGGGGAGACTTTGGGCTGATGTTCTTCAATCCCGCTTTGAGGGTACAGGCCCCCTAGCCGGACATGCCGTTGGTAATCTCCTGATTGCCGCACTCTGGCAACAGGATACCGATCCGGTGAAGGGGCTCGATAGGGTTGGCCGTCTCCTGAAAGCTCAGGGGCGTGTACTTCCCATGGCGGCTCTACCTCTGGTGATTGCCGCCGATGTGGTAGGTATCGATCCCAAGAATCCTGATGATGTCAGCATTCTGCGGGGTCAAGCCCGAATTGCGGCCACCGAAGGCGATGTTTTGAATGTACGCTTGGAGCCCGAGAATCCACCTGCCTGTCCTGAAGCCATTACCTCAATCATGGAGGCCGACTATCTCATCTTTGGCCCCGGATCATGGTTCACCTCAGTGGTACCTCACCTTCTTGTACCCGAACTGGTGTCTGCAATCTTGGAGACGAAAGCAAAAAGAATCTGCCTGCTCAACCTTCGTACCTATGGGGAAACCTCAGGATTCACTCCGACACGACATATTGAGGTTCTAGCTGACCACTGTCCGCAACTCACCTTGTCGACTGTCATCGCTGATCCAAGATTCGCAGAAGGTGACCCCCATTTACGCCGTATGGTGGAATCGATGAGAGGCGAATTAATGATCGCGGAAGTTGGGATGCGTGATGGAAGTCCGCGTCATGATCCCTTCCTGCTTGCCGCAACACTAGCTGTTGTGATGGAATTGTGAAGCGGAAAAAGAGGCAGAGGTGAATGGTTTTATGGCTTTGACGCAAGAAGTGAAGGCGGAACTGGCAGTGATGCCAGTTGCGAAACACTGTTGTCGCCGAGCGGAATCAGCTACCATGCTCCGCTATGCTGGGGGATTGCATATCACAGGCTCTGGCAACATCATGGTTGAAGCAGAGTTTGATACTGGGGCCGCTGCTCGTCGCCTCCGAATGGCGATTACTGAGGTCTTTGGCCTCACATCAGAACTCATTACCGTCAGGGGATCTGGGTTGAGACGTGGTACACGCTACCTTGTCAGGCTCGTCAAGGATGGCCCCGCTATCGCACGCCTGACAGGGCTCATTGATGGTCAAGGAAGACCCGTCAGGGGTCTGCCAGCCGGAATCGTGGGTGGCGGTATGTGCGACTGTGTCTCAGCATGGCGTGGAGCCTTCCTGGCTCATGGATGTCTCACGGAACCAGGTCGATCCATGGCGATGGAGATTACAGCACCAGGACAGGAAGCAGCAATGGCCCTCGTTGGTGCCGCTCGTCGTCTCGGTGTTATGGCCAAGGTCAGAGAGGTACGTGGCATAGAGCGAGTCGTGATTCGTGACGGTGAATCCATTGCAATCATGCTCACCAAGATGGGTGCCCATGACACCCGCCTCAAATGGGAGGAGCGTCGCCTACGCAGGGAGGTACGGGCCTCTGCTAATCGCTTGGCCAACTTCGATGATGCGAATCTTCGCCGTTCTGCTCGTGCCGCTGTGACAGCATCCGCCAGGGTAAATAGGGCATTTGAAATCCTGGGTGACGACGTACCTGAACATCTGAAAGCTGCTGGACGTTTGCGTGTCGAGCACCAACAGGCCAGTCTGGAGGAGCTTGGTGGGCTCCATGAGCCTCCGCTAACCAAGGACGCCATAGCGGGCCGAATTCGTCGTCTTCTTGCTCTTGCAGACAAGAAGGCCCAAGAGCTTGGAATCGAGTCCACTGAGGTTGGTCTTGGATTCGATGAAGACTAATTCTGACTCATGGGGAACAACACTGCACACGCACGCGATTTCTGAGTAGGCTAGGACCAGCAGAGGTCCTAGGCGACTGAGCCAGAAGGGGAGTCTGCGCAATTTTTTGGGGCGCGATCGCCGTGCCCAGATGAAGAAAAAGGAGATCCCTCATATGACAGTCAAGGTTGGTATTAATGGATTTGGTCGCATTGGGCGCAATTACTTCCGCGCTCTTATGGCCGCAGGCGCCGATATCGACGTCGTTGCAGTGAACGACCTCACTGACAACAACACGCTAGCTCAACTGTTGAAGTACGATTCGATCCTCGGACGTTACCCTGGTCCTGTGTCTTATGACGACGACGCTATTTGTGTGGACGGAAAAGAAATCAAGGCATTCGCTGAGCGCGACCCTGCCAACCTGCCTTGGGGCGAGTTGGGTGTGGACGTGGTCATTGAGTCCACGGGTTTCTTCACCGAGGCTGGAAAGGCTAAGGCACATCTTGATGCTGGTGCCAAAAAGGTTCTGATCTCCGCTCCTGCGAAGGATGAGGACATCACGATCGTTATGGGTGTCAATGATTCCCTCTACGATCCAGCTAAGCATCACATCATTTCCAATGCATCGTGCACCACGAACTGCCTGGCTCCTTTGGCTAAGGCTCTCCACGACGGTCTTGGCATCGTCAAGGGTCTCATGACGACCATTCATGCCTACACCCAGGATCAGAACCTGCAAGATGCTCCTCACAAGGATCTTCGCCGTGCTCGCGCAGCAGCGCTGAACATCGTTCCGACAACCACGGGTGCTGCTAAGGCTGTAGCTCTTGTTCTTCCTGAACTCAAGGGGAAGCTGGATGGTTACGCTCTTCGTGTACCAACCCCAACCGGTTCGGTCACAGACCTCACCTTTGAGGCCTCTCGTGAGACCACGGTCGAAGAAGTGAACGCCATTGTGAAGGCTGCCGCAGAGGGCCCACTCAAGGGGATCTTGGAGTACAACGATGATCCGATCGTCTCCAAGGACATTGAGACCTATCCGGCCTCCTCTGTTTATGATGCTCCGTTGACCAAGGTCATTGGTAACCAGGTAAAGGTTGTCGCCTGGTACGACAACGAATGGGGTTATTCGAACCGCCTCGTTGACCTGACCCTCCTCGTCGGTTCCAACCTCTAAAGAAGGTTTACATGGGCGCGGGGTGAGTCCTTTTGGCTCACCCCGCATGCCTATGGTCACAGAAAGGCTAGTTGATGAAGTCAATCGATGATCTTAAAGACTTTACAGGGAAGAGGGTACTCATCCGCTGCGATTTCAACGTACCCCTCCAAGGTGATCAGATCACTGACGATGGGCGTATCCGTGCTGCACTGCCCACACTGACCGCTTTGCGCAAGGGGGGAGCAAGGATCGTCATCATGGCGCACATGGGTCGCCCTGATGGTGAGGTCAACATGAAGTACTCCCTAGCTCCAGTTGCAAAGCGTCTAGGTGAGCTCATGGGTGTTGAGGTTGCTCTGGCTGGCGATGTCGTTGGTGACTCTGCCACAGCAACAGTCGCTGCCCTAGGTGATGGGGATATTGCTCTTCTTGAGAACGTACGTTTCGAGCCTGGTGAAGCCTCTAAGGATGACGCTGAACGCTACAAGTTGGCTCAGAAGTATGCTCAGCTCGGCGACATCTTCGTCTCCGATGGTTTCGGGGTAGTACACCGCAAGCAAGCTTCGGTCTACGACGTAGCGAAGCTGCTTCCCGCGTACTCTGGTTATCTTGTTCAAGCTGAGGTGGATGTACTTCGCAAACTTACGGTCGAGCCAGAACGCCCCTATGTCGTGATCCTTGGAGGTGCCAAGGTTGCCGACAAGTTGGCTGTTATCGACAACCTTCTCAAGGTTGCTGACACCCTCATCATTGGTGGTGGGATGTCGTACACCTTTATGAAGGCACAAGGCTATGAGATCGGGAAGTCTCTTCTTGATGAGACCAAACTTGACGACTGCTCAGGCTATATCAAGCAGGCTGAGGCCACAGGGAAGAAGCTCCTTCTTCCTGTGGATGCTCTCACCGTTGGTGAGAATGCTGTGGACTTCTCCACCTTCACTCTGGGCGGTGACATCGTCGAGACTGATATGACTGCACTTCCTTCCGATCGTGTGGGATGCGACATCGGTGAGAAGTCAGCTGAGTTGTTCGCATCCGAGATTGCTGGAGCCAAGACTGTGTTCTGGAATGGTCCTATGGGGATCTTTGAGATTGATTCTCTGGCTCAGGGTACGAAAGCCATCGCTAAAGCTCTCGTTGATTCTGATGCTTTCAGTGTTGTGGGTGGTGGGGATTCCGCTGCCGCAGTACGTGTCTTCGGATATGAGGATTCCCAGTTCGGACACATCTCCACTGGTGGTGGCGCCTCGCTGGAGTACCTTGAAGGCAAGGAACTCCCTGGACTCGCAGTACTTGAGGAGGCATGATGACACGCACACCATTGATGGCTGGCAACTGGAAGATGAACCTCAACCATGTTGAGGCGACCGGCGTTGTCCAGAAACTGGCATGGACCCTGAATGATTACCGTTATGACAAGGAGAAGTCCGAGGCTGCGGTGATCGTACCTTTCACTGATATTCGTACTGTACAAAACCTGATCCAGGGTGATCGTTTCCCACTGACCTTTGGGGCACAGGATGTTTCACTCTATGATTCTGGTGCCTACACTGGTGAGGTTTCGGCAGCAATGCTGGCCAAGCTGGATTGTACCTATGTGGTCGTTGGACACTCCGAGCGTCGCGAATATCACGGCGAGACTGATGCCATCATCAACGCCAAAGCCAAGAAGGTCATTGCAGCAGGTATGACCCCCATCATCTGCGTGGGGGAGAAGCTTGAGATCCGCAAGGAGGGGACCCACGTACCCTTTGTGCTTGCCCAGATTGATGGGGTCCTCGCAGACCTTACCGCTGAGCAAGTAGGCGCCGCAGTGATCGCGTACGAGCCTGTATGGGCCATTGGTACTGGTGAGGTTGCGACCCCAGATGATGCTCAAGAGGTCTGCAAGGCTATTCGCGTGCGTGTAGCTGAATTGTTGGGCCAGGATGCTGCCGATAAGGTACGCATCCAATATGGTGGTTCGGTGAAGTCCTCAAACGTTGTTGACATTATGGGACAAGTAGATGTTGACGGTGCTTTGGTGGGTGGTGCCTCCCTTGATCCAGAGGAGTTTGCCCGCATCGTTACCTTCTATGCTCGCTAATCAACCCGATTCGCGCCACCCCTGATTGGAGGCGGTGGCGCGATTTCGTGGTGGCGCTTTCGTCTTTTAGGTGCCATGAGTTACTATGTACAGGTGACTTTTCTGACGCCTCTTGAGATGACTACGCCCATTTTGGTGTTGTCATGCATTCTCATCCTCACCTCCCTCCTTCTAACCTTGGCCATTTTGGTTCACAAGAGCCGTGGTGGCGGGATGTCGGACCTCTTCGGTGGCGGCATGTCTACAGCCTTCGGTGGTTCTTCAATTGCCGAGCGAAACCTTGATCGAATCACAGTCGTAGTTTCCCTGGTGTGGCTGGCGTGTATTATTGCTCTACTTCTACTGTGGCGTATAACCCCTCAGTAGACATTGTACTCATCTTTAGTGGGGAGAAAGCAGGATTTCTGTGGCAGTAGGTAGTGCCATCAGGGGTAGCCGCGTTGGTGCGGGACCCATGGGTGAAGCTGAGAGGGGAGACTCGGCTCCTAGAGTGTATGTCTCTTATTTCTGTGCGAATGGCCATGAAACCAGGCAGGCTTTTGCCGTAGGTGCGGACTATCCGCAGGATTGGGATTGTCCACGATGCGGTTTGCCAGCGAATACTGATGCTGAGAATCCGCCCCCACCCCCGCATATTCTTCCCTATAAGACCCATTTGGCTTATGTGAAGGAGCGTCGTACCTCTTCTGAGGCCACGGAGATCTTGGCTGAAGCCCTTGAGGATCTTCGCGCGCGTCGAGCAGCTGGGGAACCCATTTACTGAGGTTCAGTTCACAGGCTGCAATGATGGAATGGCAGCCGAGATGCTGCTGCTGTATCCGTGAGACATAGGAGTGTCTCAGAACCCTTGATATAACTCGCTGGTATGTGTGGATCATGGTTCGCCGTACGTTCGATGATGGGGGCAACCTGTTCGCCTTGGGCGAGAAGCCATACTTCTCGACAGGTGTTTAACCCTGCACGGGTCATGGTTACAACCTCACTATGAACGAGAGGGGCATCTGTGATCCCTGCTACAAGAGAGGAAACAGGGGATATGAGATGTTGGGGGAAGATTCCCGCAATCTGTCCATTCGCAGTCAACTCAGCCAAGCAGATGTCGATACGAGGTGATTCAATGAGTTCCTGTGCGTACTGCTCAGCGCCAGCCTCAGGGTCAGAGGTGACTGTCGATGAGGGGATGGGGTGGATCTTTGCTGGGTCGAATGAAAAGGCTCCACCCAATCGTGACAGGGCCGCCAAAGAGTTGCGTACAGGATTGTCAAGGGGTACGAAATAATCCCAATTCCACCACAGGTGAACCTTATTGGCCTTGAGTGGGTACTCTGAACCGATCACAGCCATATGGTCATAGATCTCATTGGCGAGGGTACCTCCAGTCAGACATAGGCTGACTTTGCCTGTTTCTTTTTGGCGAGCACACATGGCTTGGATCAAGAGTGAGGCGACTCCAGAAGTGAGGGAGTCCCGGTTTTCGAAACGCAGAAAGCGATGCAAAGCCATAACTCCCTCCTTTCAACCACCTGTACTAATCCTCAGGCATTTAAAGTTGACCCTTTTCCATACCCTGACTTCGGAGTATACGCTGTCCACCTGAGAAAACTAGCCATTCACCTAAGAATGCGGTGAGGACCGTGACTCTTCTCACGGTCCTCAATACCTGTGAATATCTAGGAGTTGTGTACAGGTTCCTGCTCAAGTTCATCAGCATCGGAAGCCTGGATACGCATTTTGTAGAAGGAACGCCAGACGAAGTACGCCGATGCTAGGAAGAAGACACCAGCCAGAATATGTACTGCTGTTGCCCCTGCGGGAGTGTGATTGAGTGCAACAGCCAATTCGACTGCAAGAAGACCGAAGAGTGTTGTGAACTTGATTACTGGGTTGAGTGCCACTGAAGAGGTATCCTTGAATGGGTCTCCCACGGTGTCCCCAACCACAGTGGCGGCATGGAGTTCTGTACCTTTCATGCCCAGATCGGTCTCGACAATCTTCTTAGCATTGTCCCAGGCTCCACCAGCGTTTGCCATGAAGATTGCCTGGAAGAGGCCCACCACAGCGATGGCGATGAGGTAGCCAATGAAGAAGTAGGGTTCTACGAACGCGAAGGCTAAAGTCGCGAAGAAGATTGCTAGGAAGATCACCCACATGCCTTTCTGGGCATAATCGGTACAGATCTCTACAACCTCCTTGGAGTCCTTGGTGGAGGCTTTCACGTCAGCATTCGCATCCAGCTTGATGTGGCCCTTGATGTACTGAACAGCACGATAGGCGCCTGTGGTAACAGCTTGGGTGGAGGCACCTGAGAACCAGAAGATCATTGCGCCACCCATGATCAGGCCGAGCAGGAAGGGAGCATGGATGGGGGAGAGCATCGCAGAAACCTGAGTCAGATCTGTGAGTTCAACACCCTGTGTGGAGGCGAGGTCGCCAGCCAGGAAGAGGATGATCGAGAAGATCATCGTCGTGGCCCCGACCACTGCTGTACCAATTAAAACAGGCTTGGCTGTGGCCTTGAAGGTATTTCCTGCACCGTCGTTTTCTTCAAGCATGGCCTTGGCTTTATTCCAGGCTGGCTTGAAACCGAAGTCTTTCTCAATCTCCTCAGAGATATTGGGGATAGCCTCGATACGGCTGAGTTCGTACACTGACTGAGCGTTATCGGTGACTGGGCCATAAGAGTCCACAGCAATCGTGACTGGTCCCATGCCTAGGAATCCAAAGGCCACCAGGCCGAAGGCGAAGACGACTGAGGCACCTGGAAGGGTACCCAAGGCCTCATCGAGATGGGCCCAGGTTGCTACAAGATAGGAGACCCCCATGAGGGCCACGATGGCGATGCCGAGCCAGTACCCAGCAAAGTTTCCTGCAACGATACCTGAGAGGATGTTGAGTGAGGGCCCACCCTGATCGGAGGATTTCACGACCTCTTTCACGTGGGCTGAGTGGGTGGAGGTGAAGACTTTCACCAACTCTGGGATGAGCGCACCAGCCAAGGTACCGCAGGAGACGATGATTGATAGATGCCACCACAGATTGGGGTCAACGCCCTCACCACGAAGGAGGAAGGCTGAGCACAGGAAGGTCAAGACAATGGAAACAATCGAGGTAACCCACACCAGCGAGGTCAGGGGACGCTCGAAATCAAAGTCACTATTCCCATAGCGAGCCTTGGCGACTGCTTCGTTCGCAAAATAGGAGACTGCTGAGGCTACAAGCATGATGGAACGTACAGCGAAGATCCATACAAGGAGGATGGCCTGAATGGCTGGACTCACTCCACTCACCTGGGCAACCCCAAGCATGATGAAGGTAATCAGAGCCACACCAGTCACACCATAGGTCTCGAATCCGTCTGCAGAAGGTCCAATGGAGTCTCCAGCATTATCACCTGTACAGTCGGCAATCGTGCCTGGGTTTCGGGGGTCATCTTCTTCAATCTTGAAGACGATCTTCATCAAATCGGAGCCCACGTCAGCGATCTTGGTGAAGATACCACCAGCGATACGAAGAGCCGAGGCCCCCAAGGATTCGCCAATAGCGAAGCCGATGAAACACTTTCCAGCCAGATCAACTGGCAGGAAGGTTAGGATGATGAGCATGAGGAGTAGTTCGAGGGAGATAAGTACCATTCCGACTGACATACCTGCACGAGCGGGCACATCGTGTACTGCCCATTTTTCTCCCTTCAAGGCAGCATGGGAGGTACGGGAGTTCGCGAAAGTATTGATGCGGATTCCAAACCAAGCAACACCGAAGGACCCAGCCATACCGATCAACGAGAAGAGGATAATCACCCCAATCTGCCAGGCTTCAACACCAGTAACCGCAAAGTACACAATGATGACTGCTGCGATGAAACCCCAGAGCATGAGGAGGAACTTGCCCTGCTTGACCAGATAGGCCTTACAGGTTGTGTAAATGAGTTCGGAGATCTCCTTCATCGATACATGTACGGGAAGGTTTTTCAGCCGTGAATAGGTCCACAAGCCGAAGAGGAGGCCGAGGACGCAGATGATAAGTCCAACATAGAGTGGCCATACGGCAACATCCCCATTGCGCAGAGCCTCAGGAAGCTGAAGGTTGGATTCCCCACCCCCATGGCTCTCCATTCCGCAGCCGCTCAATAGGGTCACGAAGAGGGCAAGACCTGCGAATAGTCCAAACCTTCTCGCCTTGTTCCGATATGAAGTCACAGTCGTTCCTTTTGTTGGGTTTCATCGGTGAATGCCCGCCACTGAGTTAATGTCCTCTGCGGGCACTCACCACTCTAGCGCTAGACCACATACCTAGAGGAAAGGTCACATGCGGATACGTGGTTTTGATGGGGTACAAATGGGACTAGAATGGGTGGGTCACTGGTGCGATGTCAGAATCCGAATCCGTACCCCGGATCTCAGGGATGGCCTCATCTATTAAGCTTTATCATTCATTAAAGTCCATATTTCAGTCAGAGATGCAGTATCCAAAGAATTACGCAAGAATGGACTTGTGAAAATCCAAACCGACACCCCCATCTCGTCGGCTGCTCAAGATGCGACCACTCGCCATCGAGTGATGAAGTACATCGTGGAGCACGGATGGACCACATCCTCAACTTTGGCCACAGAGTTTGGACTCACCACTGCTGCGATTCGTCGACATCTGAGTCATTTGGAGGCAACGGGGATACTCGCCTCGCGTCCACAGTCTGTCGCAATGAGACAGGGAGCCGGGAGACCTTCCAAGGAGTACACGGCAACCGCTCAGGGCCGTGAAACCTTTTCCCAGGCCTATGACACCTTTGCCATCTCAGCCATCGAGTCGCTGAGCAAGCTGGGTGGAGAACAGGCTGTGACCGAGTTCTTTGAGGCTCGCTTTGCTGCAATCGAGGCCCGATTCGCAGAACTTCGTGCACTTGACCCAGGGTTGTCCGAATCTGAGGCCCTGTCAGTAGCCCTCACTGAGGATGGGTTCATGGTCGGGCTTGCCCCCGTAGGTCAAGGGGAGCAACTGTGCCAACATAATTGTCCCTATCCAGCAATTGCGACGAGGTTTCCGGAACTATGTTCGGTTGAGACCTCGGTATTCTCGCGATTGCTGCACTCCCATGTCCAACGTTTGGCGACCATCGCCCATGGGGATGGGGTGTGTACAACCCATATTCCTTACCCAACGAGAAAGGAGAAGCGGTGAGCGTCGATGAACCTCAGATTGCTCCAGGAATGGGGGAGACCCAAGACGAGCATCTTGCTGCGCTGGGTACCTATCGTTTCGGGTGGCATGACTCTGATGAGGCTGGTCAAAAAGCCCAACGTGGTCTCAATGATTTAGTTGTACGAGAGATCTCTGAACGCAAGACTGAGCCCCAGTGGATGTTGGATTTCCGTATGAAGGCCCTGGATCTCTTCGATCTTAAGCCGATGCCCACCTGGGGTCCTGATCTGTCAGACATCGACTTTGACGAGATTAAGTACTATGTCAAGCCCACAGATTCTCAAGTTCAATCCTGGGAGGATCTGCCTGAGGATATTCGTCGTACCTATGACCGTTTGGGTATCCCTGATGCGGAGAAGAAGCGTCTCGTAGCTGGGGTTGCTGCCCAATACGAATCTGAGGTGGTTTACCACAAGATCAACGAGGAACTTGAACGTCAAGGAGTGATCTTCCTTGACACCGATTCTGCTTTGAAAGAACACCCCGAGCTTTTCCAGGAATACTTTGGGACGGTTGTACCTTCGGGGGATAACAAGTTTGCTGCACTCAACTCGGCAGTGTGGTCTGGGGGGTCTTTCATCTATGTACCCCCTGGAGTCCATGTCACCATCCCGCTTCAGGCGTACTTCCGTATCAACACCGAAAACATGGGTCAGTTTGAACGTACCTTGATCATCGTTGATGAGGATGCCTTCGTTCACTATGTCGAGGGGTGTACGGCTCCGATCTATAAGTCGGATTCTTTGCATGCAGCGGTGGTTGAGATCATTGTGAAGAAGGGTGCTCGCTGTCGGTATACAACCATTCAGAACTGGTCGAATAACGTCTACAACCTTGTCACCAAGAGGGCGACCTGTGCTGAGGGTGCCACCATGGAATGGGTGGATGGCAACATTGGATCCAAGACGACCATGAAATATCCCGCCGTGTGGCTCCTGGGAGAGCATTCCAAGGCTGAGACCCTTTCGATTGCTTTCGCTGGGGCAGGTCAGCATCAGGACACTGGCTCCAAGATGGTACACGCGGCCCCACATACCTCATCGGCGATCGTCTCCAAGTCTGTTGCTCGTGGTGGTGGTCGGGCTTCCTACCGTGGGTTGGTTTACGTTACTCCTGAGGCACACCATTCTGCGTCGTCGGTACGCTGCGATGCGCTGCTCGTGGATTCGATTTCCCGCTCAGACACCTACCCCTATGTGGATATCCGTGAAGATGAGGTGTCGATGGCCCATGAGGCGACGGTCTCCAAAGTCAGCGAGGATCAACTCTTCTATCTGATGAGTCGGGGGCTATCCGAAGAGGAATCTATGGCCATGATCGTACGTGGGTTCGTGGAGCCGATTGCGAGGGAACTGCCTATGGAGTACGCCCTTGAACTCAATAGGTTGATTGAACTCCAGATGGAAGGAGCGGTGGGATGACCACAGAACTACATCCAGTCGGGTCACGTGCTGTGGCTGATCATCCGGTTCCAACCGGAAAAGAAGAAATCTGGCGTTTCACTCCTGTTGAGAAGTTGGCTGAGTTCTTCGATGAGACTCTCTCGCGCAATGGCTTATGGCACCATGTGGAGGGAATCTCGCAGAACTCTCAAGAGCCAGTGGCGACCATGGGTGAGCTCGACCTTGGTCAATCACCACGAGGTCAGGTCTTAGTACCCTTGGATCGAAGTGCAGCGATCGCGGCGACAAAGCATGCAGCCAACCATCTCGTTCTTGAGGGTACTCTGACTCAACCAATCAGAATGACTTTGACGGGAGAATCGACGGATCCCACCAGTGATCATCTTGTCATCGAGGCCAAGCCCTATTCATCGGCAACGGTGCTCATTACCTACACTGGGGTTGCCCATCACATTGGTAATGTTGAGATTCTGGTGGGGGAGGGAGCCAAACTCACAGTGGTGAGCCTCCAGGACTGGGAACCAACCTCAATCCATCTCGGTCAGCATGAGGCCCTCGTGGGTAAGGATGCCACCTATCGCCATATTGCGGTCTCTCTCGGTGGTGACATTGTACGAATCCAGAACAACGCCTCCTATGCCTCAACTGGTGGTGATATTGAACTCCTGGGTGTGTACTTCGCCGATGCAGGCCAACACCTCGAACATCGACTTTTCGTGGATCACAATCGCCCCAAAGGTACCTCCCATGTCGACTATCGTGGAGCCCTTCAAGGCCAGGGAGCAACCTCAATCTGGGTCGGTGACGTCCTTATCAGACCAGAGGCTGAGGGGATCGAGACCTATGAATCCAACAAGAACCTCGTACTCACCGACGGATGTCGGGCAGAGGCCGTACCTAACCTAGAAATCGAAACCGGGGAAATCCTGGGAGCCGGGCACTCGGCATCCACGGGACGATTCGATGATGAGCAGTTGTTCTACCTCAGAAGTCGGGGAATCTCAGAAGATGAGGCCCGCCGAATGGTGGTACGTGGATTCTTCGCGGCCATCCTTGCTCGCATCGGTATCCCCGATGTTGAGGAAACTCTGATGGCCCGTATCGATACAGAACTTTCAAGCGACAAGGAGAAATAAGATGAGTGATCGCAGACTTGAAATTCGTGACCTCCATGTGAGTGTGGAGACAGAAACGGGCCCCAAGCCCATCTTGAAGGGGGTAAACCTCGTCGTGAATCCCGGTGAGGTCCATGCCATCATGGGCCCCAATGGTTCCGGGAAGTCGACCCTGGCCTACGCCATCGCTGGGCATCCGAAATACACCATCACCTCGGGGTCTGTTCTCCTTGATGGTACAGAACTGGTCGAGTTGAGTGTGGATGAGCGGGCCAAGGCCGGGTTGTTTCTTGCGATGCAATATCCAGTGGAAGTCCCTGGGATCTCTGTGGCGAACTTCCTGCGTACCGCGAAAACTGCCGTTGACGGGCAGGCGCCACCGCTGCGTACCTGGGTGAAGAAGGTTAGTGAATCCTTGGCGTCCATGCAGTTGGATGACGAGTTTTCGGCCAGATCCGTGAATGAGGGTTTCTCCGGTGGAGAAAAGAAGCGCAACGAGATTGTACAGTTGGATCTGCTAAACCCGAAGTACGCCATCTTGGATGAAACCGACTCGGGCCTCGATATTGATGCGCTGAGGATCGTTTCTGAGGGTGTGAATCGCTATAGCGCTCAGGGCGATCGTGGAATTCTGCTCATCACCCATTACACGCGAATCCTGCGCTATATCAAGCCGGATTTCGTACACGTCTTCGTTGACGGTCGCATCGTGGAGGAAGGCGATTCAACCCTGGCTGACTCTCTGGAGGAGACCGGCTACGAGAAGTGGGTGACGGAGGCTGGCGCCTAATGCTTGATGTGGAGAAGGTGCGCAGGGACTTCCCAATACTCGCGAGGTCGGTCAACGATCAGCCTTTGGTGTACCTGGATTCAGCTAACACATCCCAGAAACCTTCAAAAGTCGTCACAGCTATAAGGGATCACTACCTCAAACACAATGCCAATGTGGCTCGCGCCATGCACACTCTCGGAGCCGAGGCTACGGGGGCCTATGAGGGTGCCCGCTCGAAGATTGCTGCCTTTGTGGGTGCGAAAACCGAGGAAATCATCTTCACCAAGAATGCCTCGGAGGCCTTGAATTGTGCGGCCTACGCTTTGTCATCTCGCTTGAGCGAAGGTGACGAGATTGTGATTTCCGTGTCTGAGCACCACTCCAATATTGTCCCCTGGCAGATGGCGTGCGAGCGTACAGGGGCTCGGTTGAGATGGTTCGATGTCGATGAGAGCGGCTACCCAGACGTGGATTCTGCCCGCGCGGAATCCCTGATCAACGAACGTACCAAGGTCGTCTCAGTCACCGCAGTCTCCAATGTCACGGGGGTTCACTTCCCTGTAGCCGAGATAGCTGACTGGGCCCATGAGTATGGCGCTGTCATGGTGGTCGACGGGTCGCAGATGGTGCCACATATGGCGGTGGATCTGGGTACTGTGGGTGCAGATCTTTTCGCTTTTACAGGTCACAAGATGCTGGGACCCACAGGGATTGGAGTCCTGTGGGGTCGCTATGATCTGTTAGAGTCTCTGCCACCCTTCCTCGGCGGTGGAGAGATGATCGAGATCGTACGCATGACTGGGTCGACCTATGCCTCGCCGCCATATCGCTTCGAGGCCGGTACCCCACCTATCGCTCAGGCAGTCGGCTTGGGTGCGGCCGTGGATTACCTCACGAAAATCGGCATGGACACGATTGCACATCACGACCAGGAGATCACCGAGTACGCCTTGGGTATCTTAGGCTTCATTCCTCACCTTAGGATTTTGGGTCCCACAACAGGGGTACGAGGCTCCGCAATCTCTTTCACCCTGGCTGATATTCATCCCCATGATGTCATGCAGATCCTTGATGCCCATGGTGTGGCAGTACGCGGTGGCCACCATTGCGCACGCCCCCTCCATGAACGTTTCGGGGTCCAGGCAAGTGTACGAGCCTCCTCCTACCTGTACACCACGAAAGAGGAGATCGACACACTGGCTGCCGCACTGATGGAGGCCCTACAGTTTTTTAGAGTACCGGGGGTACATCATGCCTGATCTTTCATCGCTCTATCAGGATATCATCCTGGATCATTACCGTGAGAAACACCATAGTGGGCTCCGCGAGCCGTACACAGTGGAGGTCACACATGTGAACCCCTCCTGTGGTGATGAACTGGTGTTGCGGTTGGCAACCAATGGCAGTGATGTTGTGGATGTGAGCTATGAATCGGTGGGCTGCTCTATCTCTCAGGCTTCCACCTCGGTGATGACAGACCTTGTGATTACCCATGATCTTGCCCATGCCTTAGAACTCCATGATGGATTCAAACAGATGATTGAGGGACAGGGCAAGGTTGAATTGGACGAAGAGGTCTATGAAGACGCTATCGCTTTCAGTGGTGTTGCCCAATTCCCGGCCCGAGTCAAATGTGCAATGCTCGGCTGGTCGGCCCTAAGAGACGCCATACTTCGAGTACAAGGAAATGTAGATGAGTGACGAAGAAATCCAAGAAGATTCACCTAATATGACCACTGATCCGCAGGATTCTGGTCCCCAAGATTTCTCTGATCTCTTCCCTGAAGATCCCGATGACTTTACAGATGAGAATCCCTTTGCCGAGGATATTGAGGAGATCACTTTCGCAACTCGTGAGCAGATCATGGAGATCCTCAAAGACGTAGTAGACCCCGAATTGGGGGTAAACATCGTTGATCTTGGACTGGTCTATGGAGTGGACATCACCAACGAAGGTCGCGCCACCATAGACATGACTCTCACCTCCCCAACCTGCCCCCTCACTGACCAACTAGAAGCGGATGTGTATTACCTGTTGAGCACATGTACCCGTTCCGCAGTCATCAACTGGGTGTGGATGCCCCCCTGGACCCTAGACATGATCTCCGATGACGGCCGAGAACAGTTAAGGGCCATCGGCTTCAACCTGTAGTTAATTAATCAATCCGGCAGCATAACCTCAAGAACAGTTTTCGTCAACAGTTTCAACAACCCATCAGGACCAGTCAGTGACACTCCTGACGCACCAGTTCCACAATCGTGGCCTGATCCGTAGACGTCAACTCACAAGGATTCCCCGATGGTGATTCCACTATCGGGGTTGAAAAACCATACTCGGGTTTAACTTCAATATCAGTAGGTGGTTCCATAACCACAAATGTTGCAGTCGTCACGACTCCTCTCGCCCAACAAGGCAGTAGAGCCACTTACACCGTTTAGCCGATAGACCCCCTATTCTTCGCGGGCAAAAACATGTGAGTTACGGGCACCCACATTATCTGAGTATCGTCGGCTTCCCGCCAATAGTGTTTTCATCGGCTAGAATGGGTTCATGAAGAAATCTGCACTGATCACTCTCGTGCTGCTCGTTGGTCTTGTTGTTGCTTATGTGTTGCGTGCTAAGAAGGCGGCTGAGGCTGAAGCGGAATTGTGGTCCGAGGCATTGGACCCCGTTTTCTAAAACTACTGCGGCTCTCCCACGTACCTCCCTTTGACGGGACTGACAAGGAATCATCGTTGTGCTTTCGGTAAAGGATGTTGAGGTGCGCGTTGGCGCGCAATTACTTATTGAGCCAACCACTTTTTCGGTTTCCCCTGGAGACAAGATTGGTCTCGTTGGGCGCAATGGTGCTGGGAAAACTACCCTTATGAGGATCCTTGCTGGGGAGGGTCAACCAGCAGCAGGAACAGTATCCCGCAAGGGAGTCATTGGGTACCTTCCCCAGGACCCACGTACAGGTGACCTCCAGATAACAGCCAAATCCCGGATACTCTCAGCCCGGGGCTTGGATCGGATCATGGCGAGGATGGATACCCAAAGTCAAAAGATGGCTGAATCGGTGGGGGAGGAACGCAAGAAAGCCATGGCAGCCTATGCCCGAGCCGAAACCGAATTTCTGACCCAGGGAGGGTACGCCTCATCCGCGGAAGCTAGTCGCATTGCTGCTAATGTGGGGCTCCCCGACAGGGTCATGAACCAAACCCTGGAAACCCTTTCCGGTGGTCAACGTCGTCGGGTTGAACTGGCTCGAATTCTCTTCCTGGGGGCGGACACCCTCCTTCTTGATGAGCCCACGAACCACCTTGATGCAGACTCGATCACCTGGCTTCGTGGCTATCTTCAGACTTTCGCGGGCGGGCTTGTTGTCATCTCCCACGATGTTAGCCTCCTTGGGGACACTATGAACAAGGTCTACCACCTGGATGCAACCAGGTGTGTTGTGGATCAGTACAACCTCGGCTGGGCAAAGTACCTCGAACAGCGGGAAACTGATGAGCGCAGACGCAAGCGTCAACGTGCCAATGCTGAACGAAAGGCGGCCTCCCTCAAGGCCCAGGCTGATCATATGAGAGCGAAGGCCTCCAAGGCTGTGGCCGCCCAGAACATGGATAAGAGAGCTGAGAAACTTCTTGAAGGATTGGAGGCTCAGCGTACAGCCGACAAGGTCGCGAATCTTCGCTTCCCTGATCCGAGTCCTTGCGGGAAAACCCCCTTGTCAGCCGCAGAATTGTGTAAGAGTTACGGGTCTTTGGAGGTCTTCTTCGGTGTTGATCTGGTCATTGATCGTGGGTCGCGGGTGGTTGTACTTGGGCTCAATGGTGCAGGAAAGACAACTCTGTTGCGCCTTTTGGCGCGAGTCGAGGAACCCGATCTGGGTGAGGTGATCGAAGGGCATGGGTTGAAACTTGGGTACTACGCGCAGGAGCATGAGACCCTAGACATGTCGCGTACTGTACTCGAAAACATGATGTCTTTTGCCTCTGAGCTCTCGGAGACTGAGGCGCGTAGTGTCCTGGGGTCCTTCCTGTTTGTTGGTGATGATGTGAACAAGCCTGCACGGGTACTCTCGGGTGGGGAAAAGACCCGGCTTGCGTTGGCGATGCTGGTGGTCTCGCGGGCTAATGTTCTTCTTCTTGATGAGCCAACAAACAACTTGGATCCGGCCTCGCGGGCAGAAATCCTCCATGCCATCAATACTTATAAGGGGGCTATCGTGTTGGTGACCCATGACGAGGGTGCGGTTGAGGCCCTAAATCCGGATAGGGTGCTGTTGCTCCCCGACGGCAGCGAGGATCTGTGGAATGCTGACTATATTGAATTGGTGGCACTGGCTTAAGGGGTACAGGTGAAGAAACTGGCATGTGTTCTTGTTGTACTAGTGATGGGGCTTGTGTCGGGGTGTACCAAACAGACAGAGCAGGATAATACGATTCCACCCATGCAGCCCGTACGTCAGATCAACGGATCAGTACTGCCTGGCGAGGTTGGCGATTATGCGGTTCTAGGTGATGAACCACAACCCCTCCAAATGACCGCCACCTATGCGCGAACCAGTTCAGCATTGGATCTGGCTGTGGTGTCCTTCGACCCGACTGGAGAGTTTCAGAAAACCAGTTTGAGTGATGACAAATGGTACGGCATGAGTCGGTGTGGAGTGCTGTGGAAGTCTGATGCCAAGGTGACTCCCAAGCCTATGCAATTCGCATGCATCACTGTGTTGGCTGATGGGGTTATGACCACAGTGTCTGGAGGAAAACAGTCGGTGGAAGAGATCGCAGAGTTGGCTAATGCTATCCACGATCTCCTGGTTAAAGCCTGAGGATCACTCATGTGGGGTGGTAGATCGTCACTGCTGCGATCATTGGTCATTACTGCGATCACCAGGAACCCTAGAGGCAAAACCTATTGCAAAAGAACCATCTACTCTCAGGTCCGCGAAGTTCAAGATCCGAAATACTCTACGGTGAGGTCTCATGGGTGAGTCCCATGTGGAAAGGTCGGGGGTTTCCCGATAAGTTAGGTCTATGAATCCGGTCATCGAGGTGTCAGCTGTGACGCTGCGGCGTGGCCGCGCCTTTCTTATTGATCATCTTTCCTGGACGGTTGATGAATCTGATCGTTGGGTGATCATCGGACCCAATGGTGCTGGGAAAACCAGTCTCGTGCAGATTGTGTCCACCCGAATCTTCCCCACCTCAGGGCAGGTGAGGATCCTTGATGAAACTTTGGGGCGAGTTGATGTCTTCGAGTTGAGACCCCGTATTGGTGTTTCCTCGGCTGCACTTGAAATGCAGATACCGCCTAATGAGAAGGTCATCGATGTTGTGATGTCTGCGTCCTACGCGGTCTTTGGTCGCTGGCATGAAGACTACACAAACATCGACTTCATGAGAGCCGAGTCCCTGATGAAACAAATGAAAGTGGATCATCTTGCTGAGCGTCGGTTTGGAACCCTGTCAGAGGGGGAACGTCAACGCACCCAGATTGCTCGGGCATTGATGACCGACCCTGAACTACTTTTCTTGGATGAACCCACTGCTGGTCTGGATCTGACTGGTCGGGAACTCCTGCTCGCAACCCTGTCAGAGTTAGCCCTGGATCCGAGTTCGCCAACGACAGTACTGATCACCCATCATGTAGAGGAGATCCCTGCTGGGATCACCCACGCTCTCTTCCTGAAACGGGGGAGAATGGTGGCTGCTGGCCCCATTGACATGGTCATGACTAATGAGGTTTTGACCCGTACCTTTGACATGCCTTTGACTGTGAATCGTATCGACGGGCGTTGGTACTCCCGAGGAATCTAGGTTCTGAACTGAGAGTTCAGCCTTGGATTCTACTGTGTGGGATCGAATTCCCCTTTGGGTTCAATCGGCCATTCTGTAGGGTACCTATACGCCGTGGCCTCATGATCAGCATAGAGTCTCTTGCGGGAACGATCTGAGAGGCGATCCCCAAAGACCATCCCCGAAAGGTGATCTGTTTCATGCTGAAGGCAGCGTGCAAACATGCCCGTACCATGAAGTTCGATGGGGGTACCATTGTGGTCCAATCCACGGCAGATGGCTGTACTAGGGCGCGCCAGTGAACTGAAGGCTCCCGGAAGGGAGAGACAGCCCTCGTCATCTGCGACAAGTTGGCGATCTTTGCCTTCAGGCAATTCCAGAACAGGGTTGATCATGACACCAGTATGGAAACGGTCGTCGGCATCAATGCAGTGGTAGATAAAGATCGAACGGTTGTCGCCGACCTGTGTGGCAGCAAGTCCCACACCCTCAGCCGCCGCCATCGTGGCGAACATATTACGCAGGAAGGTGTGAAGTTCTTCATCGAAGACAGTCACGGGCACAGTAGGTTCATGGAGTACAGGTTCGCCCCAACGTGTCACCCTTAAAACCTGTCCTCCTGTGACAAGATCAGCCAAGTCGATCATCTTTATCCTTTCTGCTGTGTAATCATAGCTGGAGACCTAGAGTCTTTGCCCAGTTATGAGATGAAGGGTGGGCTGCGTGGGAGCCTGCATCCGTGAGCCAGGTGAGGCATCCTTAAAAGGTGCCCACGATAAGCGAACACGTCGACCTTTATGAAGAGCACCTTGCTGCTCGTCTGTCTGCGCGTACTCAGGAGTCCTATACCAAGGACCTCCATCAGTTCAGTGAGTTCCTCCACAATCGCGGTGTGTATACCACCCAAGAAGTCAAACTTTCAGAGGTACGGGCCTGGCTCGCTTCCATGTCTGATGAGGGGAAGGCGCGGGCAACCCTTCAGCGACGTACCTCGGCAGTGAAAGGGTTCTTCGCCTGGGCCCATGTTCAGGGGATTACCGAAGTCAACCCAACCTTGGGATTGAAGTCCATCAAGGTTGCGAAGGCACTGCCGCATACAGTCTCCCAAGGTGAGGCACGCGAACTCATGGATGCTCTGCAAGCCATCGCCATCCAGGAGGGTACAGCCATCGCTTTCAGAGACCTTGCGATAGTGGAGGTACTCTATGCCACAGGATTGAGGGTCTTCGAACTATGTGACCTTGATCTGAATTCTTTGGATAGAACTCGAGAACTTATTCGAGTCATCGGGAAGGGGAACAAGGAACGCTCTGTACCTGTGGGGCTCCCTGCATGGAAAGCCATTGATTCCTGGCTGGCACGACGTGAGGAGTTCGTCACCGAAAAAAGTGGTCAAGCCCTTTTCATTGGTGAACGACTGGGTGCCCGCATCGATCCTCGGGTGGTACGTCGTATTGTTCACCGAAGTTTGGGTCTCGTTGAGGGCGCCCCAGACCTTGGACCACATGGTCTCAGACATGCCATGGCTACACATCTCTTAGAGGGTGGCGCGGATCTGCGTAGCGTTCAGGAAGTACTCGGACACTCGTCGATCACAACAACCCAGATCTACACACATGTGTCATCTCAGCGTTTGAGGGCAGTCTTCGAGCAGGCCCATCCACGCGCATAATCTAGACGCCCGGAACTCGTTGCCACGTTCATAAGTATCAGCCCAAGAATCATGACAGAGATGCCCCATTGACTCTCAAAGATTCGAGTGTACAACCAACTCATGGAAGTAAAGGTTTCGGATTCACTAACTCACCCCCAATCCAGGTTTGGAAATGCAGATGACAGCCTGTGGAGGTACCCGTTGTTCCCACTGTACCTACCACTTGACCTTGTCGTACCTGATCACCTACTCGAACGCTATATCCTTGAGCATGGTTATAAGAGGTCTTCAAATCCCGGCCGCTAACCCTCCCATGGTCGATCACTAACCTATATCCGTACCCTGAATTGTAATAGGACTCAGTGACCCGACCTGCAGCCACTGCCAACAGAGGGGTTCCACATCCTGTAGCAATATCGAGTCCATCATGGAAACGCCAGACTCCATATACGGGATGAAGTCTCAATCCATACAGCGAGGTGATTGTCCCAGAGGTGGGATTGATCAAACCGGAACTGCTGATCCTCCCATCCCATCCGCTCATTCGTAACTCAGCGGCTCTTCGTCGAACAGCCTCTACACCTTCAGCAGTGATGAGGCGTACATTGCCCCCACCCAACAGGGATAAAGGATCAAGATAGGTCTCGCCTCTTTTCAACCCCCAATGCAAACAGGTGGGTTGGGGACATTCATGACCATCAGAGAGATTACCAATGATTTGACCCACGGAAACCGGGTCACCAGCTCGCACCACGGCCCAAACGGGTTCATAGGTTGTTGTCAGGTCACCATGGCGAATACTGATCACGGGTCGACCAGCCACCATTCCAGCGAAGGACACCACTCCATCCATGGCTGACAAAACTTGAGCACCATACCTCGTACTCAAATCAACGCCACGATGGCCCGCCAACCAAGGCTGGGCTGGTGGATCGAAATCTCGCACGACATCCCCTACCACAGGGGCCACCGCCTCAAGGGAGGCCCCATGGGCTTCAGGAACTACTCCAAGGCTGAGAAGAAAAACAAGAGCCAAAACCAATATGTGCTTCATGCCTAAACAATGGGGGCCAGTACCGAGGAAATGTCGCAAAAACCCAAAGTTGTGGATAAAATATCTAGGTCTGCATAACCTGTGGATAGAGCCAACTCGCCTTGACCTTCTTGGTCTCGAACGGTAGAGTTGAGCGCTGGCGCGCTTGGGGACCCTTATGGTTTACCCAGCGCTCAAGAGTTTCATGTTTGCTAGAGATGGAAGATGGTCTGACTCGTGCCTACCTATAGTCCCAAGCCTGGGGAGGTCACCCGCAATTGGCTTGTCATCGACGCTGAGAATGTGGTTTTGGGCCACCTCGCCGTGGCTGTGGCCAATCTGCTGAGAGGCAAGCACAAGCCTCAATTTGCCCGCCACATTGATACCGGTGACTTTGTCGTGGTGATTAATGCCGACAAGATCGCCCTGACAGGCAAGAAGGCGCAAGACGAGAAGTCGATTCGCCACTCGGGTTATCCTGGTGGTCTCAAGGCCATCCCGATGGGTGAGCTCTTGGCTAGGAATCCACGCAAGGCTGTCGAACGTGCAGTGTGGGGCATGATGCCCAAGAACAAGCTGAGCGCTAAGCTCATCACCAAGCTCAAGGTCTATGCCGGTTCTGAGCATCCCCATGAGGCTCAAAAGCCCCAGCCCTTCCAGATCAACCACGCCCAGTGAGAGGTGAAATAGTGACAGAGGTCAATGTTGACGCCGTAGAGGGCGACATCGAAGAGATTCCAGCAGCTTTCGTCGACGAAGAGGATCGCGAGATCGCTTATCGTGCCGAGGAGACCAAGACAGTTGAGAAGTCCGGTCGTCCCGCCGTCGTCCAGAACTCCCGTGGTACGGGTCGCCGCAAGGAAGCTGTTGCCAGAGTGCGCATCATCCCTGGTTCCGGTCAGTGGAGCATTAACGGTCGTGCACTGGATGACTACTTCCCCAATAAGCTCCACCAGCAGGAGATCTCTGAGCCTTTCGTAACTGCGGATGTACTCGGTTCTTATGATGTGATCGCCCTGATCAATGGCGGCGGTGTCTCCGGTCAAGCTGGTGCTCTGCGTTTGGGCATCGCCCGCGCGCTCAATGCAGCTGATGAAGAGGCTTCGCGTCCCGCCTTGAAGAAGGCTGGAATGCTCACTCGTGACGCTCGTATCAAGGAGCGTAAGAAGGCTGGTCTCAAGAAGGCTCGCAAAGCTCCTCAATACTCCAAGCGTTAATGGGTCGCCTTTTTGGTACGGACGGAGTTCGAGGCCGTGCCAATGATGTCCTGACCGCCGACCTGGCTCTAGGCCTGACGGTTGCTGCTGCTCATGTTTTAGCTGAAGCTGATCCTGGTGAGCGTATGCGTGCCATTGTTGGTCGTGATCCTCGAGCCTCTGGTGAGTTTCTGGAATCTGCTGTCGTGGCTGGTCTGGCTAGTTCCGGTGTCGATGTCATCAGGGTTGGTGTCATACCGACCCCAGGTCTAGCATTCCTGGTTGCTGACCTTGACCTTGATTTCGGTGTCATGCTTTCTGCCTCCCACAACCCGATGCCTGACAACGGCATCAAGTTCTTCGCTCGTGGTGGGGTGAAACTCCCTGATGAGGTGGAGGATCTCATCGAGGAACAGCTAACCAAAGATTGGGTACGACCCACTGGTGGTGATGTGGGGCGAATTAGTGATCAACCAGAGTTGGCTGACCTGTATGTTCAACATCTCGTGGATTCTTTGGGGGCCACTAGTCCTTTGGAAGGGCTGAAGGTTGTTCTTGATCCCGCTAATGGTGCTGCCTCTCGTACTGCTGTGGAATCTTTTGTACATGCGGGGGCAACTGTCGTACCTATCCATAATGCGCCCGATGGCTTGAACATTAACGACAACTGCGGGTCAACCCACTTGGAATCTCTGCAAAAAGCAGTGGTCGCTCATGGTGCAGATCTTGGGATTGGGCTTGATGGGGACGCTGATCGCTGTCTAGCCGTTGATGCCACAGGTACAGTCGTTGATGGGGATCAGATTATGGCTATATTGGCCATTGCTATGAAAGCCAAGGGGCATCTCCATCAGGATACTGTTGTGGCCACAGTGATGAGCAATCTGGGTTTCATGAAGGCAATGAAGGCCCATGACATCCATGTGGACATCACCAAGGTCGGGGATCGCTATGTCGTCGAGTCGATGAATGCCAATGGTTTCACCCTCGGTGGTGAACAGTCCGGACATGTCATCATGAGTGAGTTTTCGACCACAGGCGATGGAACATTAACAGCCCTCCATGTTGCCGCCCAAGTCTTGAGTACAGGCAAATCCTTGGCTGAATTGGCCTCAGTGATGACCCGTTTCCCCCAGGTCATGATCAATGTTGGTGGTGTGGATCGTACCCGTGCTAACCTTGATCACGACGTCGTCCATGCGGTTGCTGAAGCGGAGGCTCAGTTGGCAGGAGCTGGTCGTGTCCTACTTCGTCCCTCAGGTACGGAGCCACTGGTAAGGGTCATGGTGGAAGCTGATACGGAGGAACGCGCTCGCGAGGTTGCCGAAAGCTTGGCTGAGGTAGTCAAGCGTCGTTTGGTTCTCTAAAACAAATCTCTGTCTTAGATTTTTCGGATACGAATCCAGTCGATTTCGTGGTTGGCACCCTTGCCGATGACAACAGTTGCTCTATCTCGGGTGGGTCGGATGTTGCGCAGAAGGTTGGGACCATTGGTTGTGTCCCAGATCGCACTAGCCATAGCTAAGGCCTCATCGTCGGGAATGTGGGCGAACTGACGGAAGAAGGAATCCGGGTCGGTGAAAGAGGTTTTGCGTAGTTCCCGAAAACGGTCAAGAAACCATTCCTTGATCGCCATTTCGGGGGCGTCCACATAAACAGAGAAGTCAAAGAAGTCCGAGACAGCTGCACCCATGGCTCCGCTGGATCGGGCTCGTGCAGGTTGGAGTACATTCAACCCCTCCACAATGAGTATGTCAGGTTGATTCACGGTGATCCACTCATCGGGGATGATGTCATAGATGACATGGGAATACACAGGGGAGTGGGCCTCAAGACCCGACTTCACATCTGTGACAAATTTGAGCAATCCAGCTTGATCATAGGACTGGGGGAATCCTTTTTTCTCCATCAAACCTTTCTTGGCAAGAAACGCATTGGGGTACAAGAATCCATCAGTGGTGACCAAATCCACTCGACGGTGGACACCCAGGAGTTCACGAAGAAGTCGAGCAGTCGTGGATTTCCCAACTGCAACAGAGCCAGCGATTCCAATGATGAAGGGTGTGGGATGCTCATCAAGGCCCAGATAGGAATTGGATTGGGCTGACAGTGTTGTGGTGTTGTCAATGTAGACATTGATCAGTTCGGCCAGGGGGAGATAAACCTGGCGGAGGTGATCCACATCCAGGGGATCGCCAAGGGCGACCAGGCCATCCAAGGTCTCGTCACTGAGTCCAAGATTATGTTCCCTGGTTAACTTGGCCCAATGGTCACGCGTAAGAGTCAGGTAGGCTCCCGAGGGGACATATGGCTGATCCGGCATTGGTACTCCTTCGACAAGAGTGAGTCTAGTGGTCGGGAGCATTCGAGGGGTGAGTCTTCCGCAGTGTAAAGTAGTGCCCATGTGTGGAATTATTGGATATATTGGCTCAGGGGACGCACAGAGGGTCATTATCTCAGGTCTTAAAAGGATGGAGTACAGGGGATATGACTCCTCTGGTATTGCTCTGTTGACTGATAAGGGCCTTGAAGTACGTAAAAAGGCAGGGAAGCTAGCCAACCTGGAAGCTGAACTAGAATCCAGTCCCGTTGGGGCATCAACTCATGGGATCGGGCATACCCGCTGGGCGACCCACGGTGGGCCAACCGACATGAATGCCCATCCACACCTTGGTTCCACAGGCCGTGTTGCACTGGTCCATAATGGAATCATTGAAAACTATGCGAGCCTTAGGGCGGAATTGGCTGATGCTGGTGTTGTGTTCGCCTCGCAAACAGATTCAGAGATCGTTGCCCATCTTGTCGAGACGAAGATCCTTGCTGGATCGACTCTTCTTCAAGCGATGAGGACCACTGTTGGTCGTCTTCAGGGGGCCTTCACTCTTGTGGCCATCGACACCGATGAACCGGGTACAGTCGTCGCAGCTCGACGCAGTTCACCCCTGGTTGTGGGCGTTGGCAAGGGCGAAAACTTCCTTGCATCCGATGTCGCCAGTTTCATTGAATACACACGTGAAGCAATTGAACTCGGACAGGACCAAATCGTTGAGATGACTGCCGATTCGATCACTGTGACCAATTTCGATGGTACCCAAGCCGAGGTACGCCCTTATCATATTGACTGGGATCTTTCCGCTGCTGAAAAGGGTGGTTATGACTGGTTTATGCGCAAGGAGATCTTCGAGCAGCCACGTGCTGTGGCCGATACTTTGAGGGGCCGCATCAATGATAACCGTGAGCTGATTCTTGACGAGATCCGTATTGATGCAGCCACGTTACGCAGCATCGACAAGATCATCATCGTCGCCTGTGGGACGGCCTACCACGCAGGCCTGATTGGGAAGTACGCCATCGAACACTGGACGAGGATTCCGGTTGAAGTCGAGATTGCCTCAGAGTTCCGGTACCGTGATCCAATCATCTCTCCAACAACTCTGGTTGTTACGATCTCCCAGTCTGGTGAGACCGCCGATACCCTCATGGCTATCCGCCATGCCAGGGAACAGCACGCCAAGGTAATTAGCATCTGTAATACCAATGGATCGACGATTCCACGCGAGTCGGATGCTGTGATTTATACCCATGCTGGTCCTGAGATCGGTGTGGCATCAACCAAAGGATTCACCACCCAGCTTATTGCTTGCTACCTCTTGGGTCTCTACCTAGCTCAGGTAAGGGGTACGAAGTTCGGTGACGAGGTACTAGCGCTCATCGAAGAGTTGGAAGCACTTCCTGCCAAGATGGATGAGGTTTTGGATGACCTGTCGGTGACACTGAGTCTGGCCAAGGAGATGACCGAGGAGCGTTCCTTCCTCTTCCTGGGCCGCCATGTTGGGTACCCAGTAGCCCTGGAGGGTGCCCTTAAGCTGAAAGAGATCTCCTATCTTCATGCGGAGGGTTTCCCCGCAGGTGAGCTCAAACACGGCCCGATTGCCCTTGTTGATCAGGATCTTCCGATCTTCATCGTCGTACCCCCTCAGGGTCGAGATCAACTCCATGACAAGGTACTGTCCAACATTGAGGAGGTACGTGCTCGCGGAGCGAGGACCATTGTGCTTGCAGAGAAGGGTGACCATGAGGCGGAGCAGTACGCCTCAACCCTCATTTCTCTTCCGGTGGTACCAACCCTCTTCCAGCCAGTACTGGCGATCCTGCCTTTGCAGGCCTTCTCCTGCGAGCTTGCGACTCTTCGGGGATGCGATGTTGACCAACCAAGAAATCTCGCTAAATCAGTGACCGTGGAGTAGTACTAACAATGGCCGAAGTTTTCGGCTTTGACGATGTGGTGAGGAACTGGCCACGGTTCCCAGTCGAGGCTGATAAATATGCCCGTGGTGTTGTAGGAATCATGACCGGTTCCGACCGTTATCCGGGTGCGGCCCTCCTTTCTGTCTTGGGCGCTCTCAACAGCGGTGCCGGTTTCGTAAGATTCTGTGGCACTAACTCTGCTCGAATGGCGATCCTCACACGTACGCCCTCGGTCACCTTTGGCCTTGGTCGGGTGGGTGCCTGGGTTCTCGGGTGCGGTTGGGATGACGAGGATATTGACAGCAATAGGGAGCAGTGGAACCAGGCGATGGCTTCTCATGTACCTGTGGTTGTTGATGCAGGTGGTCTGGCTTTCGTCAAGGAAGGGTGTTCCACCTCAGCACTTCTCACCCCTCACGCGGGGGAACTGGCTCGATTGCTGGAGGTTGAACGCGCCGATGTGGAGGCGGCACCCCAATTCCATGTCATGAAGGCTGCACGAACCACGGGAGCGGCTGTACTTCTGAAAGGACATACTCAGTATCTTGGGAGCCCGTCAGGGAAGGTGACACAGATCCAGCATGGTTCACCCTGGCTTGCGCGAGCTGGATCGGGGGACGTTCTTGCTGGGATCGCTGGGACCCTCCTTGCCCAAACAGGGGATCCCGAACTAGCAGGGCTTTTAGCGGCTGGACTTCAGGCATGGGTGTCGACCATTCATTTAGGGCCTTATCCACCTAATGTCATGGCTGAGTACCTTCCTGGACATATAGGAAGTCAGCTTCCCACGAGGTGATTGGGGTTGGATATGGACTAAGCATGGGGAGTACGCCAACCCATGCGGGTCGACAAAGATCTGGCTGCTTGATCGATGCGCTCAAGAACTTCGTTGTGATCAATAAGGGCACACAGACTATGGCGAAGGACGATCTCACCAGTGACAATGACAGTGTCGACTGCAGAGGACTAGCTTGCGTAAACCAGGGAACGAACAGGATCGTAGAGTGGGTGAAGAGCTGCCCGTTGTTCATCAACAGTGAGAACAATACCGTGGGTGACAAGAAGATCTATGTCTTCGATGCTCGCCATTTTATCCTCCAAGTGATCGACTACCCTAAGAACTGGACCACGAAAGGGCTGAGTATCTCAAGGTGTGTAAGATCCACAACAGTCTCAAGACCACGAATCAAGTCTGCTTGGATCCTTGTGTACTTACCCTAAGGAAGGGAATCCACGAGAGGATCCTTTGTGGTGTCATTCCACGTGAAATTGATGAGGCTGCTGAGGTAATGGGGCAAGTCATTGGAGACGACTCCTGAGTATTCATTTACCTCTCCTGAGACCGGGCTTGGTGACCACAGCTGTACTGAGCGCAATCATTATTTGGAATGATCTGACATTAGCCCTATCGCTTACGTTCTCCCAAGCGAAGCCAGTATCCCTCGTGGTGTGAGGCCGCGAACGATAAATCTCTGGGCAAAAAAATAGCTAGGATTGCTGGTGGAGCAATAGCTGTCGGAGCAGTCAAATAATGACAAGGAGATGGAAAAAGAATGATGAGGGTGATTGAACAACTTCAAGGCGGGCTTATTGTCTCCTGCCAAGCAGCGGTAGACAGCCCCCTATTCGGTCCTGAAATGATGGCACGCATGGCTCAGGCGGCAGTCGCAGGGGGTGCTGTGGCCATTCGTGCCCGTGGTATGGATGATGTCCGGGCAATAAAAGAAGCAGTCGATGTTCCCGTGATAGGACTCACCAAGCGTGGTCACACAGGGGTATACATTACGCCGACAGTGGAGGATGCTGTGCATCTTCAGGAGGCGGGGGCAGATCTCATTGCAGTCGATGCAACCCTTCGTCCTCGACCTGATGGTTCGAGTCCGGCGGAACACCTTGCACGTCTTCATGAGTGCCTCAGCGTACCTGTTCTTGCAGACGTTGATACAGTTGAAGCTGGTCTTCAAGCCGAGCAATGTGGAGTGGCTATTCTTGCATCGACTCTGAGTGGATACACAGTCCCCGAAGAATCATCTGGCCCTGACATTAGGATCATCGAAGAGTTGTCCACTTATGGCAATGTTCCAGTGATTGCTGAAGGGCGATACCAATCTGTTGAGGATATACGCTTGGCTCTGTCTGTAGGGGCTTGGGCTGTTGTCATTGGTGGTGCCATCACTGATCCAGTGGCAATAACTCGGCGTTTCGCAGAAGGGTTTAGGCGGAACTAGTAGCTAGCAAGCTGAGGGTGGGGGTACATCTATCGCGAACACACTTCCGCAGTTGTTTCCTGAAGCAAACAACTCCTCTGTTCAGGAATACGGTTCGCGACAGATGTACCCACTCCCCGCGTATATCAGCCATGAGGTACTAATCCACTGGGGTGTCGATATCAGAGTAGGGGCCTCGTATCCCCTTGGTCATCCACCAGAGATTGCGAGTGGAGATCTCGAAACCCATCTTGCGCTGAAGTCGTTCGGAGGCATCATTTCCGACGATGATGTGGTCGTGGGGGATACGACCTTGGGTTAGGAGTGAGTTGGTGAGGAAGGTCACGAGGTATTCAGCCAGACCTTGACGGCGGTGTTCTTCGAGGATAACCAGCATCCCCATGGAACCCTCTTCGTGGAGGCCAATGAATCCTAGGATCTGTTCGCCTGAGAATACTCCCCAGACTTCGCCAGCTTCGATTCGACCTCTCACGTAACTGGGAGTGTCCATCGCATAGTGATCGCAGACCCAGCCGACCCAATCTGTACCAAGGCGGTCAATGCGTAAATCTGGGCGATCTATCTCAGGTAATCCAGGCCCAAGGTAGGCCGATGAAACACATTTCACATGACGGGTGAGATTGTATTTCTTTTCGACGATAGGGATGGCGAAGGATTCGTGAACAATCATGAGTCGGCAGTGGTTTGGATCCAGTTCAGCCAACATCGCGTGTACTGTTTCTTCGTTTGCGGCAGAAATCATGCAAACATCAGTACGAGTGCTTCTCAGGAGTACTCCAGAAGAGCTTGCAGCGAGAATACTGGAGACTCCACGCTGAAGGGAATCAATCATCACAGCATGAAAGACCTTGTCATTAAGGTAATTTGACACAACTTGTATTGTCATTATTCTCCGTTGGTTGCATCGTCACTGCGCGGTTCCACGTCGCAGAATCCGTGTACCCTATGTGGATCCTGCGACTGGTGCGCAGGATGACCTGATTGCTCATCATCCTGGCAGGAGGGGCACAGTCCAGTGATCTCAGTGATATGGGAGATCTCAGTGAATCCATGGACTATAGCTAAGGTGGCAGCCCAGGTTTCGACCGGGTCGTCAACCAATTCAATGGTACAGCCGCAGGTACGACATCTGAGATGGTGATGATGGTGGGGGGAGCATTTTCGGTAGGCGGACTGCCCGTTAGAGGTGAGTTGGTCGATTTCTCCCAGGTCAGCCATAGAGGCGAGGGTGCGGTAGATAGTTGGGAGGCTCACAGAGGTACCCTGTGCCCTCAGCCCATCATGTACCTGTTGGGCTGTTTGGAAGTCTGCAGTATTGCCAAGGTAGTCCGAGATCGCACTACGCTGGCGGGTGCGTCGCCCAACATCAGTGTTCGTCATAATGTTCTCCATGGGGTGCGTGAAGATGGCCGTCATGAATGTAGTCGATGTGGTCCCCGTGCTGTACCGTGGGATGCCCGCAGCCTGGGCCGTGAACATGGTCGTGTTCCTCGGAATGCTCATGGGGTTGAGGGTGGGGATCCACAATGTCGCGCGCGGGATGGATGTGGCGATGATAGAGGGAAGCAATGGGCCAGGATAGAGCAAAGAAGCCGATGGTGATCAGTACAATCATCGCACCTGGGGCAAGGTCGGCATAGACGCAGATGAGGTAGCCAGCAACACTGGACACCAGGCCGATCCCCATGGCCCCCCACATGCCCTTGTAGAAGCCTTTGAAAAGATTCTGGGCGGCAGCCACGGGGATGACCATCAGGGCGCTGACCAGCAGGAGTCCCACTGTTCTCATGGCTGTGGTAACGGTGATGGCTGCCAGAATCACGATCAGATAGTTGTACAGTCGAACAGGAATTCCAAGGGTTTTGGCAAACTCTTCATCCGCGCTGATCGCGAAGAATTGGGGGGATAACCCCAATGCGACGACGAGGATTACCGCTGCGAGTCCTCCTACGATCAACAGATCAGTCGTCGAAATCGCGTTGAGGGAACCGAAGAGGTAGCTCGACAGTCCACCTGCACCCTTGCCTGCGATAGAGGCCATGAGTACACCGGCAGCTAGGCCACCATAAAAGAGGATCGCTAGCCCGATGTCACCAGTGGCACGCCCCTTCTGGCGTAGGGTTTCGATGAGGATAGCTCCTGCAATGCAGATCCCCACAGCCCAGGGGAGGGGCGCTGCCCCGGTCATCAATGCGAGACCAACCCCTGCGATGGCGACATGGCCAAGCCCGTCTCCTAAGAGGGAGAGTCGCCGCTGGACGATATAGGTACCAATGGTTGGGGCTGAGACTCCTACCAGGGCTGCAGCTAGGAGTGCCCGCTGAATGAAGGCGAAGGCTAGAAACTCCATGTCTGCTCCATTCCTGTAAGAAGATGGGTACGTTCTGGAGGATTGGTGGGGTGGTTTCCGTGGTGACCATCTGTGGTCAATGGCCCGTCGTAGATCAGCCGTCCCTCTCTCAAGATTAGGGTACGGTCAAGGATCTCGGATAAAGCCATGGTTTCATGGAGTACAACAACCATTGTGCCTGCAAATCCACGCAGAGATTCAGCGATCTTGACTTGGTTAGTGAGATCAACCCCAGCAAAGGGCTCATCCATAATGATGACCGCTGGACGGTTCACGATGCCACGGGCAATGAGTACACGTTGCTGTTGTCCACCCGAAAGATGGAGGTAGGCTTCGTTGGCATGGTTAGCCAGATCCACTATCTCTAGGGATTCCATGACCCGTATGCGCTCCCGTGATCCTATCCATCCGATAGGTCGATGGGCGAGGGTACCCGAGGCAACAACTTCAGCCACTGTGGTGGCATGGAGTGAGACCGATGCTCGTTGGGGGACGTACCCTATCTGATTCCAGGCGCGGAAACTATCGAGAGGTTTTCCCAGGATTTCTATACGACCTCGTTGGAAGCGGCGAAGTCCAAAGATGGCTTTGATAAGGGTGGTTTTCCCGGACCCATTGGAGCCGAGGAGACCAACGGCTTGACCTTCCTCAATGGCGAAGGAGATCTCCTTGAGGACGGGGAGCCCATTGAGGCTCAAAGACAGTGAATCGACTGTGATGGTATTCATGAGCAGGTGTTCGCAAGTCTGAGGGCACTGAGATTGGAGGCCATGATGGTGGGGTAGTCATCTCCACGAGATTCGGAAGTGATTCCTTCAAGGGGATCAAGTTGGTCCGTTTTCAAACCAAGATCAGTGGCGATGGTTTGGGCTAGAGCTGGGGAGGCAAGGGTTTCGAAGAAGACAGTTGTGAGTGTGTGCTCTTCAGCGATTTCATGGATTTCTGCGATACGTACTGGGCTCGGATCAGCATCAGGGGAGAGTCCTGAGATGGCAACCTGGGTGAGGTTATAGCGCTCAGCGAGGTACCCAAAGGCTGCATGGGTAGTGAGGAAAACCCTAAGTTCACAGGTGGATAATCCATCTATAAAATCCTCATCAAGGTTCTGGAGTCTTTCCTTGAGTTTAGTCAGCCTGAGTACATAGGTACCTTCGTTGACGGGGTCAATCTGAATCAACTGAGTGGCAATCTCTTGGGCGACCACCATCATTTTCGTTGGGTCAAGCCAGACATGGGGGTCTAGGGTGCCATGATTGTGTTCACCATGATCGTCTGAATTCTCGTCATGGGCTTCAAGTGAGATGACTGACGTGACATCAAGTACCCTGCCAGCAGGTGACTCCTGTACGGCTGAATCTACGGCAGGCTGGAACCCCGACTGGAAGATTACAAGATCAGCAGTGATAAGGGTGGCGACCTGACGGGCAGTTAACTCCAAATCGTGGGGTTCTGCCCCAGGGGTGGTGAGATTCGTCACTGTCACATGCTCCCCACCGATCGACTCAGCGAGATAGGCATAGGGATAGAGTCCGACAACCACTGAGACGGAATCTGAGGTCGTGGGGGTCGCCTGACATCCAGTGAGTACCAAAGCCAGCCCAGCAAGTACCCCCACAACGCGAAGTTTCATGAGAATCATTATCAATAAGCATGTGGGTGTTTGTCAAGTAGTCGACGACAATCATAAATAGTGCCCGCGTAGTGGGTGCCTTTGTGCTCTATTCGGAATTTGTTAAAATAGCTAAAACACCACAATGTGGAGTAGATCACTTAGGATATCTACTCCACATTGGGTGGCCTTAAGCCAACCATTCACGGAAGCGGAACACGATGCTTCTTCGAGTCCTAGATCAATCTCCTGATCACGGTCGCAACCTGCCAAGGTCAATCATGTCCAGTCATCCGAGATTGCAGTGCTTATTGAATATAGATAGCCTGATGGCTAGTATGAAGAACTTTAATAGTTATAATGCCGGACTCATCCCTCAAACCCATATGGCTCACGAAGGGAATCCAGTTGGAGCAGTCTAGAACTCACAAGAGTTTTTCGATCGGTGAAAATGGCTTGGCTCACTTACCTGGCCAGGCCCTGAGTTATTGGCGGATACATGCAGTTTTTACCGCCGCTTTCGCTGTGGTCTTCCTAACAGTAGTTTGGATTTTTGTCCGAGGGTATAGTCAGCGAATAACGGATATTTACATAATCCTCGTCGCAAGCATCACTGTATTGGTCTCCATTGATTTACTCATAGCACTAAAATGGAAGTTCCGGCACTATTCCTTTACTGTGACTGGAAACTATATATATGTAGTACAAGGTAGATTCATTCGAAGAGCCCTGCTTATTCCCATTCGATGCGTAATTTCCGTTGAGGCACTACAAGGCCCACTTATGCGTTCCCTGGGCCTATATTCCCTGGAAATTACGACTCTGCTGAAAATCGATTCATTCGGACCTTTCACTCTTGATATCGCAGACGAACTAAGGGCCACGATTACACAGGCACATTCTTTTTCGAACACACCTTCCATGGAGTCCGTATAAATCATGGGAGAGAGTTTTCGCTGCCCGTTTCGCTCTGTGCTGGCAAGCTACGTTCGTTCGATTCCTCAAATGATTGCTTGGCCAGCACTCGCACTACTGTGGTGGAGTGTTCTTGATGGCCCACTCAGGTATTCAGGAGTGGTAATAGTTGCAGGAATTATTATATTTGATATTGTTGGTCCATTAGTTGAGTGGCGTACAAATACATATAGTTACTCAAGTGAACGAGTTGAACATCGTCGCGGATTGTTTAGTCGTAGTATATATAGTATCTTATGGAGTGAGATACAGTCCACGAAAGCCGAAGCAAACTGGAGTCAAAGGCTCTTCGGTATTACAACATTGACTCTAAAGAATTCATCAGAATTGGATCGCGAGATTTCTTTTCCTGGAATTCCTTTAGAAATTGCTGAAACCCTTCAGCAGCATGCTTCTATTGCTGGGAGAAGTGAAAAGGGACCTTCCAAAGGCGAAGTCTATTCACATATAGAACTCAAAGAGTCTGATGATGAAGATGCCATCCTTGCTCACTCGGAACTCCAGGAAATCGCCCCCTCTGATAATGGAAATCTTATTTTACAAACAAATACCTTTCAGATTATATTGTACGGAGTTCTCAATGGTAAAGTGATTATTCTCTTGCCGAGCATACTACTCACATCTTGGGGTCTGCTGGACGGTTATTCAGATACAATGATATTGGTCGAATGGAGTCGTTTTGTCCCCATGCCACTCCTGGTAGGAATTGTTCTAATATTAGCAATCCTAATCGCAGTTGTCACTATATCCCTACGTTATTACTCATTTCGTGTTGATTTCGATTCTGGATCTTTCCGAGTTCGCTACGGATGGCCTGAGCCCAAATCTAGAGTCATCCCAGGCGAATCGATAGTCGGAATAATGCTATCTCAAAATATTGCCGAAAAAGCCCTCTCCCGGTGCAGGGTTCGTTTTATGACTAAAGATAGTGATCTTCTCTCAGAGAGTAATCTAGTATTTCCGTCACTAAGTCTTTCCAAACTATCCAGATTTGACGGTCATCCAGTGGCGGAGTTGATTGCATGCGCAAAGAATAGTGTCACGGGAATAGGACCAAGAGGTGTATTTTCCTCTTTCATTGCACTCACGCTACTGTTTTCAGCTAGCCTGGGCCTCGGATTCTCCGCCAAAGTAATATTTGGACTTCATCTTTTCGTGGTTGCCCCCATGTCACTCAGTGTCTTTTTTATAGGATACCATATTATCCGTCTCCTATCCACAAGAATTCGTATTACTGCAGACAAATTGTCTTATTATTCACCTCTCCCCAACGCTCGTGTGGTAGTTGCGTGTACTGGTTCCTTGCATGGACTCCGAATGGTGCGCTGGAATAAAAGAAGTAAACGGGCTTTCACTACTATCGGCATCTACACTCATAAATCATATTACTTAAGATCTGTTCAAGGGAGTGGAGCCTGGGTGGATGATATTCAATCAAGATTGATCGAAGGAAAACCTCATGATTGAAGCTGTAGAAGTAGACAAAACCTTCAGGAAAAAGCAGGCATTATCTAATGTTTCTATGACTGTGCCAAATGGGCAGGTTACCGCTTTTGTCGGCCCAAATGGCTCTGGAAAAACAACTATGATGAAGATTGCTGCTGATCTAATACCAGCCACTAATGGATACTGTGCCATCGATGGAAAGCTTTTCCAAGACTCAGATGCGCCTCAGCACACTCTAGGTACTTGTATGCTTCCAGATGTGGGTCGGACTCGGCATTGAGCCCAGCCAGCCTATGGACGAAAGCCGATTGCCACCGATGGTACGACGCCGCTGCTCGCGCCTGCACTGCCACTTACAAACCCGGCTCCGCCCAGAGGGCACTCTGCTACGCTAAAGCTGTAGATGATTTGGCATGGTGTATTGCCAAGGCAGCCGTGGTTTCTGTTGCTACAGGAGGAAGAGTCGTTGGCGGCGGTGGCGTCGGTGGCGGGGCTTGGTAGGATCACCCTATGCATGCTTCGCAAGTAATGGCCCGAAGAACACTTGAGCAAAGCGGAAAACCATTCGAGTTACTTATATACGCACCCCAAACGGGAGAGATCGCAGATTACGAGTGTATGTGGTCCTTGGTTGATGACACAGGCGGTAATGTCGACAGTGGGAAAGGCTATGGCGTAGACGAATTACAGGCCTTACTGTCAGCGTTATTAACTGTTGGTGAGTCTCTTGCTGATCTGCCAGGTGAGTTCACATTTAAGGGCATGAGAACAACGCTACTCCCACGGTTACTTACTCATTCTCTAGAACAAGTCCATGCTTGGCATATTCCCGGAGATGCTCCATAATAAGAAAAAACTACCTTCACTGTGCGATCACGATCTAATGCATTATGATCGCACAGTGTTTATTACGTTCAGCCAAGCCCATTGCACTCCATAACAGGCTCTTCACGAACAAGAGTGAAGATAGGTGGGGCGGCAGTGGCTGGATAGATGTCGAGGTCGTTCGATAATAGGTGCTGTTCAGGTCGTACTCTTCCTTGACTTCTCGCCCTGAAACGACACAAATCGTCTGCATCAACACCCACGACAAAACGGTAGACATCTGCAACGATAGTCATGGTGATCGGTTTTCCTTTCTCGGGATAGGACTGGTCGTCAGGGTCGACATCAGCCCAGGAAAGAAATCACTGCGAGGCATTCCTGTCACGAGTCACGATCTAATGATCGGACATGCTTCTAATCAAGCCATCGTGGTGGACAGGGTCGGTGTCGGCCCCCTCGTCACACTGGACATGCCGGATACAACACACATTCACGGTCAAGAGATTGGAGAGTCACACCACAACGAGACGACCCACACCAATCCTGCCAGCCAGCCCCAGGCCAGCCACCACCCATACTTACAGGAATTCGGGGGGAACTACACTCGGTCGAAGACGATGGTTATATATTGAACTGCGTGAACAAAAGCATTGGCGTGTGCCGTTGAAGGACGGCTCAATTACCATTGACTACTGGCTTGCGAAGGCTTCCGGCAAGGTCCGTCCCTTGCATCCGGTACGCTTGTCTCTTGGACATGCCAGCCGGGCATGAAGGCGCAATGCCGAAGAAGAGAGAATGTAACTATGACCAGTGCACTTGATAATGTCATCAACCTTGCGAAAAGGCGAGGATTCGTGTATCCCTGTGGAGAGATCTACGGAGGTACGAGAGCCGCATGGGATTATGGCCCCCTCGGTGTAGAACTCAAAGAGAATATTAAGAAGCAATGGTGGCGTTCGGTCGTGACCTCCCGTGATGATGTCGTGGGTCTCGACTCTTCGGTGCTCCTTCCCCGCATGGTCTGGGTGGCCTCAGGTCATGTTGGTGTCTTCAACGACCCACTGACGGAATGTCTCAGCTGTCACAAGCGTTTCCGCGCAGATACTCTCGAAGACGAGTTCGAGTTCCGCAAGAATCGCAAGCCCACAGGCTTGGACGAGATCCCATGCCCCAACTGTGGGAACAAGGGCCAATGGACTGAGCCCAAGGACTTCAACATGATGCTCAAGACCTATCTTGGCCCCATTGAAGACGAATCGGGGCTGCATTATCTTCGCCCAGAAACCGCCCAAGGTATCTTCGTCAACTTCTCCAACGTCGTCCAGACCCAACGCATGAAGCCCCCCTTCGGCATCGGCCAAACAGGGAAGTCCTTCCGCAACGAAATCACTCCCGGAAACTTCATCTTCCGTACCCGAGAATTCGAGCAGATGGAGATGGAGTTCTTCGTCAAACCAGGTGAGGATGAGGAATGGCATCAGTACTGGATTGATGAGCGCACGAGATGGTACGTCGGTCTAGGCATCAACCCCGATAACCTGCGCCACTACGAGCATCCGAAAGAGAAGCTCTCTCACTATTCAAAGCGCACGGTCGACATTGAGTACCGCTTCGGTTTCGCTGGTGGTGAATGGGGTGAATTGGAGGGGATCGCCAACCGTACAGACTTCGATCTCACCACCCACACCGAACACTCCGGTCAGGACATGTCCTATCGTGACCCGGTCACCAATGAGCGGTACGTACCCTATGTCATCGAACCTGCGGCTGGTCTCACCCGCTCTTTGATGGCCTTCCTCGTGGAGTCCTATAGCGAGGATGAGGCCCCCAACACCAAGGGTGGGGTTGATGTTCGTACCGTCCTTCGTCTCGACCACAGGATCGCTCCTGTGAAGGCAGCAGTACTACCGCTGTCCCGCCATGAGGATCTCTCGCCCAAGGCCCGTGATCTGGCTGCCCAGTTGCGCAAGTACTGGAACGTGGATTACGACGATACCCAGGCCATCGGTCGTCGGTATCGCCGCCAGGATGAGATTGGTACCCCGTACTGTGTGACTGTTGACTTTGAAACCCTCGAAGACCAGGCTGTCACCATCCGAGAGCGCGATACGATGACCCAGGAAAGGGTTGCCCTAGATCAGGTGCAGTCCTATCTGGCGGCCCACCTCCCGGGGTGCTAGTTGTCGTTCAGGCTTGGGGGAACTGAGCTTCCCATTCCGGTTTTCCTGGCTCCGATGGCTGGGGTGACGAACTCTGCCTATCGCCAGTTGTGCCGTGAGCAGGCTGAGTCTGTCACTAACCTGCGTCCTGCAGGGGTTTTCACATGTGAGATGATTACTGCTCGAGGTATCACCGAGAGAATCCCCAAAACCTTTGCGATGATGGCTCCCGATACCAACGATGGTTTTTTCTCGGTACAACTCTCAGGTGTTGACCCAGCCGTTGTAGGAAAGGCGGTGACGATCGCCTGTGGGGAGCGCGGAGTCAAGCACATTGATCTCAACTTTGGGTGCCCTGTACCGAAGATCACCAGAAAAGGTGGTGGGGGAGTACTCCCGTGGAAGCTGGATCGTTTTGCTGCGATCCTGAATGCAGCAGTACAGGCGGGAGAACCCTTTTCAGTTCCGGTCACGATCAAAACCCGCATCGGGATTGATGATGATCGCATCACCATGTTCGATGCTGGGCGTATTGCAGAGGATGCGGGGATTGCGGCAATCCAACTTCATGCTCGAACCGTCGATCAAGCCTATTCTGGAAAGGCGCGTTGGGAGGCCATCGCGGAACTCGTTCAAGCCGTCTCGATTCCAATCATTGGTAACGGTGATATTTGGGAGGCCACTGACGCCTTGTCGATGATGGAACAGACCGGGTGTGCAGCCGTCAGCATCGGTCGTGGAGCCCTAGGGCGACCCTGGCTCTTCCGTGACCTTGCGCGTGCCATGGTTGAGGGCGCCAATGAACCCAGTCTGCCGACCTCCACTGAGGTTGTTCAGATGGTACGACGTCATGCCGAGTTGTTGATTGGCCATTTTGGTGAAGAATGGCATGGGTTGGCTGATCTGCGAAAACACATGTCATGGTACTTTAAAGGCTTCTCTTTGGGTGGTGAACTGCGTTATGCGCTCGGGATGGTTTCCAGTTTGACTCAGCTTGATGACCTTCTCGCCCAGGTTCCCGCAGATGAACCATTTCCAGCCCATGAGTTGAACTCTCCTCGTGGTCGCCAGGGATCACCTCGATCCAAGGTTGTTATGCCATATGGATGGCTTGAGTCACGTACCCTTGATGACTTCGATCTTTCTGGCGCAGATGAGGATGCGCAAGGAGGATAGTTCATTGCGGTTTCTCCGTAAAGCGCGCCCACTTGAAACGGCCAGGTACCATTGCCACAT
>JAIRQE010000026.1 GCA_031256725.1 Propionibacteriaceae bacterium
CGCCCCCTTAATATGAGTCTGGAAGTGCATCTGCCCATCCCGCTGACCAGGGGCCGGGTTCTCCACATCAATCCGCCACGTCCTACCATCAGACAATCGACCAGATTTCGCTGTATAACCATTCGGAAGTTTGATGCACACCTCACCATATCCATCAACAAGCAGGCCACGAGTCGCTCATTATACGATAATACGATGTACTGTAATCCCACTATCGTGACCGATTACAAGAACATCATCCACTGCTGCAAGACGTCCAACCCTTCCTTCTGTGGTAGATATCGTCCGTAGTTCTCGATTATGAATGACATTCCACAACTGAACCTCCCTCTGATCTGTAGCCATGGCAACAATCACCTCACCTCCTGAATGGACTACAGCCATATCGTTAATCAAAGCATCTCTACTGACCACTCCACGCGAAACAATGACACCAAGAGTAATATTAGAAACACAATATTTTCCATGCCAACCACTTGTCACCACATAATGATTTTTGTTGCTTTCATATAAACACATCCTTCTCATGTGTCCAACTTTAACGAAACCACTTTGCACAATCTCATCGTCAACCCACCAACGCACGACACCATCCCCACCACCACTCACGATTATGGATGACTCATTCGATCGCGCCACTTCCACTTTCCTGACACCCCCCCGAACAACCCACGATCTCAGCACATCACCTGAGGTGACATCCCACACACGAACACTTCCATCACGCCCAGCAGAGACAACCTGACCCTCGCCTTCACGATACGCAACCGATCTCACCCAGTCTCCATGATTCCCAAAGACACGACGACACTGCCCTGTTACCACATCCCATAAGCGTACTGACCCATCATGTCCCCCCGAAACCACAACATGCTTACCCCCAAGCTGCCCATGTGCAAGCGACGAGGACCACGCGGACCTGAGAATCCACCCCGGAATATGTGACCCATCATCCCGAAAGACGCCTACTGCGGTATCATATTCTGGGTCGCCCACGAACACCGACACATACTCACCAGACCATGCACATCTGAGTTGAACCTCATTCTCATATGAAATAGCAACCACGGGCTTACCGTTCATTTGCCACACGCAGAGAGTCTCAGGACCCATGCGCCCAACGCGAGGCACACGAATTGTGTACCCATCTGTGCTATTCCTGGAAGACATCTCTTTAAAATCATCCATACCCAAAGCCTAATACCTATCTCCAAAACACTGTCACTACCCAACCATTCTCATTGAGAACAACACCCATTCTCTCGTCCGTAAATAGCCATGTTCTATTCCCTTCTTGCCACTGGGGATTTGATGAAGGACTATCAACGAGGGCCTCAGCTTCTCCCCTACTTATCAATCGATTGGATGCTTGATCCTCCGCATGGGGCGTCCAGCCATTAACATGGCTCGGCCAGGGCTGATCGTCGTCGTCTGGGTCGGAGAAGTCGGTGGGTGGTCGTTTGATTCCTCCGGAGTTTCCTCCGCCAGCGGTGTCGAATGCTCGTGATGCTCAAACTGTGGTGGAACTAAGAATGTTCCCGGTTGTGGATACACCCTCACGTGACCCAGGAAAAACAACACAAAACACCTACAGATCCACCAGTCGTACTGCACAACAACGATATGAAGATTTCAGTCACCATGTGAAAGATATCCATTGCGGGAGTGCGGATCATCTCACGAATCAGAATCCTGTACCACCCTCGAGTGGGGTCACGTGTGTGGGGTGTGAAGGTGGGTTCATTCCTTGGGATACGGCTGCTGTTCCGGCGGACTTTGATGAGTTCTGGAAGTTTATTAAATGGTGGAGGGACTTGTATCGTTCTATTCCTCCTGGCCCTTGGAAAAAGTATGCTAGTATCGCATTTTATGGGGTGTTGGTAGTTTCCGTCATAGCGTATTTAATAGCTAATTTGGAGGCTCTTGATGACGTCCTTGAGGAACTCGAAGACATCATCAATGAAGAAAAGGAGATGACCGAAAAAGAGTTCAATGATCTCCTTGAACAACTCAAAAATCATCCCGGCCAAAAAGGCGGAAACGGATCCGGTGGAGGCGGAAACAAACCACCAGCCCCACCTATAGGAGTACCCGACCCAGAAAATGACGACAAAGAGTGGCCAAAACAGGAAAACGGAAACTGTGAAGACGTGGCTAAAGAGATTTACAAGCGTCTTAATGAGAAGAACCAACTCAACGATACGGGTGCCGAATTAGAAATTAAAGAGATTACATCCAAATTGCGAGTCTTGGGTCCATCTAAACATAATCCTGATGGTGATTGGTGGAATCATTATGTAGTAGTCGATAAGACCAATAGGCGAGTTTATGATGGAACTACTGGTCCGAATGGTGTTTCCTATGAGGAGTATAAGTCATGGTTTGAATATGACGATTTCATAAATTGGGGGTTTTAAGGAAAGGGGTGTAAATGAAGACTGATCATGAGAAGGAAGTGTTTGATCTCGTAAGACTTATTTTTCGTGGAATTCGAACAGCAGTGATGAGGGAGGAGTTTTTTGCTGTGGTCGATTTTCTTCATGGTATAGATTCATGTTGCGGCTACCTTGACCTGAATGAAGGGTTCAATAATTGGCTCGTACCTAAACTCGGACTTAAGTCATGTTATAGGGAATGGCCGTGGCTGGTTTTGGATCTCTTTCACGTATCTGACGAGGAGGATAAAAGAGTTATTCCTGGTCAGGAGCGAGAACTCATTGCTGGGTTAGGAGCGTTGCTCTGTGAGTATATAGACGAAAAAAAGGCTGGAGATATTGATAGGCACTCTAGGAATCAGGTGTTCTCTATGGTTGAAACCATTTTTGAAACGCCTAGTGTTTTCGTCATGCGGGAAGAGTTCTTTGCGGTTGTTGACTATATCAATGGTATTGATTCGTGCTGTGAATACCTTGAGTTGAATCGTGGCTTCCATGATTGGCTTCTACCTAAACTTGGACTTCGATCCTGTAGCTATGCATGGCCGTGGTTGGTTCTCAAATTACTTCCTGGATATGAAGCAGATCACATGGCGAGAGTCTTCCCGAGTCGTGAACGTGAACTCATTGATGGGCTTGGAAAACTCATGTGCGAATACCTGAATGAGAAGCAATCTAATGCATTCCGATAAGTAATGATGCCTTGAATCGTCCGACAATAATCCTTATCAGATATATTATTTATTTTGCTATTTAGCCGACAAAACTCATTGGCGAATTGAGAGAAGAGCTTGGGTTAACCGATGAAGAAATCGAAGAGTTCCTTGAATCCTTATTCGGGTTAGACTCGACAGGCGGTGGTGACAATGATCCACCAAACAACGATCCACCTACAGGACTACGATGATTAAAGAAACTTTAGAAACTGGGTCGTCGGGTTGTGATGGAAGACCACACAGGGGAATCAACCTATGAATATGATGAATTAGGAAGACTGACACGTGTCACCCAGGCAAGTGGACGAGCTGTCACATACACCTACACCTGTGATGGATATATTAATGAGATTGGGTATCCCGATGGTTCTCATGGCGTGATGACGAGGTTTTCTCAACACCTGGTGGAGTGTTCTGGTATGGGTTCGCTCATAGTGTGGCACAACAGGCAACATGAAACCAATATGACGCACAGGGGCGCCAATGTGCGCCTCGGAGGCTACTTTGACACTTCACTCAAAAAGTGTAAAATTACACTATCTGGGAAGGGGTACACATGCCAGACAAGAGGGCAGAGTTCATCGCAACATGTGATGTGAAGCTACGCCTTGTCCGCGTGGAGGCCGATCTGACTCAAGAAGAGATGGCATACGCTCTGGGGATTTCAAAGAAGACTCTCGTCGATATTGAAAAGGGTCGCAGGACCCTTGGATGGACTGGATCAGTGGCTCTGTGCGCAGTGTTCCCCAGTTCGGAGGTCATAGCATCCGCCTTTGGTGGGCATCCAAGCGAGATGATCCCGGCTTTAGCACGTACCGATCAAATTCCTCAGCGGGAATCTGGGGGAAATCCCTGGTGGGAAACCATCGCTGACAACGGACAATTCATTATCGAGCAGAACCTTATCTCCCAGCATTATCGATTGCTCACCCATGACCGGACCAAGGTTGCGGCCTCCTTCGATATTGATGATCTTGTACCCCTCTTCCATGGGCAACCAAAGGAGTAGTAATGGAATACCTCATCCCCATTGTGAGCATAATTCTTGTGATCGTTGTACTAGTACAGTTAAGTGGGCTGCGCAACGAGGTACAACAGTTGCACCGTGAGTTGCGCCGTATGGATACCCGTCTTCACGGGCATCAACCCACACCTGTACCATATCCTGCACCGCAGCAGCTGGTACCATATCCGATGCCAATGGTGCAGCCCCCGGCCTCCCAACCTCCGGCACCTCCAGTACCACAGACACCAGTACCACAGTCCCCAGTATCGCAGATACCAGTTTCGGTGCAGACTCCTGTACCCCCAGCCGCTCAGACGGTACAGGATCAGGAGCGGAAGGTTCTTCCTGCCTATGTAGCGCCAGATCCCCAGGTCGGGGCCCCTGTTCAGCGTTCTCAAACCATGACTCTCCCCCCAATGCCAACGCCGTCACCTCGTCAAGGTTTCGTGATGAACGAGAACTTTATGGGCCGCAATATCTTGCCTCTGGTTGCCTCGGTACTGGGTCTCATCGGTCTGATCTTTCTGGGGATTCTCGTCGTCCCGTACATGTCAGATTTAGTACGGATTGCGCTGATGTTTGTGATCAGTGGGGCGATTGGTGAACTGGGATACTTCCTCAACAAGAAGAGTTCATCTGTACTCACCAGGGCACTTATTGGTACAGGTGTGGGTGGGGTCTTCATTTCCATCCTCGTCACCCATCTCTATTTCCATGCGATCAACGACATCACTGCCTTTGCTCTACTCGCAGTGTGGATCATCGCAAGTATGTGGCTCGCCAAGCATACGAATTCCCTTCTCATCTCGATCTTGGCTCATGCGGGAATGATGGGATCAATCGCTTTGGCGTACATCGGGCAGGTCAGTGATGACCAACTCATATTGGTTGTTGTCTATCAAATCATCGCCACTCTCGCGATAATTCTTGGCAATATCTTCTGGGTGAAGAAGACCTACCGTTTCGGGCTATTCGCATCCCAAGGAATGATCCTGATTTCTCTGATCACGATGTCTATCCGGTTGATGCCTGGAACTGAGATTCAGTCGATGTTCCCTGAGGGACTCATTGTGACCACCTTCTTTATCCAGTTCCTCGGAGGTACAGCCCTGGCGTACTTCATCTTCGTTTCCTGTGCTCGTGTGAAGGATGAAACTCTGACCGTGGTTCTGACAAGCGCGAATATCCTCATGTGGGCTGGAATCCTTGTTGCGGGAGTCATCAGGGTCATCAACTCGTTGGCGATTGCTCACATGGATGCGGATATCTGGAGCAACTCTGGTGAGCTTCCGTTAGCCTACATTGTGGGGTTGGCGATAGTTGTTGGAGTCACGTTTGTTGTGTCCATGATGGGATCGAAGCTCTCGATGAGGAAGTCCTTTGACTATTCCGCCATCGCCTCCTTGGCGATCCTCATGGGGGTCCTCATGGCGACACGTTATACCCAATTCAGTATATGGAATGGGGCTCAGTACTCTCCAGAGATCCTGTGGTTCATCATCCCAGCTGGAGTTTTTATCCTTCTCGCGCGCGGATTCAAGTCTGAGGGATATACCTGGGCTGGTCGGGTCTTCTTGGCGATAGACACAGTCTTCATGGTACTAAGAGGCTATGGGAAGTTGAGTGAGTCGTGGACGCTCTGGGCCTCTGTGGGCTATCTGATCCTATCTGTGGGCTTGAGCTATCTGTCCACGAAGCAGGTCAGTGATGCGGCTGCCCACAAACACAGATCTGACTTCATTGTGATGCGTTTCCTGGGTGCCACAGTCTCACTGATGTCTATTACGATCACAGCAGACATTGGTTATGGCGGTGGACTGTTCATGATCGTCGTCGCAGCCATGCTCGCTGCCCTGCACTTCTTTGGCAAGCCCGGACACCAACTCTTCTACCGCATCAGCGAATTGACCCTAGCCATCTTGACAGCCTTTGGCCTCTACCAGGTTGGGAGCAACCTTAGCCTACGGAAGGTGTGCCCAGAATGTGATCTAACCTCCAGCAACATCGATATCATTCTTCTCAGTGCTGCGGCCATCATCCTTATCGCCATCTTCCTAGACAGGGCACGCCTAGCTGCTCGGAAGACCTCAGCCGCCCTGCGTACCCATAAGGAAGTTGATACAAATGTTGAACTGTTGTCGGGGATTGGCTTCAATTTTGCAGCTGTCGGGATCTGCCTGCCCTGGTTCCTTCCCGCAGTGAGCTCATACTGGGGATTCCCCGTCTCGTTGACCTGCATGGTGGTATCCCTGATCATCGTGGGGCTAGGCCTGTGGTCTCGGGTCAAGACTTTGAGGTTGTACGGCCTGGTCGTTGTCATCATCTGCGTACTGAAGATGGTCACCCTCGACATTGGTTCTGTCACCTCGATCATGCGCGTGATTGCCCTCCTTGGAGGTGCTGCCATCTGCTTCGGGATCTCCGCCCTCTACAACTACACTGCCAAGTACTTTGACAAAGAGTTGGCCCAAGAGATTCCAGATGATACTCCTGTTCCGGTACAGGTGGGAGTCAGCGATTCACCAAGCCCACTTTCCCCAAGCCAGGGAGGTAGAACCTGATCCTGGTTCGCAAGTACCTCCGGATCTTCATCGATAACGGTGGCCCACAATGAATCCAGATTCTACTTTGAATGGAGGAGATTATGTTTGACGAGAGTAATGTGCGTACGACCAATCTTGGTGGTCTTGCTGTTTTGAGTGGGGTACAAATCCTTGTCCTCATTGTTGTGCTTGGAGTAAAGAAATGGTTCCTGCCCTTTTCTCCGTACCAATTCCTGGGGGTCTATCCTGGGCTGGGGTCCTCGGGTCTGGAGATTCCTCTCATAGGCTTGGTACTAGCCACATGTACGGCGACGGTTCTTGCCTGGTTGATCCATCTTTCAAGCGCGTCAGTCCATATCGCGTGGATACGAACAGTCTTGGGTATCATCAATGTGGCTGTGTGGTTGTGGGTTGTCTATGTGGCAGGGCTTTATCTATCCGGGACGCTCTTTGCCATAGCGTGTACTCTGGTTGACTCTGTTCGTTTGAGGTATGCCATCAGTCCTGAGACCTATCTGGTGGTGATTCATTCTTGCGGGGTTATGTCGATCCTCTGTGCAGCGCTTGCGGTCGGTATCAAGGGTCGTGGCAACAGGATTCCCAAGGATCTCACAACGGGAACACTCATTACTTTGGCTGTTGGAGTTTTAGCCCTCGTACTGTGGCCGATTCTTGTTGGAATGATCTACGGCTAATCAAGGTTTCTACACAATCGAGAAACCCCAGATAATGAGTACCTGGGCGACAATATAGGTCAACATGACGAGGAAGTAGACCCTTGTTCCTCTGAAGGTACGCAAAGAAAGCAAGGTGTCGGAGACGATAAACAAGATGGCACCTGCAAAGATGGCAATTCCGCCGAAGGATCGTTGGGCTAGGAGTACCTGACAAGCAAAGACGGCCATGAGGATAAGGATTGCCTCATAGATGGCAATGGGGAGTTTCATGTCCCCAGTGGGACGAATGGCCCGATAGACGATGAGACTGTAGGTGGTACCCACGACAAGACTCACGGCCAACCCAAGAAGACTCATAGGCACAGCAAACTCCCACATGGCAATGATGTAGCACACGTGGCAGATCAGGAAACTCGCAATTCCCAGTTGGAAACGAAGCATAGGTTCAAGGTCGATGAGCAGGATGTCCCCAATCCAGGCGAACACTAGGGCGCATATAACGAGAACAAGAATAGTTGCCGTACTCGCGCAATAGATTCCCACAACGAGTGGCATCAAACACCCCCTGAGGATGTACTGAAAAAGGGTTTCCTTGAACCCAATACTGACCAGATAGATGACCGAAACAACACCAAGGACTATCAATAAAATGAGTCTAAGGTCCACGGCGACTCCCTCACAGGTCGATGGCCCAATCCTAGCGATTGCATACATAGTTCTACCTCAAACCGCTAATACAGGTACACTCATAGGGTTCATCCATCGAAAGCGAGCTCATGCCAACACGACCTGATCTGCGAAATGTCGCCATCATTGCACACGTCGACCACGGAAAGACCACTCTTGTGGATGCGATGCTGTGGCAATCAGGTGCCTTCCGCGCCAACCAGGAAGTGGAAACCCGGGTCATGGATTCCATGGATCTGGAGCGTGAGAAGGGGATCACGATCCTCGCTAAGAACACCTCTGTGGCCTCCCATGATGCTGAGGGAAATCCGATCCTCATCAACATCATTGATACCCCTGGTCACGCTGACTTCGGTGGTGAAGTTGAACGTGGTTTAGAGATGGTTGACGGGGTACTCCTGCTCGTCGATGCTAGTGAAGGGCCGCTGCCTCAGACGAGATTCGTCCTGCGTAAGGCCCTCGCCAAACATCTGCCGATTGTACTGGTTGTCAACAAGGTTGACCGTGCGGATGCCCGAATTGCCGAGGTCGTGGATGAGACCTATGCCCTGTTCATGGATCTCCTGGATGATGATGAGGCCGATAAACTCGATTTCCCTATCGTGTACTGTGCGGCTAAGGCGGGTCGCGCATCCTTGAACCAACCAGCAGATGCCACGATGCCTGATTCCGAGAATCTGCGCCCCCTGTTTGAGACAATCTTCACTCACATTCCCGCTCCCTCCTATGAGGAGGGCCACTGTCTTCAAGCCCATGTCACTAACCTGGATGCATCCCCCTATCTGGGGCGTTTGGCCTTGTGCCGAGTGGTGAATGGTACCCTCACCAAGGGTCAGATGGTGGCGTGGTGTAAGCGCGATGGCTCTGTGGTGAATGTGAAACTTTCAGAGTTGTTGCGTACGGAAGCCCTTGATCGTGTACCAGCCGAATCCGCAGGACCTGGTGACATCGTGGCTATCGCGGGAATCCCCGAGATCAACATCGGTGAAACTCTCTCCGATCCCGATAACCCTCTACCGCTTCCGCTGATCCATGTCGATGAGCCCTCGATCTCGGTGACTGTCGGGATCAACACCTCTCCCTTGTCTGGTCGTTCCGGCAAGAATCTGACGGCCCGACTCGTCAAGGCCCGCCTGGATCAAGAGTTGGTGGGCAATGTTTCCATTCGCGTGCTCCCCACTGAACGCCCCGATGCTTGGGAGGTACAGGGCCGGGGCGAACTCCAACTTGCCATCCTCGTCGAGATCATGAGGCGTGAATCCTTCGAGCTCACTGTCGGCAAACCCCAGGTGGTCACCAAAACCATCGACGGGAAACTCCACGAACCAACTGAAAGACTCACCATTGATGCCCCCGAAGAGTACGTCGGCGCCGTCACCCAACTCCTGGGTCTACGCAAGGGACGCCTCGAACAGATGGTCAACCACGGTACAGGTTGGGTACGCATCGAGTACATCGTCCCCGCGCGTGGACTCATCGGTTTCCGTACTGAATTCCTCACCGAAACCAGGGGTACGGGCATCATGAACCACGTCTTCGAAGGCTACGAGCCGTGGGCCGGTGACATGCGTCTACGCCCAACCGGCTCCCTGGTGGCCGACCGTTCCGGGACTGTAACCTCCTATGCTCTATTCAACCTCCAAGAACGCGGCTCCCTGTTCATCTCCCCTGGCATGGAGGTGTACGAAGGCATGATCGTTGGCGAGAATCCCCGCCAAGAAGACATGGATGTCAACCCCACCAAGGAAAAGAAGCTTACCAATATCCGTTCCTCCACTGGCGATGAACTGGAGAGGTTGGTGCCCGCTCGAATCCTGAGTCTGGAGGCCGCTCTAGAGTTCTGTCGCGAGGATGAGTGCGTGGAGATCACCCCCTCGGAAATCCGACTGCGCAAGGTTGAACTCGACGCGAACAAGCGTGCTCGTACCCGTTCGAGGGCAAAGAGTGCCTGATACTCGTGCTGGGAATCCACCGGCGCTCTCGCGGGGGCGTCGTCTAGCACCATGGTCTTTGATGATCATGGCGATCCTATGGGGGTCGACCTTCTTCTCCATCAAGCGGATTCTGCTCCATCTTCCCGTGAGCGATTTCTTGGCAGTACGATTCCTCATCTCGACTGTGGTACTCGTGATCGTCTTCCATCGATCCTTGAAGATGAGCAGCCGTACCCTCATTCGCGGGCTGATCCTTGGGGGACTGTGGGCTGCAGCACAACTCCTCCAAACCGCTGGACTCGCTCACACCGCCGCATCGATCTCCGGATTCGTCACAGGGTTGTACGTGGTCTTCACCCCCGTTTTGGGGCTCATCGTCTTCCGGTTTCGAGTACATCGCTGGGTGTGGGTAGCAGTCGGCTTAGCGACACTTGGGCTCGCAGCGCTCACGATCCGCCCCGATTCCGAGACCTTCATAGGGTACGGGGAGGCCCTCACTATCGGATGTGCTGTGATGTACGCCCTCCACATCGTGATCATGGGGCAGTGGTCCACCCCCGAAGAGGCGGGTGCTCTGACGGTAGGCCAATCTGTTTCGATGACAGCCATCTTCTTCATCTTTGCTGCTCCGGGTGGGATCACCCTACCCTCCACTGGAGTTGATTGGGCTTGGATGATCTACCTAGCGGTGATCTGTGGGGCCCTGACCCTGCTGATCCAGACCTGGGCCCAAGGACACATGGAGGCATCCAAGGCCGCAGTCATCATGTGTTCTGAACCTTTGTGGGCTACCTTCTTTGCGATTCTTCTCGGTGGTGAGAGACCCAATTGGCTCTTCGCCGTAGGTGCGATTGCGATCCTTGTGGCGATGTATCTGGTGATCCGTCCACCGCCCAATTCAAAAGACTCCGCCACTATCCAGTAACTCCAAAGGTGCAAACCTCATCATCTTGCTTGGAGGGTGAAGAGAATGATATGCCAACAAGATACTACTCCCGATGGGTCTGTAGGAGGCGGATTTATATTTCTTGAGCGTAGATTCGTGGGACCAAAAAAAAGTGTCTTGAAATATGAGAAAACTCTTGACAAGATTATCTAGTTTTGTGGGATGATACCTATATCTACCCAAGGAGGGGGTTGTCATGAAGCGTCGTTTCTCTGTTCTTCCAGTCGCTGAGGTATACGGAGGCCCCCCAGTAGTTCATGTGTGAAAGGATGGGACTATGACGATTAAGGAAGATTCATCGGTTGACCAAATGTCAAATAACCTACAACGGAAAATCACTCATATCGCAGTACTCGTAGTGCCTTTGTCTTGCATGCTGGGGTTTTGTGGTGGCATTCTGGAGAAAACTGCGGTTGCGAAAAACGATGGTTTTTTGACCTATGGTATCCGCCTAGCTGCCATTCTGGTATTCACTTATACTATGATTCATTTATCACAACATGGAATTCGCGGGTGGCAGAAAATACTCTGCATCATAGTGTCACTACTTATTATATGTGGAACAATGTGGTATGTGCTGAGCCTTTAGGATTTGAGCAGGGCGTCTATAAACTGACAGGCTAGAGGGGGGAAGGAATAGTGGTTGGGTGTGTTGAATATCGGGGCTTCGTGAATCGGTATAATCAACTCTCGAACACTCAGCGGATTCAGTAGTCTCTGTGGCAAATGCAAAGTCAGGTAGGTTGCCAGCAACATAGTGAATTGAATGCTCGTCGGAGCTAATACTTGGCGGAGGTGTCTCATTGCCGGAAAATAAGGAACAGAATTCTCGAAAACTTGGGGTAGATGCGTTGAAATCAGTAAGATACTTTGCCCTGTTCGTGTTGCCATTGGTAGTCTTGTTGGGTTATTCGGGGGTAATGCTAGAAAGTAATTTCGAAAGAATGGAAACTGTACCGTATATTGGCGTTCGCGTGGCTTCGGCTATGATGATAGTTGCCCTAATACTTGGGTTCCGTTCTCAAGGAATACGAGGATGGTATCTTATTGTATGTTCTGTTGCTGGAACAGTCGTTTGGTTATTGACAGTTTGGTATTTCTGGCCAAGCGTTTGAGCTTGGTTGCGGTTGCTGAGGCTCGGAAGTCTCGTGAGCATGTGGCTGGCTCATCCAAACTATGATGTCATCAAGGCATCGGAAACTCCTGAACCTGCGGAGTGAGACTGTCGGAAAACGGTGGGTGGGGGCTTGGTCTGACATGCCGAGGAACGTATACATGCACCTCGAAGAATGTAACTCTGTATGCGAAGTGGAAAGCCGTGGGTGGTACTATGACGATTTCAGTCGTTAAACACTTTACGTGTTGTGATGTACTTGCCAGAAGATCCCACAGTGCCAGAAGAAGCAGCTGATAACTTCTTTCAAGGTATGATGAAGGTGGATAATCCAGAAGCAGTTTTAGCCATAATAACTACAGAGGGTAGGGCAGCTGCAGTGGCAGCTATCTGCACGGGCTTGATGGTATCATCTTTCGCGGCAGGTCTGACAGTAGCTGCTATTAATGCATCAGCGTATTTGGACTATACGGCTCAACAGAATGATCTCATTGATGCATATTATAGTTCTTCAAGTGGTTTCCTAGTGGTTGATTCTATGGTCATCATCACAAATCGTAATGGGATAATATATACAGATCGCTATGTTGACTATTACAGAGCAACCGATATCAATGCTGCGCCGGGAGGATCCTTTGAACAAGGGGTATATCATATAGGCTCATAGTGGGAAAATTGGAGATTTGATAGAAGGACAGCAATGGAGAATAGTGAATTCGGCATTGATTCGAAGAAAAGAGCGAAAGAAACATCTCACTTTTTTGTATTATATCTAATTCCAATGTCATGCTTGATTGGGTATTCCCTTGTCACGGCGCAGTCGAACGCAAATCATGAAGGCGGAATGTTGGCGCTTGGCGTGGGCCTATGCGTTTCTTTGTTGATTGTCCACACTATATACGAATTACGCACTCACAATATACGGGGTTGGTTTGCGGTTGCCTGCATTGTAGGAGCAATGATTACCCAAGGGCTAACAATATGGTATTGTCTGGCTTCAGTGAAGACGTGATTGGGAATTCGCAGATCGTATGCTTCGAGTTCTAATTCGAGAAGTGGAATGGGAATTGTCGTATCTTTATGATTTCCTAGCTTATAAAGCATCCGAAGTAGCGGCTTCCTTATTATAGATGACTCATTTACTAATGCGTCGCATGCGGTCTACTATAGCTACGGTGTTGATGTAGTCAGCCTAGGAGTATTCAAGCCCGGGATATATGATATTCTATCATAGTATGACGTAAAATGGGTTCTGATGGATTACAGTAAGTGGGAAGGTTGTCTTTACCCTTTAATGATATGAAAAGCAGGGAAAACTTGAATCCTGAGATTGAGGTGTCCAAGATAGTCGAGCATGACCAGCCACCTATAACTGATGGGCGGATAGTGAAGATGCGAAGGGCACTTGGTTACTTCATATCATTCTTATTGCCAGTAGGTTGCCTCATGGGTTGTGGCATTGTGTTAATTCAGCCGGAGGCAGGAGAGAAAATTAGATACTTTCCTTATATTGGGGTTCATGTGGCCCTAGCCATGTTGCTTGTGTACATCGTCTACGACTTTCCATTGCGTCGAATACGAGGTCAGTATGCCGTTGGTTGTTTTGTGGGGTTGATGATAGTTCTGTCTCTGACGATATGGTATCTCATGACTCATTAGTAATGATAGTTATTTAGTAGAGACGCGCCCTTTTTGCTAGGAGCTATTGTGGATTGAGAAATCATCCGAGGAAGAGTGGGATGCGGTCGTTAGGATAATAGCAGAGGCTGGTCTTGTTGATACGGCCGCTGAAATTGCCGTTCGATTTACTCTACCTGGGAAGGTTGCAGCAGGGATTGTGTCAATATTGGCTGGGATGATAGAGGTTGATATGATCCACCAGAGAAACATGCTTCGTGTGGCAATCACTGCCTGCCCAGACAACGGTCTGGTGGAGGTGCACCAGGTCGTTGGTACGCGTCTCCCCATCACGTATAGGGCGACCATGGAAGTTGAGGGTAGTGGTGATTTCGAGCAAGGTGTTCATCGATATACCGCTCGCTAGAAAAGTGTCGTTTACTCTTAAGGATTTTAAATGAAAGAAACGGATGATATAAGCTCAGAGGAGCATCAGGGTCAGACTTTTCGAATAGTGGGTTACTTGGTAATGCGCATTGTTCCTTTGTCCATCGTGTTTGGATTTGCTGCTGCCCAGAGTGTAAGGCTCGAAGCAACTGGAATGGAAGGCATACTACGACTCATTATACACTATATCACTTATAGTTGTATTTGGGGGTAACTCTATCGAACTGAATAATTATCGGATAAAAGGTTGGGCGCGGTTTGCCTGTTTCGTGGCATCACTGGGTCTTGTAACCGCGACAGCTTGGTATGCACTTACTCTTTAGAATTCTGACTATATCTTGGGCGCCCACCCCCACTTAATCTGAGAGGAGCCCGTTTGTGTCTGAATTGTGACCTGAATACGTTCGGATTGTGAGCAACAGTACTGGTTGACGCGATAGAATCATGAGGTTGGGCGCGAGGCGCGCCCGTGTACAACCAACCAAGGAGACGCAATGAAATTACGCCGCCTGCTGCCCGCTCTCGCGACAATGGCAGCTCTTAGCCTGGGCCTGTCGGCCTGCGGTACCCCTGCCGAAAAAGAAGACCCGGCTGCAACTGAAACCTTTAACATCGGTGTTGCCGTTATCGTCGCCCACCCAGCTCTTGAAGCTGCTCAGGCTGGATTTGAAGAAGTCCTCGCTGAGGAGGGTGTTGACTACAAGATTCAATTCGAAAATGCTCAAGGTGATCCTGCCAACGCTCCAACTATTGCAACCGTGCTTGCTGGTAACGCTGATATTGATCTCTTCCTTGCGATCTCGACTCCTGTCGCAGTGGCTATGGCGAGCGCAGAGCAGACCCGTCCGATCCTCTTCACTGCTGTGACTGATCCGGTTGCTGATGGGCTTGTTCCCTCATGGGACGCGGCAGCACCCAACATGACTGGTACCTCGGATAAGAATCCAGGAGCTTTGCCTGTTCATCTCATTCAGGAGATTATGCCTGATGTGAAGACTATCGGTGTTCTCTACACCTCATCTGAGTCCAACTCCCTGTCTCAGGTAGAGGACTACAAGAAGGAAGCTGCCGAACTCGGCATCACCATCAAGGAGCAGGGTATCACTGCTGCCTCTGAAGTTTCTGTTGGTCTGTCCGCGCTGGCTGATGTTGACGCTATCCTCATCCCAACAGACAATACCGTTGTTGCTGCCATCGCTTCAGTGATCGCTTTCGGGCAAGAGAACAAGATCCCTGTGTTCTGTGCAGATTCTTCCACTGTTGAAGCTGGTACAGTCGCAACTCGTGGTCTCAATTATCATGACCTCGGTCGTCGCACTGGTGAAATGGCTGTCGGCATCCTCCGTGATGGCAAGACTGTCGCTGATTTCGCACCTGAGGCTCCAGTGAGCACCGACTTGTCAATCAGCAAGGCCGCTGCCGAGTCCTTTGGGATAACTCTCCCCGATGCTCTCATCGCGGAGGCGAAGACCACCTTCTGACCAAGAGTGTAGGCTACTACCCATGTTGGGTGCCATTGATCAAGGTTTAATAACGGCATTACTTGCCTTAGGTGTTTTCCTCACTTTCAGGATCTTGAACTTTGCAGACCTAACAGTAGATGGCTCTTTCGCAACGGGTACGGCCACCGCTGCCGTCATTATCTTTAATGGCGGATCACCAGTGGTGGCCACCCTTGCTGGGCTCATTGCTGGAGCCCTCGCCGGTTTAGTAACCGGCTTTTTGCATACCAAGGCCCATATTGATCCACTCCTGAGTTCCATTCTCGTGATGCTCGCGCTTTACACTGTGAACACACGAATACTGTGGATGGCGGGCTCTGATGGAAGGCGCCCGAGTACAGTGGCCCTCCTCAACAAAGAACATATCTTCACATGGTTGATCAAAGCCGGATTGAGAGGATCAGCGACCTCCATCCTGTTCATTGGTGTGATAGTTATTGTCGTCTTGCTGATTGTGAATTGGTTCCTGTCTACGAAGTTCGGTCTGGCTATCATGGCCACAGGAGATAACCCTGCGATGGCCTCAGCTATGGGCATTAGTACCGACTACACCAAGATCGTTACACTCATGGTCTCCAACGGTCTCGTTGGCATGGCAGGCGCAATGTGGGCCCAATACAACGGTAATGCAGCTGTGGGAGATGGTACAGGCCTCATCCTCGTAGGCTTGGCTTCAGTCATCCTAGGAAACGCCATCTTCGGTACACGCTACGTCTGGCTCATGACCATAGGCGTTGTCGTCGGTGCTGTGCTTTACCGGTTGGCGATCTACTGGGCCTTGCGTTCACCCTTCCTGGACGCCTCTGATATGAAGTTCTTCTCAGCCACATTGGTGGTTATAGCCTTGGTTCTCTCCCAATGGAAGGGTGCTCAAGCTTTGGTTACGAAGTTATCGCCGTGGCGCCCCAAGGAGGATACTCCCGAACCTATGGCGAGCGTGCCGAACCAGTTCTCTCCCTTTGCGGAGGTTGATGGGGCACACCAGTCGGTTTCACGTAAACCAGGTCACGCGACCCCAACCGAGCAGACTGAGAGGGCCCAGTAATGCTGAGAATAACTGGCGTCTCCAAGACTTTCTATCCGGGAACAGCCAACGAGCGTGTTGCCCTGAACAATGTTTCACTCCACCTTGATGAGGGCGATTTCGTCACCATCATCGGGTCCAATGGTGCTGGGAAGTCGACCCTGTTGAACATCATCAGCGGTACCCTCTCTGTTGACGAAGGCTCGGTTGTCATTGATGGCAAGGATGTCACCAAGCACAGCGAATACCGCCGAGCTTCCGGAATTGCACGCGTCTTCCAGGATCCTTCAGCAGGTACAGCCCCCCACCTGTCGATTGAGGAAAACCTGGCTGTGGCTCTGAATAGGGGCAAGCGTCACACGTTGGCGCGAGGACTTACCAAGGCGCGACGTGAAGATTTCCGTACACATCTGGCCACCCTAGAACAGGGGCTAGAAAACCGTATGAAGCATCGCGTGGGCCTCCTTTCAGGTGGTCAACGTCAGGCATTGAGCTTGCTGATGGCTTCCTTCACACACCCACGTTTGCTCCTGCTTGATGAACATACTGCCGCCCTTGATCCTGAGCGTGCAGAGTTGGTACTCAAGCTCACAGCTCAGAAGGTGGGCGAACAGGGCTTGACTGCGCTCATGGTTACCCACAATATGGATCATGCATTAAGAATGGGTAACCGACTTCTGATGATGCATGAAGGTCGCATCGTACACACCTTGAATGCTGAAGAAAAGGCGAATGCCGCGATCACAGATCTGCTGGAATTGTTCAGCCGTGAAAAGGGGAGTCTGTCCGACCGTACCCTCCTCAGCTAGGAACCCTAGGCTTTCGGTACGAGCCTTAGCAGCGTAGCCTCAGGAGGGCAGCAGAAGCGGTAGGGAGCCTTGGGTGAGGTACCCAGCCCTCCAGAAACATGAAGATAGGTTTCACCGTCACCATGGCGATGGGTGGACAACCCTTTTGCCTTCCCACGAGGAAGATCACAGTTCGTCGTTAAGGCATGACCTCCAGGAAGACAGACCTGCCCACCGTGGGTGTGCCCTGCGAAAATGAGCTCGGCTCCATCCTCGACCATATGGTTGAGGACCTTCTGATAAGGGGAATGGGTGACACCAATCAGCAGGTCGGCATTACAGTCGCCCATCACATCTGGATAGTTATCGTGGCCCATGTGGGCATCAGAACAGCCGCGGAACTCAATCGTCGTGTCCCTAATGGTGTAGCGCAAACCTGACCCCTCAGCGTTGGCCCAACCCGCACTGTCAAACAAGTCTTCAATAGCATCAGTGGGAATGGGTACCCGTGGTTCGGGAGAGGAAGGTACCGCAAACAGAGACTCAACCCATCGGTTGGGTTCCCTTGTCGGTTCAACCCTATTCGCAGGGTGAAGATAGGGCGCAGAGGAGCCAGCCAAATAGCTCAGGGGGTTGATGGGACGAGCACCATGGAAATCATTCGACCCGAGTACATAGATCCCCGGAACATCGGATAAGGGTGTCAGTGCGCGGGCCAAGGCCAATAGGGCATCAGGCTCGGCCATGTTGTCACCGGTGTTGATGACGAAGTCTGGATGAAGCTCAGCTAGACCGCGTACCCAGGCCACCTTCTTGGTTTGGGAAGCCAGAAGATGCAGATCAGAGATGTGAAGTATGGTGACCGGTTCATGATCCGGCGGAAGTACAGGAACACGTACACGGCGAAGGGTGAAGGCATTAACCTCCACGAAGACTCCGTATGCCAGACATCCAGCAGCACCTACTCCCAGAAGTCCGAGAATCGAGGCCACGATTGTTGATGGTCTCATCTAAACCAATCTCTAGTTGTGGATAAGGACATGGTTGCCATTGGACAACCAATCAAAGACTGATTTGGCATCAGCTTCACGCAGGTTGAGGCAACCATGGGATACGGGGGTTCCAAAGTTTTCATGCCAGTACGCGGTATGGAAACCATAGTCTCCCTTGAACCATGTGAGCCATCGTACATTGGGGAAGGAGTAGCATTCACCACCTGCACACCCTCGTACAGTTTGGATCCTGGTTTTCGCATAGACCCGGAAGGTACCCGTGGGAGTCTCTGTTCCTGGGGCGCCCGAACTCATAACAAAGGAGGCGGAAGGAGTACTGCCATTCATGAGGGTAACCGTTTGGGTGGTGAGATTCACATCAGCCCAATGGCTGGAGGCTGAGCCCTGGGGTGGTGCTGGAATGGTTTGAAGGGTCTCCTCGACTGTGAAAGGAACCTCATCGAAGGTCAACTCACTCGCAGTGTTCGTGGCCTCAGTCAAGCAGTAAAGAATCTGTTCGGGAAGGGTCTCAGAATTGGTGAGCGTCCTACCAGGTGCTCCCTCGGAGACCACGCGTAGCACATTCCCGCTTTGATCCACTGTAACCACGCGAGCTTCAGGCTTTAGATCGACCGCATCAACGAGGTACTCCTGGACGAACTCAGTGATCTGATCGATATTGTATCCAGGTGCCAAACCCACATCTGAGTTCAGGGACAGGATCGTAAGGGAAGCTATATCCCACGGAGTCAGAGTGTAGATCGTCTCCTCACCGCGGGTGAATGAGCATTGAGTCGCAAGGCGCTGATTAGCCCAGGCTTGGGCATCAGCTGCTTGTTCATCACTGACCAAGGGTTCAGCAACAGTTGGGACAATCGTGAACGTTGGATCCTCGTCAGTGGTGGACAATGTCTCTTGGATGAAGGCTAGCTCCTCTTGGGCAATGCCTGTTCCCAAAGCTGATTCAGTGAGATCATAAAGATGGGTTTCGGCGTTATAAGTCAGCCCAGCATTAATGGGGGACTCGAAACTGTCGGGATAATTCTCGGCTAACCAGGAATTGAATTGGTGACGGTCGATATTCAGATCAAGAGGGATACTCGTGGGGCGATTGAAACGGTAGATCCACAAGAGTTGGTTGACCGCATTCTCAACATCAGCCTGCACCACACTCTCGTTGATAGTGATCCCGAGGTCGGCGGCTGAGGCTTGGCGAGTTTCACCAGCAACACTGAGATTGAGGTTCATGGCTGCGGCAGTTTTTATAAGGAAGGCATCAACTTCGTCGAGAGGCATTCCTGAGATGTCTGTACCACCGAGTGTGACTCCAGGCAGTACACGTTCAGAGTAGAGATAATCCATGAGGAATCCGAGGCCCAGGGCAACGATGAGCGACCCCAAACAGACAGAAATGATGATGACAGGAGTCCGCTTGCGACGCTTGACCACTGCACGTTTCGGGATGGATTTCTTCCCTAAGTTTTGGGTACGAGGGTTTGATGTGGTCGTGGATGGCTGTGGACGCGAAGATGATGGACGGTATGAACTCGGCTGGGGGCTTCGAGTTGTCTGGGATGGGCGCGTTGATGATCGACCTTCGCGGGGGCGTCGCCGGGTACCAAAATCCTCATCAAAGGGTTCAAACTCCAGGTGTTGCTGTGGACTCAATGATTGGGGTTGTATGGGTCGGGAACCTTCACGAGGGTTGCCAGAGTTGAGTGGCTCGGGGGGATCATAGCGACTCTGCCGCCATTGTGGTCGCTCGGTTGGTTGGTTTGCCCCAGTCAATGGGTGCTGCGTATGAGGAGACCTGGGTTGACGCGTGGAATCTTCCGGGGATGACTGAGATCGGATTCTTGGACTCGACGTGTTTGATGGTTCTGGATCGGAGGATGGGTACCTTCTAGGGTAGTCGCCCCTGGGGGTTTGCGGGTCTTGAGCTCTTGATGGGCATGATGGATCTGGAGATCTTCTTGAGGGGTTCTCGATTGGTTGAGGGCGTGGGGCCCTGGAAGGGCGAGGATCGATGGGTGAGTACCCTGGTGAAGGATATTCATCGTTGGGTGGTCTGGATTGAGGTACCCGTGGCTGCGGATCAGGATCAACGGATTCCCGATAGGCCCGAGTGGTGGGGGATTGGTAAATCTCCGAGGATCGGGAACGAGGCCCTAATGATGTTTGAGGCTCACGGGAGGATTGCGGCTGGCGGGGCCTGAAAGGTTCGCGAGACTGATATTCCTGATTGATGGATGGTTGATACTCAACCGAACCGAATGAACGACCCCTTGGTACCTCTTCTGTTGGAGCAGAAAGCTGAGTTGGAGGTACTGGTGGGAACTGTTCAAGATGTGGCTGTGGATTCTGGGCGGGTGGCCTGTGTCGAGCCAACTGGGGGAAGCCCTCACTGTTCTGCGAGGTATGAGGATTGCGTGGAAATGGATCTTGGGGCGCACCAGAACCCGGGCGCAACCATTCGCCCTCGCTGTAAGAACCTGACCTGTCAGGCAGGAGTCCTCCTTCATCCGGGCTTGATTAAGCCCATCCAGGCTTGCGAGTATTTTACTGCGATTTCAGGAATTTGTCTCTTTTCTTGGAGTACCCTGGGTCTGGTTGGATGAGAGTGCGACCAGGAGAGTTTGCATAGCGGATAGAGTGGTCTCATGACTACATGGGAGTACGCAACCGTACCTTTGTTAATACATGCGACCAAGCAGATCCTTGATACCTGGGGTAAGGACGGCTGGGAACTTGTCACCGTTTTGCCTTTGCCAGATGGGAATCCGCTGGCTTTCCTGAAGCGTCCCACAGGGACTGCATGATGGCTCGGCCATCGGTGGCCAAGCGTGAGAAAGCAGCGACCGTACTTGGGATCCTTGAAGAAACCTATCCCGATGCGACCTGTGAGCTGAAGTTTTCCTCCGCATTCCAGTTGCTGACGGCGACGATCCTGTCGGCGCAATGTACCGACCGGGGAGTGAACGCAGTAACACCTGAATTGTTTGGGCGCTACCCTGAACCGACCCAATTAGCGGAAGCTGACCGCAGCGACGTGGAGAGGATCATTCACTCCACGGGTTTCTACCGAGCGAAGACCGACTCGATCATTCGTATGAGCCAGATGCTTTTGGCTGAGTTTTCAGGCGAGGTACCGCAGACCCTCGATGAATTGGTGACCCTGCCTGGTGTGGGTCGCAAGACTGCCAACGTGGTCCTGGGTGAGTGGTTTGGGGTACCAGGGATCACCACTGATACTCATGTACTGAGATTGTCGAGACGGCTGGGATGGTCGAAACTGAAAGACCCTGTGAAGGTGGAGGCGGATCTGTGTGCGCTCTTCCCCGAACAGACGTGGATCTCGCTATGTCGGGTGACTATTTGGCATGGGCGTCGGCGCTGCCATGCTCGTCGTCCTGCCTGTGGTGCCTGTCTTGTTGCGGAGCTCTGCCCCTCGTTTGGTGAGGGTGAGGTGGATCCAGTCAAGGCACAAGCACTTGTGAGTGTACCTGTGGGGTGAACTTGGCCTGGTCTTGTTCTGGATACTGCGACCACTAGGTTCCGCGCAGGATGACGTAGGCCGCGTGGAATGACTTGGGAGCTACAGGATCACTTGTCCTGTCATCGTCACTTTGTCATCACCACTTATCCAAGGAACCCTGCGCGAGTCGAAGAATCTAGATATCGGAGAATTGCAATTCGGTCGCACTGTCTGGATACTATGACTGGCGTGCGGATGACGTGGAGGGCGAGGTCAGGACTGGTAGTCTGGTGGGGTCAAGGAGGAAACATGGCTAGCCCAACCGAGATCTCTGATCTTCTGAACAGCATCACGAGAGATATTCGTACCATCATCTCCGATGAGATTGCGCTCGTGAAAGCTGAAATTAAACCAGCAGTACGTCATGTCGGTGTCGGATCGGGCATGTTCGGTGCGGCGGCCTATTTCGCAATCTCGGCGACAATCATCCTCTGGTTCGTCTTTGCGGCAGGGTTTGCATGGCTCTATGCCTCCGTGACCTCGCTGAGTGCATGGGGGGCGGCCTTCTGGGGAATGTTCACTGCCATGTTCCTTGTTCTTATCATCGCTGGGGTCTTTGTCGTGATCGGTTTGAAGAACTTCAAGCAAGTACGCGGCCCCGAAAAAGCACCAGAGTCGATCGGGAAGACCTTCAGTGCCTTTGCCTCAGGTCTGGAAGATGGTGGCAACCGCGTCAAGGCGGAGGTAAGCGGTCGATCAGCCGATGAATGGATTTCCTCGCGCCCTGTAGCTCCTGTTGGTGGACAAACCAGGACCATTGAGGATGACCCTCTCCGTACTGATCTACAGGGAAAACGTTAATCCTTCATTTCCGGGAATCAGCGGGGTCGTCAAAGTGGATTGATCGACTTGGGCCCTCCAGCATTGGATCTGGTAAGGCAATTGCAGGGGATCCGGTATACGGGCATACAGGTCATACAACTCGGCGATCTCTTCCAGCATCCTTGTGCGGCGATCCTCATCCAGATCCTCGGCACCAGGAGTTTGGCAGGCAGCCTCTTGAAGTTGGGTACGGGTGGAAGGAACCCAAAGTCTGAAACTGACTTTTTCCACTGCCGTGTAGTAGGCGGCACTCGACAATGCTGACGCTGAGTAGGAACCATAGTCACTCGACATCGCATTAGGGATATAGAATTGTACTATCCTCTTCAGTTTGCTCACCCACGGTACAGAATCATCACGCGTCAGGTAGGCCAAAGCAACCCGCCCATGGGGTTTCAAAACCCTAGCCCATTCACCCAAGGCCAACCCAGGGGCGAAGGTATGAAAGTTTTGGACCGCAAGAACCACATCAAAACAGGATGGATCAAAGGGAAGGGATTCAGGCATCCCAGCAATCACATGGGCACCTGGAGTCAGCATCGCGACCTTGCGCAAAATATCGAGACTAGGGTCGACTACTGTCACAGAATGCCCAGCTCGGGAAAGAATGGATGCATAACCACCCGCACCCCCAACCAGTAAAACGGTTGCGCGCTCAGATCCGACAAGCCATTCAAGGGCCACGGGTGGGAGCATCGTAACAGAAGCCATGTGTGAACTGTACAGATAAACCCATGCTCAAACCATGTATTCCCACGCGTAAGAGTGCTAGTTGTCCACAGGTTTCTTTTTCCAAACATAGTTATCCACAGATTCTGCATTCCGTGACAATTCAAGGCGGCGAACCACAATAGCTAGGGTATGCATCTTTCTCCAGCTACCTTGGTTAGTACAGACCCCCGTCTGATTCACCTCGCCCAAGCATCGGCAGCCGCCAGTGGTGGAACCCTTTCCGTGGTGAGCCATGCCGAGGATCTTCGGGCCTTGTGGCGTACCTCCTCTGCGATCCTCATTGGTGCTGACTGTATCGAAGAGGTGGTGAGTTGGGCCCTGCCCAGGCGAGAGCAGGTCTATCTCCTTGGGTTTGAGGAATCCCAGGAGGTACTCTGCCAATGGTCGGTGCCTTTGGGGGCCTCAGTCATCCAACTGCCTGATGGAGGGAAATGGCTGTCCCGAGTCATTGCTGGGCATACTCGTGATCTGGAGACTGGGGTCGTGGTGGAAGTCAGGGGTGGTGCAGGAGGAGTGGGAGCCTCAACACTGTGCGCGGGCCTAGGCGTGGTTGCGCAAGCGAAAACTCTCGCGGTGGCTCTCGTGGATGCCGACCCTTGCGGAGGTGGTCTCGATTTATTGATGGGTGCAGAGAGTGCTCCAGGGTGGCGGTGGGATAAATTACGTAAGGCTGTCGGGCAGATTGCCGATGTCACATCAATGTTGCCAAGGGCTGAGGGCATCACCATGGTGTCCATGGAGCGGGGTTCTTCTGAGCCTGTACCCATGGCCGCTCTTGAGGCTGTCATCGACTGTCTCGCAAGAACCCATGACCTTGTCCTTGTTGATCCGGGGCGTACAACAGGGGAACTTCAGTCGGTCAAGCGTTCCGTGATCCTCTCGACGCAAACCGTGCGTTCCTTAGCCTCCACAAAGGTGAGGTTGAGCGAGTTCACAACAAAGAATTCTGCCTTGGTAATACGTAAGGGTGGATCTGTGGGAGCCGGTGATGCAGCGCGGGCCTTGGATCTTCCACTCATCGGGATTCTCCCCAATGTGGTCGAACTTCCACGCCTAGCAGATCGGGGGATACCGCCCTCACTGGGTGGTGCGTGGAAGAAATCCTGTTCCAAAATTCTCAACTGGTGCATGGGTGAGTCGATTCCTGCGAGGGGGGTCTGATGACAGATTCAGTCTCCTCAGTACGCCGTCACCTCGCCCTCATTGGACGTCCACCCAGCGCTCAAGATATTGCCGAAGCACTTCGGGCAACCGGACAGGTTGTCTCTGATGCGGCAGTGTTGGAGATCCAACATGGAATTACTCGCGACTCTGACGGAGTCGGGATCTTGGAGCCCCTTCTTGCCATTCCCCAGGTTACCGACATTGTTGTGAACGGCCCGGATCAGATTTTCATGGATCGCGGTGGAGGCCTGGAACTCACTCAACTTCAGTTTGAGTCCGACGATGCCGTTCGGCAATTAGGGGTACGCTTAGCTGCCTTGGTGGGGCGTCGCCTTGATGATGGTTCCCCCTTCGTGGATGCTCGACTACCCAATGGGATTCGTTTCCACGCCGTTCTCACAGGGATTGCCCATCCAGGAACATGTCTGTCTTTGAGGATCCCAACCAAGAGTCATTTGAGTTTGGATGACTGGGAGAGATTCGGTGGAGTCGATCCACAAGCAGGGGAGATCCTTAGACGGTTGATCGAAAAGAGGTCTGCCTTCCTCATCTCGGGAGGTACAGGGTCAGGCAAGACAACCCTCATGGGTGCCCTCCTGTCTTTGGTCGAGCCTTCCCAGCGACTTGTGATTGTTGAGGATTCACGAGAACTTGAACCCAACCATCCCCACACAGTGTGGTTGGAGGCAAGACCAGCGAACGGTGAGGGTGCTGGGTTGGTTACCATGACTGACTTAGTGCGACAGGCTCTCAGGATGCGTCCAGATCGGCTGATTGTAGGAGAGGTACGCGGTGGAGAACTCAGAGACCTTCTCCAAGCTCTCAATACCGGTCATGAGGGTGGCTGCGGAACCATCCACGCGAACAGTGTGACTGACCTTCCCGCGCGATTGGAGGCCCTGGGTGCATTAGGTGGGCTCTCGGCTGAGGCCACCCAAGCGCAGGTTTCATCAGCCATACGGGTACTCATCCATGTGGCCCGCCGGGGCCCTAATCGAGAGGTCGCAGAAATTGGGGTACTCAAAAAGGAATCCCAGGGGGTGAAAGCTCATGTGGCTTGGAGGCGCTGCGGTGACCTAGCCGAACCGGGCGAAGGGATGGCTGAACTTCTGGAGGTTTTAGCATGATCGCTCTTGCTGTATTGGCGGCTATCGTCTGTGTGTGGCTGCTCTTTCCGGCTCCAGGGCCGGGCTTGGATCGACTTTCGCCAAAGACGCGTCCTAGTCGAAATGTGGGTCGATGGAAGATCTGCTTCGGTGTTGTGGTCGCGGGTGGGATCCTAGCGATTCTGGTACAGCCCCTCGTGCTCGTAGTTGCCCTAGGAATGGTGGGAATGACCCTGGTCTGGGTTGTGGTGGGGCGGATGAATCTAAAGAAAGCTCTTCAAAGGACAAAGGATGTGGCGCGAGCCGCACAGATCTTGGAGTCCCTATTGGCTTTGGGTCACATCCCAACCACGGCTTTGAAGCTCGCCTCTGAGGAATGCCCAGTGATAGAGCCGGCTGTTGCTTCAGTACACATGGGTGGCGACCCCTGGGAGGTTATGGAGCATCTTGCTCGGGTGCCTGGCCAGGCTGGGTTGTCAGCGATTGGTCAAGCATGGAGGGTCTCCCATGTCTCTGGTTCATCCATGCATGAGGGGTTGGAGCGGGTGCGTAAAAACCTTGAAGAAGCAGCGAGTACAGCCGATGTGGTTGCAGGTGAACTTGCTGGCCCTCGGGCTACGGGGCAGTTGTTGGCTGTACTTCCCCTGATTGGAATCGCGATGGCCTATGGGCTGGGTGCTGATCCCATCCAGTTCTTCACATCTAGTGTCATGGGGCGGGCCTGCTTCATAGTGGGGCTTGGTCTTGGATGTTTGGGTGTGATTTGGAGCGAGATTTTGGCCATACAAGTAAGCGGACTGGGAGGGTCAAGAAAGAAGGAATAATGATTGGGAATATGTGGATGGCAGCAGTACTCGCCGGCTTCGCGGTGTGGCTGTGGATGCCACCTGATGGGCTGACTCGTCTAGAGCCAGTGATCACATGGAAGTTGCCCTCGTGGGCCCAACCTCGACCTGAAGCCATGGAATCAAAGAAAAGATGGATGGTTGGTATTGCGGCAGGAATCGGGGTTGTTATCTATTGTTGGGATTTCTCACCCGCTGTGGTTTTCCTGGGGCCATTAGTGGCCTGCGGGGCCTGGGTTTTTCTGGGACGAATGGAACCAGCAGGGGTACGAAAAAGCCGCCAGGAGACTCTCTACGCTCTGCCTCAGGCCTTGGATCTCATTCAGGCATGTCTCAAGACTGGTCAGCCCTTGCGTACTGCTACTCAAACAGTCTCACAGGCGATGGGGCCACCGGTGTCCGGACTCTTGGGCTCAGTGACTAGTGCTATTTCAGTGGGGATGTCGGATGATCAGGCATGGCAGGTGTTAACCGAGGACCCCACAATTGGGGTGGTTGCCCGCGATATTGCTAGGAGTACGACCTGGGGGACTGCCATCACTGATGTACTTGCACAGCACAGTGCAGATCTGAGGCGTTTCGGTTCACAGGATCGATTGAAAGCAGCCAAACAGGTGGGGGTTAAGTCTGTCATGCCCTTAGGGATCTGTTATCTTCCGGCCTTTGCGCTGATGGGAGTGGTACCAGTCATTGCAGCTGGGGTGTCGGGGTTGTTCGGATGAGAGTTATCCACAGGGGTAGGCAATCTTAAAGAAGTTATCCACAAGATGAGGGATGGATCGCAATCTGGGGCCCATGTCCTTCATGGTTCAGGTGTCTAAATCAGCGCTAAGGCGCACAACAAAGGAGCAGATATGAAGAAGATTATTGCAGCAGTGAAGGCCCGCTTCCACGGGCATCATGAAGCTGGAATGGCAACAGCGGAATACGCGGTGGGTACGGTGGCCGTGATCAGCATTGGTGGCATCATCTACAAGATCATCAGCGATCCCATGTTTAGGGATACAATCTGGGAACTCATTTTGTGGCTGTTCCGGATGATCACCGGAATCACAGGATAAGCATGGGTGCGAGTGGGATCAGGCTTCGGCCTGATCCAACTCATTTCTGGGGAAGGAACTGCAATGTTGACGAAAGAATCTGGCAGAACTCAGCGTGGTTGGGTGACTGCTGAAATGGCTTTTGCGGCGCTGGGATTGGGTTTAGCCATCGTCTTATGTATTGGTGGACTAAGTATCGGATTGGCTCAGATTCGCTGTAATGATGCTGCTGGTGAGATTGCTCGCCAGGCTGCCCGAGATGACCTCACTGCTGTACGTGAGATCAAAGAACGTCTACCTGGAACAGCCACAGTCAACATGTGGCGTGAAGGGAATCGGGTCGTTGTTCATGTGTCAATACTTATGAGACCCTGGGGTACCTATCTGCCATCGTTCACTGTGCAATCCAAGGCCTCAGTCGCTGCAGAAGGAACGGGACGATGAATCACACACAAGGATTGTCGAAGAGGGAATCACAGAAGAACAAGAGTTTTCGTCCTGTTCCGAGTCGAGGGTCTCGGGAAAAGACCTGTGGATCCGGTACCCTCTCCACGATCATCACAAGCATCGTCATCGCGGTGGCCCTGCTGATTGTTGGGGGAATCCTGAGCTATGTGCTAGCTCTCCACAAATCACACTCTGCCTCTGATCTCGCCGCGCTCACTGCAGCAACCCATGCTAGAGCGAGCCTTGATGATCGGACATGCTGTTCCCTGGCCTCCGATATCGCCACAGCCAATGGTGCCAAACTCACCAGTTGCGAAGTAGTCCGAGCTGCCAGCGAGGTAGCCGCATCAGTCACAGTGATCGTGGAAGTACCGTGGAAGATCCCTGGCCTTTCCAAAGAACTCCCCTCCACGTCATACGCGGGGAATCCGTACCAAAGTGGGTAGGAAGTATGCAGCAGGTGACTGTCGAGCGGGAAGTGATCTTGCTTAGATGTCTTGATCTTTATGAGAATAAGAAAATGGATTTCGCTGATGTTTATCTCGTTGCTTATGCAGAGAAGAACGGATCACTGCTATGGCATCCTTTGACAAAGGGATGGATAAACCAGGGCTTACAAGTCGAGTGGATCCCTCGAATCTTTAGCCGAAAAGAGCTTGATAGTTCAATCCATCCGTAGGTGATGTGAGATGCTTGGCAGGTGAGTACTTATCTGGAGGCTATTGGTCGATTGCGGGAGGATCTGGTTCAGGCCAACTATTTCGTGGATCCTGTACTGGAGGCGATCTCAGACCAGGGACAGTTGGGGCTTGAGCGCAATCATACTGTGGCGGCCACTCGGGCATTGGCTGGGCGTGAGGATGGGTTGGCTACACTCATTCGACTTTTTGTATTGCAACAGAGCCAGGATTCCGAGGTCGTGAACACGGTACTGAAAGCCAATGAACTCGTTGATCTGGGGATTCTGGCGTGTGAGGGCAATCAGTACAAAGCCCTTGTAGATATTCGTCCCTATGCAGATGAAACCGATGGTACCTCTGGATGGGTGGTCTCGGATCATACGGCAACCCTGGATACGAAACAGGGGCGAACAGCTTCGAATCACGTTTTGGGGATCAGTCCAGCTTCAGTGAGTTTGGCTGGGATCACTCCACGCAGACCAGTGGGGCACGCCTTGGATCTTGGTACAGGATGCGGGATCCAATCCTTGCATCTCGCTCGACAAGCGGATCATGTCACTGCGACTGATCTCAATCCCAGGGCGTTAACCCTTGCCACGCTCACTTTTGCTTTGAATGAGTTGGAGGTCACAACGCGCCTCGGCTCGCTTTATGACCCTGTACATCAGGAGTCATTTGATCTCATCACCACGAATCCGCCTTTCGTGATCTCTCCAACCATTGGTCCTCGACTTACGTACCGGGAGACTGATTATCCGTGTGATGATCTTATGAAAACAGTGGTACAGGGGGCCTCACCACGACTCAACACCAACGGTACCCTCCATGTCATCGGGAACTGGGCCCACATCGAAGGCAGATCGTGGCAGGAAAGAATCACCGAATGGATACCCCAAGGATGCGATGCCTTCATCGTTCAAAGGGAGGTTCTCGACATCTACGAGTACATCGAAATCTGGCTCGCAGATGCAGGGTTGAGAGGCCAGCTAACCTATCTAGAGAACTATGAACAATGGCTGAACTACTTCGACGAACTTAAGATTGAGGCAGTCGGTATGGGGTGGATCACGATGATCAAATCCGGGTCCCCAACCCCGCGAGTGATCTGCGAACATTGGCCACATCCTAGTGGTACAAACCTCGCTGACGACCTCATGGCTCATCTCACAGTCATGGATTACCAATCCTGGAGCCAAGAAAAGATTTTGGAAAAGCCCTGGGTACTCGCTCCAGGCACTGTTCAAGAAACCATAGGCAATCCAGGAGAGGAGGACCCAACCCACATCATACTGAGGCGACGGGATGGGCTTTACCGCGCAACACAGGTATCGACCGCTCTCGGAGCCATTTTAGGTGCCTGTGATGGGGACCTGGGATTGGGTCAGATTATCCACGCGGTTGCCAGTATTCTGGATACAGATCCAGCACGGATGATCACCGAAGTTCTCCCTGAGATCACCTCTTTGATTTCCCAAACCTGGCTGAAACCAGGTGTCGAGGATTCTCAACCATTGTGAGGGGTTTCCCAGTTTCGCAATAGCTCGCTAAGGTTGTGTGTCTGTAGTACACATGTGAGAGGTATATGGCATGGGCCACACATCACTGGTCATTGTGGAATCACCCACGAAGGCGGCCAAGATTTCGTCCTATTTGGGATCTGCGTACATCGTGGAGTCCTCCAGAGGGCATGTCCGTGACCTTCCCACCACCGCTGCCGAAATTCCAGCAAAGTACAAAAAAGAGAAGTGGGCGCGTACCGGTGTCGATGTCGACAATGAATTCCATCCCCTGTATGTAGTCTCCTCTGACAAGAAGAAGACGATCTCGGAACTGAAAAAGATCCTCGCCGGAGTCGACGAACTCCTTCTGGCCACTGACGAGGACCGCGAAGGCGAGGCCATCGCGTGGCATCTCATTGAGGAACTCAAGCCAAAGGTGCCAGTGAAGAGGATGGTCTTCCATGAGATCACTGAGCAGGCCATCAAGGCCGCTGTTGCCAGTCCACGCGAAGTGGACACAGACCTTGTTGACGCCCAAGAAACCCGCCGAATCCTTGACCGTCTCTATGGTTACGAAGTCTCCCCAGTACTGTGGCGCAAGGTGATGCCACGCCTCTCAGCAGGCAGAGTACAATCCGTGGCGACAAGGCTTATTGTGGATCGCGAGAAGGAACGTATGGCTTTCCGCAGTGCCTCGTACTGGGACATCACTGCCATGATCGACGCAGGAGCAACCGTAGATCCGCGCCGCTTCAGCGCTCGACTCACCCAGGTTGGTGACACCAGGATCGCCCAAGGACGGGATTTCAATTCACGAGGGGAGATGCGGGATAACCTCGTCGCCCTCAGCGAGACATTGGCAACAATGCTTGCCGCGACTTTGGAAAAAGCCACCTACTCCGTTGTTGATGTGGAGTCTCGCCCGTACACGCGAAAGCCCTATGCTCCTTTCCGTACCACCACCCTCCAGCAGGAGGCCGGTCGCAAGTTAGGTTTCACCGCGCAAAGGACAATGGCGATCGCTCAGGATCTCTATGAGGCCGGGTGGATCACCTATATGAGAACTGACTCGGTGACCCTGTCGAGCCAGGCCATCCAGGCAACCAGGACCCAGGTCAAGCAGCTTTTCGGTGAGAAGTACCTCCCTGAGAAGCCCCGGGTGTACACCTCAAAGGTGAAGAATGCTCAGGAGGCCCACGAGGCTATCCGTCCTGCTGGTGACTCCTTTAGAACTCCCAAGGATTCGGGGCTCGTTGGTGATCAACGCCGCCTCTACGAACTCATCTGGATGAGAACCCTAGCCTCACAAATGGCCGATGCACTAGGGGAATCAGTCTCAGTCAAGATCAACGCTGCCCACCCAGAACTCACGATTGGCGAGAAAACTATCACCGACTGTCGGTTCGTTGCCTCCGGTCGTACCGTCACCTTCCCCGGCTTCCTCAAGGCCTATGTTGAATCCCATGATGACCCTGATGAGTCCGAGGATGACGCCCAAGCGCGTCTGCCACACCTTGAGAAGAACCACCCACTGTCGGTCGTGGATCTTAATCCCGAAGCTCACGCAACTAAGCCTCCGGCCCGCTACACGGAGCCAAGTTTGGTGGCCAAACTTGAAGAGTTGGAGATTGGAAGGCCGAGTACCTACGCCTCCATCATTCGTACCATCACCTCCCGTGACTATGTCTTTAAGCGTGGGGCACAGTTGGTGCCAACCTGGCTGGCTTTCGCAGTAACCCGCCTCCTCGAAGAACAGTTCTCCCAACTCGTGGACTACACCTTCACCGCCACCATGGAAGATGACCTTGACGAGATCGCCAACGGCGGCGCCAAGAGACTCGACATTCTTAACCGTTTCTATTTCGGTACGGATTCCTCGCGCGGATTGAACTCGCTGGTCACTGAACTGGGTGACATTGATCCACGCAAGCTATCCACCTTCGGGATTGCGGGGGATGAAGGATTAGTCGTACGAGTGGGGCGCTATGGGCCGTACATCGAAGACTCCCTCGGCAAGAAGGTGACCATTGCTGCAGACCTTCCCCCCGACGAACTCACTGAGGAGAAGGCTCTTGCCCTCATCCAGGCCCCTGTCGCTGAAGAGCGTGAACTGGGGATCAGCGAAACCACTGGTTATCGTGTCGTCACCAAGGATGGGCGCTTCGGCCCCTATGTCACCGAGGTACTTCCCGAGGATGCGCCCAAGTCCGCCAAGGCGCGTACAGGGAGCCTCTTCTCGTCGATGAGCATTGAGACGGTGACCTTAGAGCAGGCAGAATCCCTGATGAGCCTGCCACGTACCCTTGGAGAAATCAATGGTGTCGCAGTCACAGCCCAAAATGGGCGCTATGGGCCGTACATCAAAATGGACAAAACCTCGCGACCCCTGCCAACCCAGGAAGCCATCTTCGAGATCACTCTTGATGAGGCGAAGGTGCTCCTTGATGCGCCACCAGTTAGGGGAGGTGGGCGAAGCACAGGGCCGCTCAAAGAATTGGGAAATGATCCCGAGACCGGCAAACCTGTTACAGTCAAGGATGGGCGCTTCGGGCCGTACGTCACGGATGGGACAACCAACGCGACCTTACGCCGAAGTGATTCTGTCGAGGAGATCACCCCCGAGCGGGCCTTTGAACTATTGGCCGAAAAGAGGGCGAAACCCCCGACACCGAAGAAAACGACTCGCCGTACGACGAAGTCCAAGAAATAGGGCGGATCATGGGTAGCAAGAAAAACGGAATGTTCATCGTCTTCGAGGGTGGGGATGGTGCAGGAAAATCCACGCAGTCGGCAAGGTTGGCTGCCTGGCTTTCAGCAGAGGGGTACAAGGTCCGTACGACCTTCGAACCCGGAGACACTGAGCTTGGGGCAACGGTACGAGAGATCGTACTTCATACAGAGATGAAACTGTGTCCCAGAGCCGAAGCCCTTCTATATGCCGTTGACAAGGCGCAACACATGGCAGAGGTGATCAAGCCCTGCCTGGAGGAGGGGATGATCGTCATCTCCGACCGTTATGTCGACTCCACAATTGCCTACCAGGGGGCGGGGCGTGCCCTCAGCGATGAGGAGGTTGGCCGTATTGCATGGTGGTCGGTTTCCAATGTTGTACCTGATTTGACCGTGCTGATGGATGTACCCGTCGTCCAGGGTCTCTCCCGCAAGGATTGGCTCGACCGTATTGAGTCCCAAGGCATGGAGTTCCACGAGAGAGTACGCGACTACTTCCTTGACTTGGCTTCCACTGGTCCTGGGCGTTATTTAGTTGTTAACGGTCGTGATCCCAAGGATGAGGTGACCTCCCAGGTACGTGAGGCCGTCACCGAACTCATCGCTGGTGGAAACAACACCCTGACAAGAGATCCATCCTAATCTTCTGACGACCTCCACTAGTTCGCAGCATCACCTCGTACTCGTGGTGTGGCGGGTGGTTTGAGAAGCTAGACCTCATGTAGCGTCGATTTTGATGTACTAAGCTTACAATCCCAGCGCGAGCGTACCCACGAGGTCGATTTTGAGAACTTGTGCAACCCCTGTACAGAGATCACGCCAATCATTTTCCTGGGGATGACCTGTTCCCATCCTATGAGTCCTTCTCAATGAAGGCCATATTTATTGCCGATTTCAAGGGAAAACAATTCAAACGAGTCTTAGGAAAAACCCTTGACGGACCATATCAATGAGGGTACGCTGACCATATCTGAGTACGAGAGACTGTACAAAGAAGTGGCCAATAATCGGGGATAGGGGACACACAATCATGCTGGTTGTGGTTTCTCGGCCACACGGGGAATGAAACGAGGGAAAGATTCTTATACCCACTGGCCTGACAGTGGGTAACTATGCACAACACCACTGTCGGCCTTTGCGCCGATCAGTTATGTGGGTTGCCATGCCCACATAATTAGGAGACATCACTCATCTCCTAATTCTGTCCTATCAATGCAGAAGGGCAACCATGGATTCGCCTCGCACAGAGGCGACCTTAGGGTGGGGGGACTCCCCCCTGCCCCCCACCTTGAGGATCTATCGCAGACGTCAAAGAGGTGTCAGGGGAGGTATCTCCTGACACTCAATAAAGACGAGTGCAGAAGGGATGACGAGTCCTGAAGGAACGAAGGTGAGGACAAGTATCAGGAGATACGTCCCCTGACTCCACTCGGCCCCAGGATCCATAAGATGTATAAACCCATGAAATGATCAGTAAACGATGAAGTGAAGGGTGGGGTACATCTGTTCAAATACATCTGTTCAAAACCGTCTACCCGAACGGAGGAGTTGATTCCAAAGGAAACGACTCCGCGAGTGTGTTTTGAACAGATGTACTCCACCCTTCACGTCCACCAACCTAAAAAGGTTAATCACCCAGAACGTACGACCTTATGATGAGCAGCCTGAGCCACAGGACGTACCACTAACCGATCAATGTTCACATGAGAAGGACGGGAAGCAATCCAAGAAATAGCCTCAGCAATGTCCTCAGCGATAAGGGGGTTTTCCACACCAGCGTAAACAGCATCTGCCCGAGACTGGTCCCCATCAAAGCGAGTGAGTGAGAATTCTTTCGTAAAAACCATACCAGGTGAGATTTCACATACACGGATGGGTTCCCCAGCGAGTTCGAGGCGAAGGGAACCAGCCATGGATCGCTCCGCAGCCTTGGCTCCGCAGTACCCACCGCCACCTTCGTAGGGGGCCTCAGCAGCAGTGGAGGTGACGAAGACAATGGTTCCACGACTGGCCCGAAGTGCAGGGAGGAGGGCTTGGGTGACCCGGGCTGTACCAAGGACATTGATTTGGTACATCCTGTCCCAGCGTTCCAAATCATCTGTGGCGAGGGGTTCCTGACCGAAGGCCCCACCAGCATTGTTCACAAGTAAATCAACGTGATCTCCGACCGTATCACCAAGATGAGCAATCTCGTCGACCTTCGTAAGATCGCAGGGGAGGGCCACCCCACCAATCTCAGCCGCCAGGATTTCAAGATTCTCCCGTCGCCGGGCCACGCAGTACACAGTGAAATCTTGGGCCAAGGATCGAGCCGTAGCCTCCCCGATACCCGAGGAAGCGCCAGTGACAACAGCAATCGGTTTCATGGATTTATTCTAGGACCATGGCCGGATCTCCTGGAGGGGTATTTATGAAAGATTACCCAGGGATTTTGGGCGTCAGTTTCCCTTTGATAAACTGACGTAATGCCATTGTTGTCAGTAGGTGTTTGCCATAGAGAAGCAACACCAGAGCAGTTGGCTGCGTTGGGGCATGCAGAGAACGACCTTTGTGACCATCTAGCGCATCATACTGAAGGTCTCATCGACGGTTTTGTGGTCTTATCTACGTGCAACCGTTTCGAGATCTATCTTGATGCCATCACCTTCCACGGTGCGCTAGGGATGGTCATGGAAGCTATTGCCACGGTTGTTCCTGAAGCTTCAAACGGTCTCGCTGATGCTGTGTACACCCATGTCTCTGCAGGTGCGATTACCCATCTGTACAGGGTGGCCGCTGGACTAGAGTCCATGGTCGTGGGGGAGAACGAAATCATTGGGCAGGTACGATCTTGCCTCGCAGGTGGAAGGATGGTTTCCCCACGTCTGCGTCGTGCCTTCCAGGGTGCTCTGACAACCGCTAAGGCAATCACCACCAATACATCTTTGGGTCGCGTCAGGCGATCCCTCGCATCGGTTGGTATGGATCTTGCCGCATCCGAGCATTCTCTAGAAAACCCTGAAGAGACCCTGTTGCCTCCGTGGAGCGAAACTCGGGTCCTCATTCTGGGAACAGGACAGTACGCCGGTACTGTCGTGGCTGATCTGACTCGCAGAGGTTGTACCGACATGATCGTCTACTCAGCCTCAGGAAATGCCCTCGCATTCGCGGAAACCCACCCGGTTGTACCGACCGCAGATCTTTCAGCGGCACTCAAGTCCACTGACCTGCTTGTCACCGCCTCAGGTAATGGTATCGCAAGGATTGATCCTGAACTCTTGGAGGGTGCCCAAATCCAGGTCATCGTTGATCTCAGTGGCGGGGTTGACCTTGCTGAGGATCTTCCGGTGAGGGTGATTGGCTTGACTGAGATCGGATGTCATGCACCTCCAGCGTGTCAGGAATCCGTGGATCAGGCTGAGCAGATGGTTTCTGATGCTGTCGCAGAGCTTATGAATGCTGAACTGGGTCGCGGTGCAGCACCCGCCATCACTGCGATGCGTGGACATATCACGGGAATCATTGAAGCTGAGGTTGCTCGGGCACGGAACACCTATACACCAGAGGTTGCGGACGCTATCGAAAAAGCTCTTCATCGGGTTACTGGGGCCATGCTTCATCATCCGAGTGTGGCTGCCACAGAGCTTGCCCGTATAGGGCGTATGGAGGAATACAACCAGGCCCTCCAAACCCTCTTCGGAATCATGGTGGAGGCTTAATGCAAGGGGACGATAAACAACGACCCCTGCGTCTTGGAACCCGTGGTTCTCCTTTGGCGATGGCCCAATCGGGTCATGTTGCTCGGGACCTTGAGGCTGTCACTGGTTTGAAGTCTGAATTGGTACCAATCCGGGTTGAGGGTGATGACCATTCTCTTGCGATGAATAGTGCCTCAAGGCCTGGGATCTTCGTCTCGTCTCTTCGCGATGCTCTGATTGCTGGGGAGGTCGATTACGTCGTCCATTCTTTCAAGGATCTTCCCTCAGCTCCTGTGCCAGAGCTCCATGTTGCAGCTATCCCTGCACGGGCGAATCCGTGTGATGTTCTCGCTGGAACTACGCTGGGGATCTTTGATCTTCCTCGACGTGCGGTCATTGGTACCTCCTCCCCACGGCGCCAGTTCTCGTTGAAGAGAATGCGTCCAGATCTCATCATCGCCCCTATACGCGGAAATGTGGACACTCGCTTACGTAAAGTTGCCCAAGGGGAGCTTTCAGCAGTGATCATGGCCTATGCTGGCTTGGAGCGTTTGGGTGTATTAGATCCGTCATGGCAGGTTTTCGATCCTGAGGAACTCTTACCCGCCCCAGCTCAAGGGGCCCTGGCCGTCGAATGTCGAGTGGATTCACCATTCCTCGTATCTTTGTCGCGCTTGGACCACAGACCTACTCGGTTAGCCGTCATGGCTGAGCGGGCCGTACTATCCGGGGTGGAAGCGACGTGTACCACTGCTATTGGCGCCCTGGCTACTTGGGAAGGAAGAACCCTAACTTTGACTGCCGAATTAATCGAACACCGATCCGTGGGCTATGCGCGGGTGACCCGTAGTGCGGTCATCGGTTTCTCGTCTGGCGGAACTGAAATCCCTGATGTTCCCGGTGTTGAGGCTTTAGCCAGTGAAGTCGTTGAGGGTCTCTTCGATCCGGGTACGATGCAGCCGCGTGTGAGTGTTTCCGAGCCTCCTGCAGCAGCCGAACCCACCGCAAGCGAACCCACATTGGTACGTGCATATAAGGGGCAGCGTACCAAGTCACGTCCAGTGTGGTTTATGCGCCAAGCCGGACGTTCCCTTCCTGAATATCGGGCAGCCCGCGAGGGTACAGCCATGCTCGAATCATGTTTGACTCCAGAATTGGCTGCCGAGATCACGGTCCAACCTGTACGTCGCCACAAGGTGGATGCCGCGATCTTTTTCTCCGACATCATGATCCCAGCCAAGTGTGCTGGAGTGGATGTGGAGATCGTCCCAGGTCGTGGCCCTGTACTAGCCAAGCCCATTCGTACAGCTGCTGATGTGGATGCCCTCCCTGAACTCACTCCTGAGGCTCTTGCACCCATCACTCAGGGTGTACAAGCCACTATTGCAATGCTGGGGGATACCCCGCTCATCGGTTTTGCAGGCGCGCCTTTCACGGTTGCCTCCTATCTCGTTGAGGGTGAGCCTTCGCGCAGTTTCCCCTTCACAAAGGCACTTATGGTTGAGGATGAGGCAACATGGTCTCGTTTAGCCTCCTGGGTTGCTCGTACAACCGAAGCCTTCCTTGTAGCTCAGATTGAGGCCGGAGCCCAAGCGATCCAGTTGTTTGATTCCTGGGTTGGAGCCCTCAGTGAGGACGAATACATTCGCCTAGCCCAACCCTATTCAGCTAAGGTCTTCCAGGGCATTGGGTCCCGTTTTGACGTGCCAAGAGTTCACTTCGGTACGGGCACAGCCCACCTTCTGCCGGCTATGCATGCCGCTGGGGCGACCGTCATGGGTGTCGATGTTCATCTCACTTTGGAGGAGGCGGAAGCTAAGCTTGGCGGGAATGTACCTCTTCAGGGGAATATCAATCCTGAGATGCTGACCGCACCTTGGGAACAACTTGAAGCTCATGTTCGTGCTGTCTTGACTTCTGGGAAGGTAGCACCTGGGCATGTGGTCAATCTGGGTCATGGAGTACCACCCACCACCGATCCCGATGTTTTGACTCGTGTGGTTGAACTGATTCATTCAGTACCAGATTCTGCCGCGACTGCGTAGACTTAACTGACTTCGTCGAAGAAAGAAGAGATATGAACGCTCATCCTCATGCTGGTCATCCAGGAGGTCATCCGGGTGGAGGACACCCTGGAGGTCATCCGGGAGCTATTGGTTCTGTGAAGCCGGAGAACTGGGTTTATGGTCGCGCCCCGATGATCGTCTACTGGGAGTTGACGAATGCGTGTGCGCTGGCGTGTCGACATTGTCGTGCGACTGCTCAACCCGATCCTGGTCCCAATGAGTTGACGACCGCCCAAGCGATTGCAGTCTTGGATCAGGTCTTGGAGTTCGGGGAACCCACACCACATGTGACGATGACCGGTGGGGACCCACTGAAGAGACCAGACCTTATCGAACTATTGGATGCGGCTGCTGAGCGTGGACTGGGTGTGTCATTGGCTCCTGCGGTGACCCCATTGTTGACGAAGGAGAAGCTCACCGAGGTGAAGGCTCATGGTGTTCAAGCGATTTCTTTGTCACTTGATGGGATCAATGCTGAGTCCCATGATGGGCTTCGTGGAGTGCCTGGTACTTTCCAGGGAACCATGGATGCCCTCGACATTGCTGCCGAGGTTGGTTTGGCCGTACAGGTCAACACATTGGTCTGCGAAAACAATGCCGATGAGATCCGTGACATCTATGAACTGTTGAAGACGAAGACCCTTATGAGGTGGTCGCTGTTCTTCTTGATCTCTGTGGGTCGTGGCGCTGAGTTGACTGAGATCAGCCCTGGTGCAGGGGAACGCCTGATGATCGATCTGATGGCCTTTAACCGCGAGGCACCCTTCCAGGTTCGTACCACCGAAGCCATGAGCTACCGCCGTGTCGCAGCCCAGGCACTCGCCAAGCGCGGAATGACCCCTGAAGAGATTGAGGCCTCCAAGATCGCGATGTCTTTCGGTATCCGTGACGGTAATGGTGTGGTCTTTATTTCCCATGATGGCGACATTACTCCGTCGGGTTTCCTGCCTGTACCTCTCGGAAATGTGAAGACTGACCGGTTGGCGAAGGTCTATCAGGAGCATCCCACGATGTTGGATCTGCGTGATCCGTTGAAGTTCAAGGGCCGTTGTGGTCGCTGTGACTTTCAATTGTGGTGTGGAGGATCACGAGCGAGAGCTTGGGCGTGGACCCAGGATCTTCTCGAAACTGATCCGCTATGTCCCTATGTACCTTCCGCGGATGCCATTCCACAAGCACAGGTATCGCGTTGAAACTGCTTGTCATTGGGGGAGGGCTCACAGGCCTAGCAGGTGCCTATGAGGCGGTTCGTCTAGGCGCTGAAGTGACCCTCATCGAAGGATCGTCCCGCCTTGGCGGCAAGGTGTGGACGGAGTACACAGACAACCTCGTCATCGAACATGGTCCCGATTCGGTGGTTTCCTATCGACCTGAGGCCTTGGGTCTTGCGCGTGAACTGGGGCTCGGCGACAAGATCGAAGAGGTGGCCTCCTCCCGAGTTGTGTACATGAGATCCGGCAACAAACTGCGTCCCCTTCCTGCGTCGATGGGAATCATCCTTCCTGCACGTCTGTGGCCTTTCGTGACCACGGGGATACTCTCGATTCCTGACAAGCTGCGTGCCGGATTTGATCTCGTCTTGCCTCGAAAGTTAACTACGGGCGAGGATATCTCCATCGGGGAGTTCCTGAAATATCGCCTTGGTCCCGCGATGGTACGCAAGTTCGCTGACCCTCTTGTTGGGGGCATCTATGGGGCAAGTGTTGATGATTTGAGCCTGGATGCTGTACTTCCGAGCCTTCGTCACAATGAAGAGAAACACAGGGCATTGCTCTTGGCCGCCCGAGCTGGACGTCCACGCGGACCCCAGAAGAAGGGTGCCAGCCCATTTCGCTCCCTCCAAGGGGGAATGGGTACACTCATTGATGCTGTCGCTGGGGCCACGCGATCTTCGGGGGTCACGATCATCACGGGCGAGATGGTGGAGGCTTCCATTCTGGATTCGCACGAGTACGACGCTGTACTCCTGGCTGGGGGAGTTGGATCTTCGGCGAAGCTCCTCGCCGATCGGGTACCTGAGGCAGCTACTATTTTGGGTCAGATTCCCATGAGCAGTTCCACCGTGGTGACCTTGGCCTATACCGAAGACCAGATTGGTACTGGAGCTGCCGCCCACGGATGGTTGGAGGCCCAAGCAGCCCCCGTGAGTGGGATCACGGTATCCACAGCCAAATGGGCTGAACGCGCTCCTGAGGGTCAGGTACTCCTGCGGGCCTTCGTACCTGCACGTCTGGGGGCCATCGCCAGTGCCCCTGATGACGAGTTGCTCACTGCGATCAAGACCCACCTAGCTCAGATTATGGGGGTACGAGGTGAGCCCTGGTTGACGAGGATCACCCGCTGGGCTGGTGTGATGCCAAGCTACACTGTCGGACACCTGACTCGGGTTGCCGCCATCGAGAAGGCCTTGGAATCTACCCCCTGGAGGATCGCTGGTTCCGCCCTTCACGGTGTGGGTCTTCCTGATTGCATCGGTTCTGCGAAGAGAGCAGTAGGTGCATTGCTTGGGGTTGATTCTGTCGTTAGTTCGGGGGACTCTCGTGTATGACCTCGTGTATGGCAGTGTTCAGGGTGAGACGTGGCTTGCCGGGACATTCACGCCGGGGTCCTCTCGGACCCCGTCTGCACTAAGACGACGCGATAGCGCTACGCTTTTCGCTTTTATTCCCGACAAACCACGTCTCACCCTGTCCACCCTCGTTTTCTTGCCTACCCCGTCATCCTGCGCGCAGCACAGGCTTCATCGCAGAATCCAGACACCATAGTTCCATTGCAGGATTCAGAAAAGGATAAACCCAATATGACCAACTTTGACGCTCTCATGGTGGTGGGCTTCGGTGGCCCAGAGTGCATGGATGATGTGATCCCATTCCTGGAGAGAGTCACTGCTGGTCGTGGAATCCCGAGGGAACGCCTTGCCGAAGTGGGAGAACACTACATTCACTTCGGAGGATATAGCCCTGTCAACGAGCAAAATCGCGGATTGACTGAGGCTCTTGCTGCACGGCTCAGGGCCAAGGGTTTTGATCTCCCAGTGGTCTTAGGTAACCGCAACTCACCGCCGTTTATCACTGATGTTCTGAGTGATCTCACAGATCAAGGTGCGAGGAAGGTACTCGCCCTCGCCATTGCCTCCTTCTCGTGTTATTCCTCCTGTAGGCAGTACCGTGAGGATCTTGGGGTTGCCCTGGGAAATCTCGCAGATGGGAACGTGACCATAGCGAAACTCCCACCCTTCTGGGATATTCCAGGTCTGGAGGATGCCTATGTTGAGGCACTCACTGCGGCCCTTGCTGGTCTCGCGTGTGGATCCTGCGATGAAGCCAGTGCGCACAGTCGCAGAATCCAGACACCTGACTTAAGTAAAACTCGTGTCATGTTCGCGATCCATTCACTGCCCCTATCCATGGCGAGTACTGCCGGTGCGAAGGGCAATGCCTATGTGGATCAGCAGCGGGAACTCAGTGCGCGCGTACTAGCTCGGGCTTCAAACCAAGCAGGTTTGGACGAGGGGCCAACCTGGGAACTGGTCTACCAGTCCCGCAGTGGTCCACCGCATATTCCGTGGTTGGAGCCGGACATCTCTGATGCGATCACCACGGCCCACGAGCAGGGGGTCACGAATGTGATCTGTGTGCCGATCAGCTTTCTGACTGACCATATGGAAGTCATCTGGGATCTCGACACCCAGGCCTTGGAGACTGCGACTGAGTTGGGGGTCGAGTTCACCCGCGTACCAACCCCAGGAACGAACCCAGTCTTCCTCGACAGTTGGGCCGAGTGGGTTGCCTCCTTTCTGACAGGGGAGGTACGCCTACCCCGCGAGGGCGAGGACTGCTTTGGTACATGCTGCCCGGCCCCACCTATGGGTCCGCCGAAGCCCGTGGTAGATGGAGTCGTTCTCGCATGACCTGGCGGGCCCTCGTTCACACCCAACGAGATTCCTCACTAGCCGATGCTGTTGCCGCAGCCGGAGGGGTACTTGATGAGGTGGATCTGATTGATCGCCATCCACTTCCCGCCGAAGAAGTACGCGCGCGCCTCGACGGGATCGCCGACATTGAATGGGTGGTTGTCACCTCGCCCTACACTGTTCAAGCCCTCCAAGAATTGGGATTGGAATCGGTCTTGGCCTCAGGCAGGAACCTCGCTGCCGTCGGGCCTTCAACAGCAAAGGTACTCGCCGAGCTCAATTTTGTTGTCGACCTCGTTCCCTCTGGGGGATCCAGTGGCGCAGCTCTCGCTGCAGTGTTCCCTGCACCGCAGGACCATCCACACACTGTACTCATTCCAGGGGCAAAACAAACCGCTGGTACTCTCGAACCGGGGCTGAAGGCCAAAGGATGGCAGGTGTACTCAGTACCCGTCTATGAAACCCATGAAACTACAACCATTGATGAACAGATCGCAGAGAGTTGGAACTCGGGGGAATATTCAGTATTCGTGGCGACCTCACCTTCGACCGTACGTGCTGCTGCAGCGCTACTCGGGACGACGGTACCCACCCTCGCCATCGGTCCCTCGTCGTATAAGGCTGCTATAGCTGCGGGGTTTCCGCGTGTACTCGAATCTGAGAGCCCAACTGCGGCAGATATGGTTGCCGCCATGACTCGAATCCTGCAAGAAAGGTAGGGTTGCTCCATGAGTTTCTTTCATGCTCGCCCACGAAGGTTGCGTACGACTCCTGCGATGCGGCGAATGGTTGCTGAGACGAGAATCCATCCGGCATCCCTTGTTTTGCCTGTCTTCGTTCAGGAGGGGATCGACACTCCTGTTGATATCGTGTCCATGCCAGGGGTGCAACGGCACAGTCTCGACTCCCTAGCCAAGGTCGCTAGTGATGCGGTCTCAGCCGGGTTGGGCGGGATCATGCTCTTCGGTGTACCGACTGAGGAGCACAAGGATCCCAGCGGTTCCTATGGCGTTGATGAGAACGGAATACTGAACCAGGCTCTGAGAAGGGTCAGATCTGAGGTTGGGGATGAGATTGTTATCATGGCCGACACCTGTCTTGACGAGTTCACCACTCACGGGCACTGCGGGGTACTAGATTCCGAAGGAAGAGTCGACAACGATAAGACAGTCCAGATCTATACAAATATGGCTGTTGCCCAAGCCCAGGCGGGGGCCCATATGGTGTGTCCCTCCGGAATGATGGACGATCAGGTGGAGTCGATCCGTTTCGCGTTGGAGTTGGATTTCCATGATGTGGGGATACTCGCCTATTCGGCAAAGTATGCGTCGGCTTTTTATGGTCCCTTCCGAGATGCAGTGGCCTGTTCTCTGACTGGGGACCGCCGTACCTATCAAATGGATCCAGCAAACCGCCGCGAAGGCTCCTATGAAGCTGAAATTGATATTTCCCAGGATGCAGACATGGTGATGGTCAAACCTGCGGGGTACTACTTGGACGTCCTCTCCGATGTGGCCAGGCTGAGTCCTGTACCTGTGGCTGCTTATCAGGTCTCGGGGGAATACTCCATGATTCAAGCGGCTGGGCAACGCGGTTGGATTGATGCTGAGAATGCGTTGAGGGAGTCGGTACTGTGTATCCTCAGAGCAGGCGCTGACGTGGTGTTGACATATGGAGCAATGGAATTGGCAGGAGAGAAATGAGCGAGGTTTTTGAGGCTGCACGCAAGGTAATGCCTGGAGGGGTATCCTCCCCGGTGAGGGCCTTCGGGTCTGTGGGTGGTTCTCCAGTGTTTGTGAAGAGCGCGAAGGGTGCTTATGTCACCGGAGTCGACGACCGTGAGTATCTGGACCTTGTTGGGTCCTGGGGTCCTGCATTGTTGGGTCACGCTCACCCTGAGGTTGTCGAAGCGGTACGTCAGGCCGCCGGTCGAGGACTATCCTTCGGGGCTCCCACAACTGGTGAAACCGAGTTGGCCGAACTTATCATTGGTCGCGTTGGCGGGATTGAGAAGGCACGCTTCACCTCCACCGGTACAGAGGCCACCATGACGGCTATCCGCTTGGCAAGGGGTTTCACCGGCCGTGAACTCATCATCAAATTTGCTGGTTGTTACCACGGGCACTCTGATGGGTTGCTGGCTGAGGCTGGGTCCGGGGTTGCCACTGCTGGGCTTCCTGGGTCTGCTGGAGTCACCAAGGCTGCCGCTGGTGACACCATCGTACTTCCCTATAATGACCTGGATGCTGTCAAGGAGGTCTTTGCTTCTCGTGGGTCCGAGATTGCTGCCATCATCACTGAGGCTGCTGCTGCGAACATGGGGGTCGTACCACCCAACCCAGGATTCAACCAAGGTCTGCTTCGGATCGCCAAGGAACATGGTGCTCTGTTGATACAGGATGAGGTGTTGACTGGGTTTCGGGTCTCCGATGCCGGATACTGGGGCTTGGAGGGTCGTCGCGACGGATGGACCCCAGACATCTATTGTTTCGGCAAGGTCGCAGGTGGAGGAATGCCTTTAGCGGCACTCGCCGGTCGTACTGAGATCATGGACAAGTTAGCCCCCTTGGGTCCGGTGTACCAAGCTGGTACCCTCTCTGGAAATCCGCTCGCTGTTGCCGCCGGAAAAGCGACACTGACCCTGGCTGACGCAAAGGTGTACGCCCGTATCGATGCGATGGCCGACAAACTGGCCGGGATCCTAACCGGGAGACTGACCGAAGCCGGAATCCCGCACCGACTTCAAAGAGTAGGATCACTGATGAGTGTCTTCTGGGGTGAGGGCCCGGCTCAAGCACCTGTCATAAACTACGCCGAAGCCCAGAAACAGGATACCTCAATCTTCACACGATTCTTCCACTCCATGCTCGACCAGGGTGTACTCCTACCCCCATCAGCTTTCGAGGCATGGTTCCTGTCCGCCGCCCATGGTGAGAGTGAACTAGATCGCCTAGACGTGGCTATCCAGAAGGCAACCCAAGCTATCTCAAGCTAAAGCGCAAAGCCTATTGAAGAAAAGGCCCCGGAGCCAGGAGTCGCATTGGGTTCCCACTCGTAGTTTCAAGGTTGGACAGGATAAGTTCCTTGTGCTTTTTAAGAGCGACGACAGGACCCTTTATACGAGCGGTACTCTGTAATGCCTCCTGGAATCTGGGGTTGGGTTGAGCCTAGAGATAAGATCATCATTATTCAAGTAATGTCTTGATGAGATGGAGCATAGTTGAGCAGGGATTCAAGTGGCTGATATCGTGACAAACCTTCTTCGTATTGACTGTCTCTGGGTCAACGATTCTCTCTTCCTGCGAGTTGTTGACCTCAATTTTTAAGAACAGCCAACCCTCCCTCGCTGACCGCTATCTTATTGAGTGCACTGTCTCCACCGCCGCCACTCCACTGTGGAGCTTCGATAAGAGTCGCGCTCGCAAGCATGAACATGCCTGTCCTGTTCCCTAGGTTGTCGGCTAGATTTTTAGTAGCGATGGCGGTTTGAGTTTGTCGTTGCCGAAGTCTCGGTCGAGGGCTTGGTGCCATAGAGTCGAAGCATCTTATCTTCCAGCAGTTCATGAGCCCGATCATAGGGGTCAATGATGATTCTTAGAAGCTTGTTTTTGGGTCCTTGGGAACTGTTCGACTCTGGGTTGCAGTTTGAACGCAGGCTCTTTTGGGGATGTTGATGCTTTGAGTTCCCCGGGTAGGAGTCGAACCTACTTCGCTAATCCTGATTCAAAGTCAGGCGGGCCCTGCCGGAAGACCAACCGGGGAATGTGCGTCATCTAGTGTATCCCTGAGTTGGCCCTCTTGGCATCTTGAGTGCTCAGGAGTGGCCGAAATCTGACTTCCGGGGGTCAAAGGGCTAGGATGTACCGTACTAAATGTTTCAGGTATCCACCGGGTGGTTATGTGGCTGACCACGGGAAAAGGGATCGGTGGTTGTGATCGGTGAACTCGGAAGTACGGTGTGATGGTTGAGCGTGATTCCTCGGTAGCAGCAGTCGTTTTGTTGGCTGCGGGTAGTGGTACTCGAATGAAGTCGTCCACATCCAAACTCTTGCATCCTCTGTGTGGGAAATCACTATTGTCATGGGCACTCGGTGCAGCTGAAGGGGTTGCACCGGAAAAACTTGTCGTCGTTGTCGGACACCTCAAGGAACAGGTTGAAGCCCACCTTAAAGAGGTGGCCCCCCATGCGCTCACTGCAGTACAGGAAACCCAAGACGGTACAGGCCACGCAGTCCGCTGCGCAATGGAAACCATCGAAGGTGTGACTGGTGACATCGTTGTGACCTATGGTGATGTACCCATGTTGACGGGTGAAACCCTGCGCCGCCTCGTGGGTGTACATCGCCGTGCCGGTAATGCTGTGACAGTGATGACATCGATCCTGGACAACCCTACCGGTTACGGAAGAATCCTTCGTTCAGGCAATGACATTACTGGGATCGTCGAGGAGCGCGACGCCGATGATGCCCAGAAGGCCATCAAGGAAACCAACTCGGGGATCTATATCTTTGATGCCACCATCCTTCGTGATGGATTGGCCCAACTCAAACCCGATAATGATCAAAACCAGCTCTATCTCACCGATGTTGTTGGGTACGCTGTCCACAATGGTCATAAAGTTGGCGCCTATATCGAAACCGACAGATGGCAGACCGAGGGGATCAATGATCGCGCCCAACTCTCAGCCATGACTGCCGAACTTAATCGCAGGATCGTTACCGGCTGGATGCTTGAAGGGGTGACCATCATTGACCCCGCAACCACCTGGATTGAGGCCGGGGTCTCCATCGACCAAGATGTGGTGCTGTGGCCCGGTACCATCCTGTGCGGAGCGACCTCCATCGCAAGCGGGGCAGTAATCGGGCCTGATACGCGCCTGACTGATGTCGAAGTTGGGGCTGGAGCCTCAGTGGTACGAAGCGAAGCAATCCTTGCTGTTATTGGTGAGGATGCAAATGTGGGGCCTTTCTCGTACCTTCGTCCGGGGACTACCTTGGGCAGGGAGGGTAAGATCGGCGCCTATGTCGAAACAAAGAACGCCCAGATTGGGGATGATGCCAAGGTACCTCATTTGACCTATTGCGGGGATGCTGTTATTGGTGCGGGGACGAATATCGGCGCAGGAACGATTTTCGCGAACTATGACGGTACGACCAAGAGTGTCACGACCGTGGGTAGGAACGCTTTCGTTGGTTCGCAGTCTGTTTTGGTTGCGCCAGTCCACATTGGCGATGATGCTTTCGTCGCGGCAGGATCGGCGCTCACAGGTGATGTTGCGGAAGGGGAACTTGCGGTGGCTCGCGGCAGGCAACGCAATATCGCCGGCTGGGTGACCGCTTTCAGAGATCGTACGCGCGGCAAAAAGGCCGCATCCCCCGCGCCTACCCAGGGCGAGGGTACGTCAACCTCAACTGACAAGGAGTGATTGTGTCCGACCTTCACAAGAAAGATATCAAGCATTTGATGCTTTTTGCTGGAAGGTCGCACCCTCATCTCGCGACCGAGATTGCTGATTTGCTTGGTACAAAGCTTGTACCTTCTCGGACGGTCACCTATGCCAACTCCGAGATCTATGTTCGCTTTGAGGAGTCTGTACGAGGCTGTGATGCCTTTGTGATCCAGGCCCACACGGCGCCGGTCAACGACTGGCTCATGGAGCAACTGGTCATGGTCGATGCGCTCAAGAGAGCTTCAGCCAAGCGGATCACCGTTGTATCCCCCTTCTATCCCTATGCCCGTCAGGATAAGAAGCATGCTGGTCGCGAGCCGATTTCTGCCCGTCTGGTGGCCGACATGTTCCGGGTTGCTGGTGCCACCCGCGTGATGAGTGTTGACCTGCATGCCTCCCAGATCCAGGGTTTCTTCGATGGTCCCGTTGACCACCTCTATGGTCTGCCGATCCTTGCTGATTATGTACGAGAGAACTACGACATCGACAATTTTGTGGTCGTCTCTCCGGATGCTGGGCGTGTACGCATGGCCGACATGTGGTCTGATCGTCTGGGTTGCCCCCTAGCGATCATCCACAAGCGTCGAGATCCTTCCGTCGCCAACACAGTTTCGGTACACGAGGTGGTCGGTGAAGTTGAAGGAAAGACGTGTTTGCTGGTTGATGACATGATCGATACTGCGGGTACGATCTGTTTGGCTGCTGAAGCCCTGAAGGTTCATGGGGCTGGCAAAGTGATTGCTGCTGCCACCCATCCTGTGTTGTCTGGGCCTGCTGCTGATCGTCTGAACAGGTCGGCTTTCGAGGAGGTCATCGTGACCAATACTCTGCCTATTGACCCGAAGGTTCAGATTGAGAAGATGACGGTCTTGTCGATTGCCCCACTTATCGCTAAAGCCATCAAGGAGGTCTTCCGAGATGGTTCAGTCGCTGCCCTTATGAATGATCAGTGATTTGTCCCCACCTCGTTTCTGTGATCGATGAGTCGGTCGAGTACCATTGCAACCCCGTCTTCATCGAAGGATCCAGTGACCTCGTCTGCTATGTCAAGTACTGGGGCAGGAGCCTCAGCCATGGCCACTCCTTGACCTGCCCAACGTAGGAGTTCGATGTCGTTGTAGTCGTCCCCGATAGCTAGGATCTCTGATTGGTTGAGATCCAGGATTGAGGCCAACTCGATGGCTGCGGAGCCCTTGGAAACACCACTTGGCATGAGATCAAGCCAGGCTTCCTCCTTCCACATGACAGAGTCGATTCCTGGGGGTAATTCGATGTTTAGGATGATGGGGAGAAGATCATCGGGGCCCATGTCTGGCCACCTGAGTATGACCTTCGTTGATTTTTCTTTCAGGATTTCGTCTAGGGAAACGATCTTTTCGTTTGTAAGCTCACCTGAAGGAAAGGGTTCAGAACTGAGATAATGGTCGCCCTGCCAGGAGGCGACCAGCCCACCTGGGATGGCATTGAGAATAGTGTGTACGGCTTCTCCAGGATTAAAGAAGTCTTGTCGAACTATCTCGACTCCACTGGGTAAGGATTTTGAGTATCTCGCAATGACTGATCCTGTACTGCAGATGGCCCAGGCTTCATCAAGGTCGAGATCGCGTACGATCGTGTGAAGGCTGAGGGGGCATCGTCCAGTTGCGAACCCGAAACCTATACCAGCTTCGATTGTACGGTGGATGGATTCACGTACCCGTGGGGTCACAAGCGCAGTGATGCTTCCAGCTAGGGTTCCATCAACATCACAGAGTACGAAACGAATCATTATGGAAGTCTATCTTCTGTACGGGTCTGATCCCTGAGTTCTCGTGGTACACGAATGACGGTCATGAAGTAATGACGGTCATGAAGTACCGTCATCCTGTGCTCGGTCGCAGGGTCGAGGGGAATGTACCTTTGTTCTTGCTGGATGGGAAGGGTGGGAGACACCTCTCCTGGACACACTTACGGAGTCTATTCCCTGTGGAATTGACTCCTTCGTTCGGGGGGACGTCCCAGAAGAGGTGCCTCCCACCCTTTCCGATTTTGGGAAGTTACGGCGGCTGAATCAACTCAGATTTGGTCCAAGATTCATAATTCTCTTTGGGGAGGCATCTGGCGTGTTGGTATTGTGAAGTTAGGGGTCGGGCCGGGGAATTCATGGCACGTTGTTCCCAACAACCATGAAGTGTGCAAAGCTGGACCTGTGGAATTGCGTGTAATCGACCACCCTTTGGTGGCTCACAAGCTCTCGCTTCTTCGAGAGAAGACAACCCCCTCACCAATGTTTCGTCAGCTCGTTGAAGAGTTGGTGACCTTGCTTGCGTACGAGGTCACCCGCGACGTACGTACGGAACCCTGTCAGGTCATCACTCCTGTGGCGCCCACGATGGGGTTGCATCTATCCAAACCCCGACCCTTAGTGGTACCCATCCTTCGGGCCGGCTTGGGCATGCTTGAAGGAATGACCCGCCTCATGCCTTCTGCGGAGGTCGGCTTCGTAGGAATGGTACGAGATGAGACCACTCTTCAGCCGTTTACCTATGCTGAGCGTCTCCCCAAGGATCTGACTGGGCGCCAATGTTATGTCCTGGATCCCATGCTCGCCACAGGCGGCTCCCTTGGGGGAACGGTACAATTCCTGCGCGATCGCGGAGCCGATGACATTACAGCTGTATGTCTGCTGGCAGCACCCGAGGGTGTCGAGTACATCACCAATCTCACCAAGGATCTGGGTGTACCCTTTACCCTAGTTGTGGCTGCTGTGGATGAACGCCTCAACGAAAACGGGTACATCGTCCCTGGGCTTGGGGATGCTGGCGACCGACTCTACGGCCTGGCTGAATAACAAGGGACCTCGCATAAATGGTGATGTGTCAGGAGATACGTCCCCTGACACTCCTTGATTCTGTGATACGGAAACATGGCTAAACAAAGTCAGTACCCACCTCCTGGTGTAGGAAGGTGGGGAGTGGGTAGAATCGATGGTAACGATTTGGTAACGGGCAGTATCCGTTGGAGACTGGGCCTATGCTGAATTGAACAGACCTGCAAAGATAGTAATGCTTGGCGTAGCAAGGAGGAAAGATGGCCGCATGGGACCCGGACGACATGGCCGACGAGGTTCTTGACGATGATCTCGACTCTGAGGACGAGTTTGATGACGAGGATTCTGAGGACGCTGATCCAGAAGACGAGGATGACGACCTGGATGAAGCTGACTTCGATGACGAAGACGATGAGGATGACGAACTCGAAGATGCCGACGATGACGAGATCGATTTCTGTATAGCTCTCTATCGCGAGGATGGAGTACCAACAGGCGTGGCCTTGGAGCCTGAGTTGGCCAATGATTTCGAGGGTCTCATTGATCATCTGCAGAGGATTCCCGGGGATGCGGGGGCCTTGGGTTTGATCTCACTTGAGGGGGATGTACTCGTGGCTGTACGGGTACGCGGGGCCCGGCATGTGCAAGTCTTCGTCTCGGATGCGTACTTTGTTGACACCTGGCCGCTGGTTCGCGATGCGATCGACTTCCTGGGTCTTGATAACGGTGACGTGCCTGAGGAGGGTCTCGTTGGGGATCTCGGAATGTTCGCTGATCAGGGTGTCTCCGAAATGGATCTTGAAGCCATGTTCATGGATGCTGATGAGATGACAAGCGAAGACGTAGCCGAGAAGGTTGCCGAGGGCATGAGGTTCGGTAAGGCCTTCCGCAAGGCCGTTGATGACTACTGGGATCTTGAGGATGAAGCCTGAGCCTGTACTGTACCGTGGGTACTGAGATATCGGCTCGGTTTGCAGAACGCATACTGGTCATCTGTGGTCGTTGTGGACATCCTGGGGTTGCGGGAGGTGCAGACAAGCGTTTCGTGTGATGTACCAATTGTGAGAGCCTGCCCTCAAAGAGACTGGCTGGACGACATCATGAAGAGACTGTTTACTGGGGGGTGGAGTTGCTATTAAAGGTACGTACGCGCCACGGGTATCTATGGGTCCTTAATGAGGAGCATCTGGCCCAAATGAAGGCTTTAGTGGGTGTCAAGGTACGAGTGGACACCCCAGGGGATTACCATTCGGGATGCTGCTGTTATTCGGCTCCCTGGTGGAAGGTACTTCCATGATGGATCACCTCCGCAAAACACCGTGACGAGGTACTGAGGGGGGCTTGGGGAAACTTGAGGAGATGGTACATGGTCAGCCCTAGAACGAGGCGTGGCCAGCCAGTCCAAAAAATGTCGGACCTCCCTTGTAGGCTGATTATTCATAAACTACCGTTGTGAACAGCGTAGATGGAGGTGGGGCTTTATGGATATAAAGGACTGGATCTGGGAGCAGGTCGCTGCTGATCAGGAGTTATCTGAGAAGGCTCAATGGCTTATTGTTGCCGCAGTGGAAGGTGACGCGGAGTTTGCTGCGGTTGTTGGGGGTGAGACTCCGCAGAAACCAGTCTCGACCCAGGTAGTCGCTGATCCGAAGAGAGCGTTCCTCAAGACGATAGTAGTTGAGGGGTTTCGCGGGATTGGCCCCAAATCCAAACTGGAACTCACCCCAGCGCCAGGGTTAACAGTTGTTGCTGGTCGCAATGGCTCAGGTAAGTCTAGTTTTGCGGAAGCGGTTGATATTGCCCTGCGAGGGCGCAGCGAACGTGGAAAAAAGCGTCCAACTCTAGGTGATGATCAGTGGAGGAACTTGCATCACGCCAAGCCCTCTATTGAGGTTCAAACGGTGTTAGAGGGTGCAGGGTTGACGACTCTGGGCGTGCAGTGGAGTGAGAATGCTGGTCTGGATGAGTGTCAGAGGTGGACCCAGGAGTTGTCCCAAAAGCGTGTTGCAGGAGCAGAGACTCTGGGCTGGAATCAAGCACTTGAACTGTATACGCCGACCTTGTCTTATGACGAGTTGGGTGGAGTCTTTGATAGGAATCCCTCTCAGTTCCATGACGCATTGGAGGCTTTCCTAGGGCTGGCACAGGTGACGGAAGCAACCAAGAGATTGAACAACTACGTGAAGGCTGTGAGTGAGCCATCTACCAGATTGAGGGCTGCGACGTCGAGAGTCAAGGCAGCCTTGAGTGGTGTCGATGACGAGCGGGCGAGTACGACTCTCACAGTCATCTCCTCTCGCGCTCCAGATATCGAGGTCGTACGTACGCTCTTGGCGGGAGGAAGTGGTAGTGCTGATCCTAGGGTGAGTGCTCTAGAAAGACTTGCCACCTATGTACTACCCGACTGGAGTCTTGTGGTGTCCGCCCTGGCTGAGGTACAAAGCGCGGAAAACAATCTCAAGGAAGCCTTAGTCAAGACTGGGGATATTGGAATGGATGCTCATGACCTCTTGATTGGCGCGTTGGCCTATCACCAGGATCACGGTGATGGTCTGTGTCCTGTGTGCGGCCAAGGCCAGTTAGGTCAGGAATGGGCACAGAAGGCCCAAGAGACCGTGGAAGCCAGCAAGGCTGTTCGCCAATCGGTATCCGAGGCGAGACAGAGGCGTACACAGGCTGATAGGGGCTGGGTCAACTGCCAACCTATGACTCCACGGCTAGAGGGTGTCCAGGATGTGCTGAATGTTGAGAGCTTGGCTTCAGCTGTACAAGCCTGGCAGGAGGTGGCTAAGCATCCATGTGAGGTAACAGTGGAGGACGCTGGTCGTGTGTACGAAATCTTCAGGGTCGAAGCAGTCGCTGTTGTGGGCAGGGCTCAAGAGGAGGCCCGATCTCGGCAAAACAAATGGGCAGAGGTTGTTCAGCATGTCGCTGAATGGTTGAGCGCTTATGAGGCTGCCGAGAATGGGCGGGATACCTTGGCTAGAGCAAAGGAAGCCCATGAATGGCTTAAAACCAATGGCGAGAAACTACGCAATAGTCGACTAGAGCCCTTGACTGAAGAATCTCGAAGGATTTGGTCCAAACTGAAGCAGCAAAGCAATGTTGATCTAGGGGCAATCACCTTGGAGGGTTCAGCCAACCGCCGTCGCGTGGATTTACGGGCACGGGTTGATGATTCTGACGAAACTGGAGTGGCGGTTATGAGTCAGGGTGAATTGCATGCTCTGGCGTTGTCATTGTTCATTCCTAGGGCGAATAGTGATGCAAGCCCTTTCGGGTTCATTATCTTTGATGATCCCATTCAGGCGATGGATCCCAGCAAGATCGACGGGCTTATTGACGTACTTTCTGATTTAGCGCGTACCCGTCAGGTTGTGGTCTTCTCCCACGATGATCGACTCCCAGATGCACTACGCCGATCATCTGTCGAGGCGAGGCTCGTGGAAATCGTTCGGGGAAAGAACTCTGTTGTCAGTGTGAGTGATCTCAGTAATCCGTCTCAAAGATACATCGATGAGGCGCGAGCCGTCTTGCTGGAGTCACACTTGACAACGCAGGACATGATGCGGGTGATCCCTGGGTTATGTCGGCATGCTTTGGAATCTCAATGCAAGGACATGTTTTATGTACGCTTGCTTGGTTCGGGTTCCTCACGTGATGAGGTCGAGAAGATGTGGAATGATGCCCACAAGACCAGTACGCGGCTCATGCTGGCAGTCGATAAGGACCAGGATGGCCTCAATCGTTGGCGCAGTACTAACACCCTAGTCAATCGTGCCTTGGGGATATGTACCTCGGGTTTCCACAAAGGTTTAGAAAAGACCACCCCTGAAGATGCGATCAGGACTGTGGATAGGCTTATCGACCACTTGAAGGCCATGAGATTATGAGCAGCGAACATCTGATTGAACAGGCTCAGAAGATCCTTGATGGTTCATCCAGTCTTCCTGGGGTTAAGATTCGCTTGTCCCTGTGGTATGCACGGGCCGCTTTAGAGGAGTACACAGTTGCTCGACTGGATGGCATTGTGAGTTGTGACCCCGCGGACATGACCATGGCTAGTCGTCTCATCTTCCTCAAAGAACTCAATCCCGATGTGGGTCAGCCAGCAAGTTATGCATGGTGGGCATTGAGTCGGGCCTGCCACTACCACGCATTTGAGTTAACTCCCACCCAAGAGGAAGCTGAGCATTTGGTGGGGATCGTTGCGAGGGTTTGCGGAACACGGTGAGTACTTGGATGGCTAAGACCTTTACTGAAGGGATATACATGAGTTGAGGATTTTATTCTTTGGTGGGGAATACCTGAATCGGTTTTCCTGGATTTAGAATGCAATATGTGTCTACGGGATCATGCCGGAATCTGTGAAAAGTGGTGGCTAACCTGGGTTGTGGGCTAGACTTTCCTGCGGTCGTATTGCGACTCCCCACGTGAAAACCAGGGGATCGGGGTGTGGCGCAGCTTGGTAGCGCGCATCGTTCGGGACGATGAGGTCGCAGGTTCAAATCCTGTCACCCCGACTGTGAAACTGCTTGTCAGGTGCCGTTTCCTCTTGATCAAGAGGAGCCGCGAAAGTGGCCAAGGCAACACAAACTCACCAAAATGAATCTACGTTCTGGTACCTAGCTGGTACATATCCAGCCTCTTTCCAGAATAATCCTGACCTCGTCATTCTGTGCGAAGTCGCGGAACGACGACAAGCATGCCCGAAACTTTACTTTCGAGGGATGTGCGAAGGAGTGACCCAGCAACCGCAGGTTGCTGGAGAATCCAGACACTCCAATCCTATGAAACTGTAGTGTCGTCACAGGTTCTGGGGAGGTCTCACGTACCTATATGGCGTGAGCACCAATAATCAGAATCTGGCCCCTGAATTGGAGCCCATGCTTAGTATGGCTGACCTTTCGAAAGCTCTTGGAATTCCCGTAGCCACCATTTACGATTGGCGGACCCGAGGGAAAGGTCCAAGGGCTTATCGCTTTGGGAAGCATTTGAAGTTCGCAGTTTCCGATGTGAAGGCTTGGATGCTTTCCCGCCGTGAAGGTGGTGAGAAATGAGCCGCCCTAGACTCATCATTGGTACTTTTGGGGAGATCTCATTCCTCCCGAGTTCATCAGGCAAGGTTCAGGCTCGTACTCGTTATAGAGACTGGGATGGGCAAACTCGCCAAGTCCAAGCATCAGGAAAAACCAAGCGACAAGCGGAACAAGCCCTGAAAGCCAAACTGACGGATCGGATGCTGATCTCCCCGGTGATGACTGATCTGACACCTGACTCGTCGTTCCTGGAGTTGGTTGAGTACTGGAAAGCCAACATGGAATTGGAAGGCCGCCTCGCAGAACAAACCCGTGACCGTTACGCCTACCATATGCGTCAGCTAATACTTCCAGCATTCGAGCACTTGACTCTTCGGGAGATTGGTGTGGCTAGCTGTGACCTTTTCATTAAGGGAATGGCTAAGCTCTCCTACAACAAGGCCCGTCAGGCAAAGGTTGTCTTGAGGTTGGTCTTCAGTCTGGCTGTACGACACGAGATTCTGCCTAGGAATCCCATGGATGGAATCGCCAGGCTTCACAAACCACCGCACACACCTGACGCGCTAACACCTCAGGAAGTCAATGCCATCCGAATCGCTATTCGCTTCTGGGAAACCGGGATTGTGTCGAGTGGGCCGAAGCCTGATGGTCAACTCTCCGCGATTGTCGAGGTGATGCTGGGAACCTCAGCCAGAATTGGTGAGGCTCTGGTTGTCCGTCGAAGAGATGTTGATCTGGACAGTCCCACACCATCGATCTCGATTCAGGGGACCATCATCATGCCCAGAGGCCAAGCGCCAAGCCGCCAGGACCACCCAAAGACGGCCAAGTCTCGTCGTACTGTCGCAATCCCAGATTTCACTACCAAAGCTATGCTACAGAGGCTTGAGGCTATGAGCGACAAGTCCCCAGATGCGCTGGTGTTCTGCTCTCGAAACGGAACGCCACTCACGACGAACAATGTCCGCCGCCAGCTCAGGCATGTGCTGAAGATGGCCGGAATTGAAGGAGTAACTCCGCACAAGTTCCGCCGTACTGTTGCCACGGCTGTGTCTGAAACGGCCAACGTCGAACTAGCTGCGGAGTTGCTGGGCCATGTGGATTCGAGAATCACTGTCCAGCACTACATTAGAAGAAGCGAAATGGTGAGCTCGGATACGGCTTCGATCCTCCAACGGGCATTCAAGCCTGACCTATGATCGGAAGAGTGAGTGGATTCCACGGTCCCGGAAATTTTGCGGCACCGTCCCACAAGGAGTTTTGCCCACGGTATCGTTACTTTTAACGACTCCGTTGGATGAATAGATTAATGCGTCAACCTGGTTTCACTCTGGTGGTGGATATTTCCACCACCGTGGATAAGTCGATCATCTATTGAAGCCTGCCTCTTTCCAGAGTAGGTGATGATGTGGGCCACCTTCAAGCCCCTCTACCCTTGTCATTTTCGTTCCGAGCTTCTTTGAGAAGTGTGTTCTCGTATGCGATGCGGAAGTACGTCCCAGTCACCAGAATGTTGAGGTCCTCCACAGGAAGTTTTGCCCATAGACCCTGAAGCAACTCAGCCTCCCGAGCAGCCTTCTTTCTGATCTCTGGTTCACCTTCTTCACCAATGATGCGCAGTTCCTCGATGTGAGCAGCCGCCACAGCCCATACTTACTGTTCCCACTCATCGGCCCCCTCCCGAATATGCTTGAGCGCAAAGAATGCAGCCAACTGCGCCTGCGGTCGGTCATAACGCTGCACAGTATCGATAAGCCACTCCAGAGCACCCTCCAGGGTAATCATCCTTGTTCAGTACAGCACCGTCCTTAATAAACGCCTTGTTTCTATGAAGGTGCACAACATCTCCCTGCAATACGATGCAAGGCACCCATGAACTGACCCCGCCCTCGACCTTCACAAGGTACAGATGCGCTCATTCCACAGGGATCACACATCTGGATGACGAGGAAACTGCCAATCAAACACTCGACTCTTGAGACAGCTGAATCCATCGCTATCTTGTTAGAAGGGTCATTATTAGTAAGGAGGTTTTCCGTTGTCGAGCAATAAAATAATTCGGTGCGAGGTGTATCATAATTTGACCACGGGCTCCGCGGTTACGTTGAATCTCATTCAGGTCGCTAAAGGTTCGACTGCTACGGTTGGCAATCAGGGATTTCCTCAGCATTCGCTACTCCAGTGGTCTCCTTCGTTTGTCCCACATATGTCAGATCAAGGAATTTGACGTTTCCAATTAATTCAGGAAAGGCTAAGCAAAGCTCACGAAGTTTGCTGAAGGCGAAACCCGATGGCTTGGATTCGTTGCCATGTAGATGGTCTCGTAGAGGTTGCCGAAGGTGGATGACATGCTCGCTTACCGTAACAGTAATTGGATCTGTCACGCGTCGTTCATTCTCTTCCACGAAGTGTGATTCAACCAAAGTCACAATCTGGTCATCTGAGAGTGGAGTTGGTGGTTCTAGTGACTGTTCCTCGTCGGGTTCTAATGACTGTTCCTCGGTGCGGTCAGAACTTGAACTTGAATCCATGATGAAGCATCCAGAGGCCACCGTTAGTAGTAGCAACACACCCAGCGTTGACAAAAGCATGAGGGGTTTATTCATATTGGAAGCATACACGCGTTTCCCCACAGTGACGTAGTTTGTATGAGTGGGAAGTGGTAGGGCCCGCTGGAGACGAGTGGGCGGTAGAATAAGAGAAAGGAGGTGTGAACATGTGGAGGGTTCGCAAGTTCATGCATACGCTTGATCGGCTAGGTTTGGTGGTACGTGAGGAGCGTGCCACTCTTAGGCTGACCGTGGATTCTCTCGCCCAGAAATCGGGTGTTTCACCTCAGTTTGTTAAACAAATCGAAAGCAATAAAGCGCCATGTGATATATCTGGAGTTCTTCGTGTTCTAGATGCTCTTGGGGTGAAGGCTCTTGTTCTTCCACCTGGTCTCATCAAGGTTGTCTGATGCGCTCGCTTGATGTGTGGCGGGAAGCCGAGTTCGTTGGGCGGTTCACTCTTGGCGACACAGGTTCTGTGAGTTTTGAGTACGACAGTCATGATGGTTTGCCTATCTCCTTGTCTCTTCCCCGGCATGGGCAATGGTCCCGTCATGCTCCGCATCGCTTTCTTGAAAATCTTCTACCAGACCGTCCGCAAGCTCGACTGCAAATGGCTGCCCAAAACCAGCGTGACGATCCGGGAGGGACTGCCCGTAACCACGCTCGAGCAGACTATCGCCGACCTAGTGGAGAGCAACTTCGACCTATCGCTGATTGCCGACATGATGGCCGAAGCACCCAGCCTCGACCTACAGCAACTCGGAGAACTGCTCTCGCGCCTGGCCGCCCGGAACGGTCAAGCTGCTGGCGATGGTCGTGCGCTACTGGAACGCATTCGTCACAGAAATGTCGTAGGTGGCAACTAGCGTGGACCCCGACGAGTCAGAAGGAGTTGGCTATGACTGATCGAGCACCGTACCCGAACGCCCGCGCCATCAAGACTGGACTCCGTGCCATGACCTCCAGGTCGCACACGCTCAGAGTCGGACTACGACCTTGTGAGGAATGATGACTCAATGAACGGTTCGAGTAACCATGGACCGGTCCGGAAGTTCAAACGCTTCGGTTGGGTCTTCTACATTGGTGATGACAGCACCCTCGCGCCGGACAAGACAGGCAAATGGATGTACTTTTTCAATAATCTGTCGTTCGTACGGGATGCCTGTGAACGGGCTGTAGCGAATGGTGTGGTTGTCGAGGCAAAACACAGTGATGCCTCTCGAGGCGTCGCTTGCTTCTATCTGAACTCCGACGACATAGCAGCTCACCGAAAGACTATCACTTTTTTTCTGGAGAACAACCTGATTCGACGAACGAAGTCCGGTCGGTTGTACGACATTTCATTCAAGCTGGATAGTCAGACGGAGGCCGGCGAGTATGCGGGTGGCTTTCACTCGGACACTCGACTGTCCACATTCCTCGACTTGAACACTGCGGAATGGATCAATCTACAGCCCGAGTGAACCCTATCTGCCTGTATGCGGCCCAACGTCGTCTGTACTGCGAGTTCAGGATGGACACGTTCGCATCAACGTAGTCGTGAACTACGACCTCGGTCTTGCCCTCATAGCGGCGTAGAGCGCGTCCGACTGCCTGCGTCACCAAACCAGGATAGGAGATTGGGCCGACAAGGAACACCGTGTCGATGGCGGGCGCGTCAAAGCCCTCGCCGCCGAACGGTACGGTCGTCATGACCAGCAGAGGATCGCCTGGTCCAGCCTCCGTGATCTTGCCTCGGATTGCCGCCAACACCTTGCTGCCGGTGCCTCCACGCATGATCATCGCCTCAGCGTCAGGCAGCATGTCCGCCAGGGTTGTGAGATGGTTTCGGCGGCGGGACACCACCAGACACTTGCGGCCTTCGCTGAGCGCGGCCTTGATGTCGCCAGCGATTTGGCGGTTACGATCCTCGTCCTCAGCAACCATGCCGCCCAATCGGGTGAAGGCGCCTGGTTCCGAAGGGGTGAAGTCGGTCGGCGTACGGTAGCTCGTCTCGTGAACCCGGAGGATGCGGCGTGGCCCGTCGTACGGGGTGACGAGGTTGGCCTCTCCAGGCAGAATGTCACGCATGGCGTGACGAGTAGGGCCGAGTTGCCAGTGCATGACTTGCTCTGTGCCATCGCGGCGCTCTGGGGTGGCCGTCAAGCCAAGCCACCATGCGGCGCCTATATACGAGACCACGTTCTCCCACGATCCGGCCGCGACATGGTGACACTCGTCAACGATCACCTGGCCGTACCCACTGGTCAACTCACGGATCTCGTCGGATGTCTTCCTGGACAGCGTCTGCAACATCATGATGTCGATCTGTCCACGTAGCTTTGTTCGCCCACCGCCGAGTTGTCCAGTCTTGACGCCCAGCAGCGTCTGTATTTGATCTCGCCATTGCGATGTGAGAGACCTCGTGTGCAACAAGACGAGCGTGCTGATGCCACGTTCGGCGATGATCGCGCAAGCCATGACCGTTTTGCCAGAACCAGTGGGTGCATGCAAGACGCCATCTTCGTGGGCCAGTATCGCATCCACGGCGACAGTTTGACGTTCGTCCAACTCACCCAAGAATGACGCGTCGAGTTCGTTGCCGTGGTTGCGCTCGTCGTCGCAGACCAGCTCGCTGCCCGCCTGAGAGATTAAGCTTGTCGCCTGATCGCGTATGCCGCGAGGCAGGATCAGGTCACCGCTGATGGCGACATCGAAGCCTTGGATGAAACGCGGGAGTGCCCACGTAGACCGTCGAGCCCGTTGCGCTTCATAGAATGCCGGGTTGTGGATTGTCGCCGAGTGCCGCAGCGCTGCGGATAGTTCCGGGGTCAAGTCCTCGTTACGGATTATCAATCCCGTACCCAGCACAGCCCGGATCTGCGCCGGTGGCTTCGGATGGATGACTGTTGCTGGCGACTTTTCCAGACACTTAACGTCTGGACCGACGACAATCTTGTCCTTGCGGGCAACCGCCGTCACCTGCCTGGGCGTCATCCGATCAAGCTTGCTCGACAAGTATTCCCATTGATCGTCGTATGGTTCCCACGTCACCAAATCGATAAACAGCGTGGTGCCGCGTTCCTTCTTGCGTTGTCCGTTCAGAGGCGCCGCGATCAGGTTTCCGAGCTGACCTGACGTGACTGGCACCGTGTCCTGGCTTGGGAACAGCCGGTCGTAGCTGGCCAGCGGCTGTACCCATCGCCCTGGCTTCTGCTGCCGGTACTGGGGCCTCAAAGAATGTCCAGACGTGAGCGCCACGACCAGACTGGGAAATCTCCAGGCCGCACGGCACCCGCAAAGATGAGGCCGCCTTTACATAGGCGTGGGCGTCCAGCATCGCCTGCGCACCGTCGAAGTCGGCGGCTAACCACCAGCAAGTCGAGTCCGGTAAGAGTGGATACAGGCCAATGAACAAGTCGAAGTTCGGATTCAAATGTGCAGCGATCACATCTGTGGTCAGTGGCAATGGACCACGTTCCCAGATTGGCCCTTTGCCGTACTGGTCGCGCAGTTTCGGCGACCAGTTTCTCGTCCCCTTCCTCTGGTTCTCCCAGTAGTACGCGTACACATCTTGGCGAGCGGCGAACTCACGGAGGTAGAAAGCAACCTTCGCCGCCGGGGGCGAATCATTAGTGACGACACCCGGATCATGCGGAACCAAGACGCTTTGCTCGGGCGGCGGCTCCACACTGCCCGTCACCTTAAGGAGATTGCGAAGACGACGATTCTCTGCTTCCAACTCAGCAAGACGACGGTTTAGCGCGACAAGTCGGCTTGAGTAATCAGGTGCTTCCGAGTCAGCCATTATTCTCGTGCCTGGTCAATCTCGTCTATCCAGGTATTCAGGATGGCGACAGCCTCGTCCGGCGGTATGTTGATGTGGGCAGATCGCGCGGCCTTCACGTAGTCGTCGTGCCAGTGCGAGTATGCGATTAGCCGTGGGGGCCAATACCGAGGCGTTCTACCCAGAGCGACCGCCTCGGCGGCCCGAGCCTCGAAAATGTCCACCGCCGCAACACGAATACTGGGCAGGGTTGGTTCTCCCGTGTCTTCTGCCAGACCCTTCAGCAGGAGCAGGTCGACCATGTCACGTGCGCGGTCGTTCACATACTCGGGCGGATTGTGTGGGTCGGTCGATGTGTGCAGCTTCTGCGCGATCTGATAACGCATTGCCAAACCGACGAGTATGTCTGGGTCGGGCAGACCGAAACCCGCCAATTCCGGGGCGGGGAACACCTCGCCGACCTCGCCAGCTCGACCTTCGTCGGGAGACAACTCAACCTGTATCTTCCGCCACGTCACACCACGCAGAGTCAATGTGACCTGGAGCCGACGCGGCTTGATGATCTTGGCAGGAGTATCGATCACCTCGACCTCTCCGCGCTGGAAGCTCACCGGACCCCACGGTTCTGCGAACACGTCGTCTAGCACGTCTAGAAACGACTCGATATCGCCACGAACCAGTTCGTCAACATTCCGAGTTGAACGCGTCGGAGCGGACAGACGATGTTGCAGCATCGTCCCACCCTTCAACAAGAACCGACTAGTTCCGTCCGCCACTACCGCTCTTTGAAGGGCCGCAGTGACAATGGTTGTGGCCACCAGCCAGCCGAGCCGACCAGCCTCAACGCCAGCCATGTCCCGCTCAGCAAGCAAAATCCAGTTGTTGAGTACGCTGGCCGAGTTTGGCTCTTTCGTCTTGGGTTTCAGCCGCCGCAACCTTTGGAACAGGTCCGGTTGGCTGTCATCCGGCATAGCGGGCCTCCATCAACTCGTGGAGCTCTTCGTGTTGCGCAGCGGGTACCAGTCCTGTTCGCGCTGAACGTTCGATCGCCTGGCGAATCAGATATGTCGGCACACCAGTCTCCAGACACTGCTTGATGGCGGTTGCAGCCGTTACCGTTGGGATTGACTCCCGCCACGTCACCTGGTCAGGGCGCAAGTCCTGATAGTGGATGACATACCCGCGCGGGATCTTCCGCTCAATGCGCCGATGAGCAGCGACTGTGACGTGGATCTCATCGGGGAGTATGTCCGATATCTCCCACACATCCAACGCCGAGTCGTGACTCAAACAAGCCTCGGGAAAGCCAGTCCATAGCACAGCAAGCATGTGGGGGTCGTACTCTGTGACTGGAACCTGCCCAACCCTGTATACGCCACGAGCCGGATGTTCCAGACGCCCACGCCGCACCATGGACGCCAGCAAAGCTGACGACGTACCAGCTTTGATTGCCTGCTCGGTCGTCACATACCCATGCTGTTCTAGAGCGACTTCTCGGAGTCGATCCAGACTCGTCAACGCTTCAGGCATACGTAAACCCTAACATAATGTTAGGTTTTACGAGTTCAAGCTTGGGTGCTCTGGCGTCTGGATGCGTGAACCCTGATGCTTTGTTAGGCTTCACGCATCGTGAACGAGATATGAACCTGAGACGTTTCGCGCTCTGAGGTGTCCACTTACTGTCCACTTTCAATCGAAAACCGCCGAATCTGGTGGAATCTCAACCCTCTCGATTTGAGCTATATTCCCTTATCAACGGCATGTTTTGGCACTCAGTAGAACCTCTCGGAAACTCTCAGATCACTAGAAGAGGTCGCAGGTTCAAATCCTGTCATCCCGACCATTTTCTGAGTGTTTTACCTAGTCGATGACGGTTTGCCCATGAACGAAAGGTTCATGGAAAATGGCTAAGTCATGTAAAGGTCATGTAAAACACTTTTTCCGAGGCACCGTTTTTCTGGCAGTCTCCACTGAAACCATCTAGGAGACTTACCGTTTCTTGAAATATCGGAAAAGGTGGCGTTCCCGTGTGGAGGCGGTTGCTGCCACCGCGCCGACAATAAAGGCACTACTCCCAGCTACGATGCCACGACCGACGACCAGGAATACCGGCCAAAGGTCGACTGTTCCTGTAAACCTTAGAATCAACCATAACGCCTGACTAGCTAGTACGGTTGCTAGCATAGCGATCACAATTGTTTCCAATGCTACGGTCAAGCCCAGCCCGGTGTGGGTTTGCCCGACGTGAAGGCTGCTGGCGAACTCCAGACGACGCACACGGGAACTGGCCCAACCGCAGGCGATTCCTGCTAACGGGCAAACTAAGGCCACCCAGCTCGTAGTGCGCGTCTGGAATCTCGTGGTTGCATCGAGTGTTTGCCCTAGGGTGGCGTTGACTTTGGCAGTTTGCGCTTGATTCAACCCACTCCCAACCATGACGGTCGACATTAGGAGCGCCTGTACATCTTCTTGGTGTGGCCAAGCGCGCATCCAGCACTCGTCGAAGAGTTGGGTGGCGGGTTGGGTGGGGATGAGTACCGCGAAGCGGAACCGGGCGTCACGACCGTCCTGTGGCCACGGGAAGGTTCCTGTCAGATGGAGGGCGTTTCCTGCGCTAGATGGGATGGAGTCTCCGAGTTGGAGTCCTAACTGTTCGGCTTGTTGGGTCGCCATCCAAACCCCAGTCTCACCATTGCTGACCACGTGAAGTACGGCGGCCATGTGCGGACTCACGAGGTAGGTCTGGAGGGGAGAGTTGGGGGCCCCAGGCAAGGTTATGTACTCTGAACGGGCTACTGCCCCAGCTCCTTGAACCCCTGGTGTCTGCGACAAGCGGTCACATGCGGCGCCATCAATGAGAGTCTCCGTTTGCACCACTGTGATGTCGGCCCCAGCTGCTCGGAACTTCGTCACATCACCAAGGATCTCAGCGATCCTCAGTCCGTCGAGGGCTGCCAGTCCTCCCAGACCGAGTGCCAGCACCACCGACCACAGGAACGCGCGGCTTGTCCCATGGATGAGGTTTCGCCAGGCTTCGGAGAAGATTGAGTGGAGTCTCATCGACGCCTCCACTGGCTGCGAAGGCTTTGAGTCTGGGGTTCGTTGCCAGCTAGCGGTTCAGTGCTGGATTGGGCGATCACATTCCCAGGAGTATAATCGAGAAGATCAATCACTTGGGTACATCGACTGCGTGCGAGGGTGTCATGGGTCGCCATCACCACGGCGAGACCGCGTTCTGCGAGAATGTGGAGGGTGGAGGTGACAGTCGCCGCGGTCCGGGAGTCAAGTTGAGCCGTTGGTTCGTCAACGAGGAGGACATCTGGTTTCTGGCAGACTGCTCGGGCTAGCATCAGACGCTGGGCTTCGCCACCTGACAAGGCATAGAAGGGTCGTTTCTTTACCTCAGCCAGTGAAAACTCCTCCATTACTTCAAGGGCCTTTTGTTCGGCTTGTTTACGCCTCATTCCCTTTGCGAGGAGCGGATAGACGACGTGATCCAGGGTTGAGCGTTCCGCCACACCATGTGGGTTCTGGAAGACCCAACCCAGTCGTTTACAGTCGTTTAGGCGGATCTGCCCTTGCCAGGGTTTCTCCCAGCCGGCAATGATCGACAAAATGGTGGACTTGCCGCTGCCTGATGGTCCACACAACCCAAGCACATCACCAGGGTTTATCGTGAAGGACACTCCTTCGAACAAGATGTCGGTACCAGGGAACCGATGGGCTAACCCATCAGCCACAACCCGGGCCTTCGGTGATTGGCTCATTCGCAGACCTGGTCCTGAACGCCTGCACCGATATTGACGCTGGCGGGCGCTGGTAGGTCATCTGGCAACTGGACCAGTGTGCCACCCAAATCGGAGGCGACGATCACCACAGGCAAGGCTCCCCCTTCCGTGGTCTGGATGCAGCCTTGAGAACCAATAATCCCGAACACTGCGGCTGGGGGCACCCGCAGAGTCGTCACTGGAGTCTCTAACCTCACCTTTGCGGAGCCTAAGGGCTGACTACCATCTGGGGTTTCGGCTAATAGGGCTCGGTACGCGTCAGATGTCGATACCACAGCTAGGAAGGCCGTGTCAGTCACCAAGCCGTCCGGGGCAATCGGCGCCGTAGCGTCCTCCCACTCCATCACCATCGCTCCGACACGAAAGTCCAGGCGAGAGACATCCGCCACCTTGATAGCAGTCACCTGACCCCCCAGAGTGAATAGGGTATCCCCACTTTCGATGGCAGCACCGAGCGTGATCGGCACCCCTCGAACCTCCGTTGAGACGGCTGGTATCCAGAGCACATCTGTCAGCGGTAGGTTCCCACTAGTCGATGAATCACCCAAGCGCTTGCGTAACTCCTGGATCGCCGCCGCGGCTTGCCAACTGTATGTGTTGGTTGCCGTCACGGAAAAGCCGAGGCGCGCCAGTTCCTTTTGGAGGGCGAGCGCGTCTAAGCCTCGATCACCGACCACCAAGTCTCGATAGAGTGGTGTCTCAGTGTGTAAGGCAATCACCGGTCGCCCGTCGACCGACAGTGGCGAAGTTCCAGAAGTAACGACCGCCCCCGGTTCGAGAGGCAGCGACGTCACAATGCCACTAGCCGAAGCCCTGATGTCGATTATGGGCGCAGTCTGGAATCCGACTGACACCTCTCTATCACCGGCGTAATCCTGGAGTGAAACCGGCGCTGAACGAATGGGCACCCCCGGCTGGACATCCTGGGGTGTCGGGGCAGGCACCGCGAAAATCCCAACACCAAGACCAGTCGCTAACACTAGAACCAGTGCCAACAGAACCGCCGGTAAAGGCAAAGACCTTCCCACTTAGGCTTACCGTTCGTTGGAATCGACCGGCACGTAGTCCGGGACTTCAAGTTGACAAGCCTCCTCGGCTTCGACCAAGCCCAACGGTTGCTCGTCACTCGATGACACGACATGGTCACCATTTTCGAGATCCACCGGCAACATGATTTCCCCTTGCGACCCGACCATGGCATCAATGCCATGGCTTTGCAGGCAGTCCACATAGTCGAGTGTTGCTTGATCAGTGGAGTATGGCTGACCTTCAGGGTCGGAACCCTCGCTGACACGGGTAACACCTGGTGGCGATGTGGACTCACCCGGAGTCGGGTTTTCTCCCACGGTAGTGTTGCAGGCGCCCAGCGCCATTGTTAACAAGACGACGGCTAACGCCCACCCGATAGTGCTATTCGCCTTACTCATGTCATGTCTCCTTCTAAGACTAATTTGTAACATAGCCGATGCCTGCGCCAGACAGGCATTGCTGAACTTGAGGATCCATGGGATCGAACGGAGCGTTATCCTTTAAACTCGAGTTCAAGTCCTGTTCAAACTGCTCAGGAGTGTAGGAAAGGTCAACCAGTCCCGACTGAGCCAGACATTGAACAACAATCTCATAAGGATCAGACAACAACCCGGGATTATTCAACTGATCATTATAAGCCGCCTCAATCCGCATCACCGTTCCATCAGCGCAGTCCGTCATTTGCTGTGCATAGGCATCAAATTCTTTGTCGCTGACGTCTACCATACTCTGTGGCGGCCGAATAGACATTAAGCCGTCTGGTCTGCGCTCATAAGTCTCATGGTATCCCTTATCGACCATGCAGGAAGCATATCGTCGGAAAGCCTCGTCATAGTCTTCCTGAGTGATCCCACCGGTCTCGACCGCGCGAGTGAAAACCTCCCTCTCGAAATCAGAGATCCCGGGTTGATCCAGGAACTGCTGGAAGAAGGCCCGCAAATTTGGTGCAAGCACCGATGTATCCTCGCTTGGGTTTGAGCCCGTGCAACCCGCCATCAGTCCCGAAACCAGAACAACAACACCAACAAGGTATCTCCTAAATTTCATTCTTCCTCCTATTATTGCTTCTTATGAGCCGAGCCTCAGTGCTAACCTCGACCTATTTCTCTTCGTCGTGAGTGTGACCATCACTGACCACACTGGATCGGGTGAGGCGGTGGTCACGGTTCAACTAACCCCTGCTCCAGGGTTTGTGTCCTGTGACACTCCAAATGAGCGCCGCATTGAACCGCTTACCCACCGCGGACGGACCACCATCGACTCTGTTCCACCCGAGCACCATAGAAACGGAATTTCGGGCGGTCGAGTGCAATGGACGGACGAGCATACAATTAATTCACAATAACGCTATCAAACTAGATAGTGCCAATCTCACTACTTGAACTTCACCGAGGCTCTGAATGAGGAGGAAGTGCCGCAGTCAGCAAAGGCCGAAGAGCTCTTTGTGGTCCAGGGTGTCCAATCTGCCACACAACCACCATGTTGCGCATACGACCTTCCCTGAGTAGGGCTTGTTGTCGTGGTCGTCGCCTTGGCGTAGTCCTTGCCTGCATACACTGAATACCAGCCGGCTGCGTCGGCTGTCGCTGAGCTACCAAGAGCCAATCCGGCTGCCATACTTGCGACGACTAGCGCCTTTGCTAATTTCTTCATTATTCATCCTTCGTTAGACTATTAGAAATTCCATGCACAATATTTAGAAATGTACATGATGCAATGATTATACATAATACCATGATTAAAGTCATATCTGGAGTCCATATTGCGGACAGTTTTTTCCATCCCGAAATGTTTTCCTGAAAAGGGCTTCACTGCGGGAAATAGTGTCGACACGTTCGTCAGCAGGCTCCACACAGTGTCGACTGGGGCATTCAAGATAGTTGGTATTCCGACACAATGGCACAAGCCAAGCCGTCAGCGCTGTGAGGCTAGCTTTCGCTATCGGCGGAGCCTTCACTCACCCCCAACTCAACCACCCCCACCGCAGATGAGAGGAGCCGGTATACCGGTAAAGTACATTTGAGAATTTCTTCTTTTCCCGCAATACTGCTGGTTTAGCGCACTAGTGCTATACAGCTAACAATAGATTAACAATAGATACACAGAGGAAACATGAAACTTCGTAAAATAACGGTGTACCTTGCAGGTCTGGTAGGTCTTTCGCTTGCTTTGGCGGGCTGCGGCAATGGCGACACTGGTACACCAGCAGAAGATGAGAGTGCAACCCCAGAGGAAGCCAAGTACCTCATCCTTGATGAGGCTATCACCACAGAGCAGTACGGTGTGGGCTTCAGGTTGGCCGATACGACGCTGCGCGACCTCATCGAGTACACCATGGTTGAACTGTACAACAATGGTACTGTCGAAGAGATCGCCAAGAAGTATGCCGATCAGGGGATCAACTTTGATGCCTATGTGCTCACGGAAACTGACGTGACCGAGAAGCCCGAATGGGACGGGACCACCCTTATCGTGGGGTTTGACCAGGACTTCCCACCCTATGGGTATGTTGACGATTCCGGAAGTTTTGCCGGTTTTGACCTTGATATGGCTGCCGAGGTCACGAAGACCCTGGGTTGGGAGCTCAAGCTTGTACCCATCAACTGGGATCTTAAGGATGCTGAACTCAATTCCGGAAACATCGACTGTATCTGGAATGGTTTCACTATGACTGAGGAGCGCATGTCTCAGTACACGTTCACAAAGCCCTACATGGACAACACACAGGTCATGGTTGTACGTGGGAACTCGGGCATCACCACCTTCGCTGATCTTGAGGGCAAGGTTGTCATGGCTCAGGCGAATAGTGCTGCTTACTCTGCGCTGAATGATGATCACGCTGACCTGGTGGCGACGTTTGCAGAACTGCGTACGATTCCTGAATATAACTCTGCCTTCCTGGAGTTGGATCAGGGTTCCGTGGACGCGATCGCTATCGACCGCCCAGTTGCTCTTTTCCAGATATCTAAGCACTCCTAATATGTGAGGTGCGACGATTGGGCATGGGTCGCGTGGGTACCCAGCCTGCCGCAGTGTGTCGGTAGACAGGCTCATGCCCAATCGTGATATGGCAGTATGATGAGGCAGTATCAGACCATAGGAATGTAGAAACACTTCATGTCGATTAGTACCATCGTTCAGATGCTCGGTGAGGGTGCCCTGACCTCGCTATTGATCTTCGGGTTCACTCTTGTTGGCTCGCTTCCTTTGGGTCTCCTGGTTGCCTTCGGCCGAATGTCCAAACTTGCGCCCATACGATGGTTGATGCGTTTCTATATCTCCATCATGCGTGGAACTCCGCTGATTCTTCAACTCTTCATTGTGTACTTTGGGCCCTTCTATCTGTTCGGTGTCTCGATGGGTACCGACTATCGGTTCACCGCAACCCTGATCGCATTCATCCTGAATTATGCCGCCTATTTCGGTGAGATCTATCGCAGCGGCATTGAATCCATTCCCAAGGGGCAGTACGAGGCTGCAACTGTACTTGGGTACTCCCGTACCAAAACGTTTGTGAGAATCATCTTCCCCCAGGTGATCAAGCGCATCCTCCCTCCGCTGACCAACGAGATCATCACCCTGGTCAAGGACACAGCCTTGGCGTTCACCCTGGGGGTTGCAGAGATGTTCACCCAAGCACGCGCGATCGTATCCAGTCAGGGCAACCTCATGGCCTTCTTGATTGCGGGGATCTTCTATTACGTCTTCAACGCCGGAGTTGCCTTCATCATGGAGCGCGTCGAGAAAGCATTTGCCTACTATCATGAGTGATCCACACACCACCATCCTGCGCATAGACCACGCCCGAAAAAGCTTTGGGAGTACGCGAGTATTGAACGACATCTCGCTCAACGTCGATGCCGGGGAAGTGGTAGCTATCATTGGCCCCTCGGGGAGCGGGAAGTCCACCCTCCTGCGTTGTGCCACCCTTCTGGAACGCCTCGATGGAGGCTCGCTGCACTATGACGGGGAACCGGTTGCCCACACCGACGATGTGGGAAAGATCGTTTATGCTTCCACGCAAGCTCTTCATAAGGTACGCATGAAGTTCGGCCTAGTCTTCCAGGACTTCAATCTTTTCCCCCATTTCTCGGTCATGAGGAACATCACTGACGCCGCAATCCATGTACAAAAGCGGCCCAAGGAGGAAGTACGTGCCGAAGCCGAAGCCCTGCTAAAGAAAATGGGATTGGAGGACAAGGGCAATGCCATGCCCTGTGAACTCTCAGGAGGCCAACAACAAAGGGTATCCATCGCCCGGGCCTTGGCGCTCAACCCGGAGATACTCTACTTCGACGAGCCAACCTCGGCGCTTGACCCCGAACTCACTGCTGAGATCCTTCGCGTCATCCGTGGACTAGCAGCAGAACGCATGACCATGGTCATTGTCACCCATGAGATGAACTTCGCCAAAGAGGTGGCTGACCGCATCATCTTCATGAACGATGGCCTGATTATCGAAGAGGGCCCCGCGAGAGATCTCGTGGAAACCCCCCAATCTGACCGTTTGAAGGCATTCCTCAACAAATTAGAAACCTGGGAACAGCACGGGATTCCGGAGTCTTAGCCGTACCTTCGCTTGGAGCGTTTTCCGAACTCATCTAGATTTTCCGGACTCATCTAGAGCTGTGTGAATTTCATGGGCGTGGTAGACGTACACTTGATGTCCGCCCATGCCCTTCTCGCTCTTTGTGGCAAGAATTCCATGATCGTACAACTGGCGTAATGGCCTATAACCCTAATAGTACAACCTTATGGATTATATAGTTGGTTTCGAGGACTCTCATTGGCTTGGAGGCTTTTCCAGTCATCAGCCTGCTGAAATAGGCCATGATCTAGGAAAATGAAACCGGGCGGTTGTTCCACGCATTTCCTCGTGGCCGCCCGGTGGAGCTTTCAACCCGACTAACACGGTCGGGCTTACTGAGAATCAGTTCTTGTCCACTATGACACATTGAAATAATGGCTGTCAATCTTTTTGTTGTAAATGGATTAAATCTCGAGGCCTACTTCAAGAACTATCACGGTGTTTCCTTTGGCGTTTATTAGAGTTTTCATTATATTTCCCCTTGAAAACGAACTATTCTTGCCAGAATCGTACAAATGTTCGATTTTAATGTCTAATTCTGTCATGGGTGTGTAGTACCATGATTTCATGAACAACCAAACTTCTCGCCTGAGGTACCACGTTGGTATTGACGTGGGCCTCAACTCTGTTGGACTGGCGGCCATCCAGGTAGATGAGAATGGCGCACCTACGTCCATTCTAAACATGCAGACGATCATTCATGATGGCGGGATTGATCCCACTGCTAATAAGAATGCTGGAACACGTCGGGCAGTTTCTGGCGCATCCAGACGTATGAGGCGTCTCTATCGGCAGCGTCGTCAACGTTTAGCTAGGTTGGATAAAACTTTGGAGTCATTGGGTTGGCCCATTATCGACCTTGAAAACGAAGACCCCTGGTTTCCATGGGAAGCTAGACTCCAGTTGCTCAGTGCCCCAATTCAAGACGAGAATCGCTTGTATCGGCTTCTTTCGGTTGTATTAAGGCATATGGCTCGACATCGTGGTTGGCGAAATCCATATTTGTCAGTCAATTCTTTGCTGGAGACACAGGAGCCAAGCAAGGAATGGCGTGTTCTGGTTGCATCCATTGCTAAAAGACTCAACCGAGATGCCGAGGAGCTTCAACCAATGACTGCAGCGCAGGTGGTTGGACTCGCCCGCAAATTGAATTACGGAGTTGTACGAGAGGCTGTCATTGATCGTGCCACTGGTGAGGTGACCGAGCAACTCTTCGCAGATGTATCAAGGAAGCTGCGAGGGCCTGCAAAAGTGGGTGACGATGGTGCTACTCGTATGGGATTATTTGACTCTAAAATCCACCAATCTGACAATGTCCGCGAATTGAGAAGCATCTTCGAAACTCAGAACCTTGGTGTGGATCTATTTCGGCAGGTCGTCTCAGTAGTATTTCAAGCCAAATCTCCTAAAGGATCTGCACGCAAGCGCGTAGCTGCTGACGCTCTTGATAAGACTCAGAAGCGAGCTGAGAAGGCTAGCTTGGCTTTTCAGAGATATCGAATCGTTAATGTGTTGACAAATCTGCGCATTCAAGGGGATGGAAGCATCAGATTACTGTCACCAGAAGAGCGTGAGAAAGTCCTAGCATTTCTCTGGAATCCAATTGACGATTCTGGGAAACCGATCGATGAGGTGACCTGGGATGATGTGGCTGGATTACTCGGAGTGGCTCGATCTGGGCTTAAGGGAACGGCCACTGTCACAGAGGATGGTGATAGGCCTAGTGCCCGTCCTCCAACTAATGTAACAAGTACAAGGATTCTTGAATCCAAGATCAAGGAGTTGGTTGCAGAATGGTGTTCGGGTGACGAACAGTATCAAGAAGCCTTGATTGAGATGCTCAGCAATGGTTCGGGCTCTGGTGCATCTCAAGAACTATCGAGTAAGGCTGAGGAATTTATCGCAGGCCTTCCAGAGAAGGTATTGAGCGATCTGGATAAGATTAAGATGCCAGAAGGTCGAGCTGCATACTCTGTCAAAACACTTCGTAAGCTCACCGAACGGATGCTCACAACCGACGATGATCTCCATGCTGCACGCAAGGCCATTTTTGACATCCCGGATAATTGGACCCCAATTCCTGCTGCAATCGGTGAGCCAGTCGGCAATCCGGCAGTGGATCGAGTCTTGAAGATAGTGAATCGGTACTTGCTCTCGTGTGAGCGCGAGTGGGGGGTTCCTCTAGTTGTCAACATCGAGCACACACGTGACGGGTTGATGAGCGAGAAGCAAGCTCGTGAGATCGAGAAGGAAAACAGCGCTCGGTTTAAACGGAATCGTGAGATGGAGAGCGAAATAGCTGCATACCTTAACGCTCAGGGTGTGACAGTACGCTCTGGTGGTGATGACTCATATGAAGAGAACCCAGATACACCTATCACAGGCAGAGCTATCGGTCTGCGTAAGAGAGATATTGATCGGTGGAGAGCCTTGGTTCGGCAAGAGCATCAGTGTTTGTATTGTGGGGATTCCTTGGAGTTCGTATCCTTTGAGATGGATCACATCGTCCCACGCGCTGGAGAAGGAGCAACGAATACTCAAGTTAATCTCGCTGCAGTGTGTCGCCCCTGCAACCATTCAAAGGGGAGGCAGCCTTTCGCTTCCTGGGCTAGCAGTGGGGTGCGACCACAAGTAAGCATGGAGGGGGCAATTGCAAGAGTTGATGGATTCCGGTTTTTCGGTCTTGAAGAACGGGACTATCGTTATCAGAACCGATTCAAGGCTGAAGTGAAACAACGTCTACGCCGTACTGATTTGGATGAGGCTATTGATAGTCGTTCTATGGAGTCAGTCGGCTGGATGGCGAATGAGTTACATCATCGAATCAATGCCCACTATCAGCAAAGAAACAAGGATTCTCAAGCAGTGACTAGGGTCGGTGTATTCCGAGGGTGGATCACATCTGAGGCTCGAAAAGCAGCGGGTATAGAAAAGAAAATCATGCTCATCGGAGGCAATCCTGGGAAAAACCGTCTGGATCGACGACATCATGCTGTGGATGCCGCAGTTATTGCCATGATTAGGTCAGGGGCGGCTCAGAGTTTGGTCGTTCAGCAAAAGGTACGCGACATTGGAATGGACTTCGATGTAGCTCAAGTATTGGCTGAGCGAGCAAGTATGCATCGGCAGTATGAGCTTACAACTACTGAGTATGCAAATAATCATGATGAAAGACCTCGACCAGCTTGGACACTATATCGCGGTAGTAATCCCAAGTTGTTTGAGACTTGGCAGGAGCACATGACGAGTCTTGCTGATCTTATTCAGGCTCGACTTGAATCCGATGAGGTGCCTGTCTTCGAGTTTCTGCGTTTGAGTGTGGGAAGTTCATCTGCACATGAAGATACGGTAAGGCAAACTCTCAAGATCCGACTAGGTGAAGAATTGTCCGTGGAAATGATTGATCGTTCCGCGACGCCTCAGCAGTGGGCTGCACTGACGCGTCATCCTGATTTCGACCCCAAGGTTGGGCTACTGGCAGACCCTAATCGCCGAATCCAGATCAAAGGAAAGTGGCTGGATGCGAGTGATCAAATTGAGTTCTTCCCAACAGGTGCAGGCTGCATAGCAGTTCGTGGCGGCTATGCAGAACTTGGGTCCGCATTCCATCATGCCAGAATTTATCGTTGCGTTAAGACTGCTCGCTCTGGGAAAGAGACCATCTTTTTTGCCATGATGCGGGTGTACACGGTGGATCTTGTCGCCTTCCGGAACTGTGAGGATGTTTTCTCGGTGAAACTTCCTCCGCAATCCATTAGTGTCCGATCTTCAGAGCCAAGATTGCGAGAGGCTTTTGCTTTTGGGCAGGCCGAGTACGTTGGTTGGCTCGTGCCTGGAGATGAGCTTGAGTTGGACATGTCAACGCAGAATTCAGGTGCAATCCATGAGTTTTTGGGTCAGTTCCCCGGAACAACAAGGTGGGTTGTGAAGGGATTCTTCGCGCAGGCAAAACTACACTTGCAGCCCAGATATCTGGCTGGTGAGGGAAGTGTGTCTGTACTCACTAATCGTCCGGCGCATGATAAAAGAGTCTCTGTCTCACAGAGTTCGTTCAAGATTTTATCTGGGCAAGGATATACGCCTTCTGTCAACGTTGTTTTCAATGATTGTAAAGCAACAGTTATCAGACGAGGTGTACGTGGGCAGGTAAGAACTCGATCAGACTCAGGTCTCCCCATGAGATGGACTGCATGTGGAGGTCTTGAAAGCGAGGGCAAAGGCGAGTAGCCATGGATAATTGGCGAGTTCTGGACTTCACCTCGTTTTCGGGACAACTCCATTACAAACGAGGTCAGTTGGTCGTGAACCCCGATCATGGAGATTGTTCCATGGTTCCGCTTGCCGATGTTGGAACAATACTCTTAGGACTCCATGTAGGAGTGGCACCAGCAGTTCTCCACCAACTCGCCGCATTCGATGTGATTACTTTGATTTGCGACTGGAATGGTGTTCCATCAGGGGCTATGACGGCATGGATAGATCACAGTCGTGTTGGGGCTCGCCACAAAGCACAATTCGATATGAGTGTTCCAAGGAGAAAGAATGCATGGGGACGAATCATTCAAGCGAAGGTCTCTGGCCAAGCTGCAAACCTCAAAGCCTTAGGTCATCGAGACTGGGAGCATCTAGCCGATATGGTGAAGCTGGTGCGGTCGGGTGACCCTCATAACATTGAGGGAAGTGCTGCTGGGTACTACTGGCGACGGCTTTTTGAGGGAAAGTTCTCTCGCAAGCCGCGGTATGGTGATAATAGAAACGCAATGCTGGATTATGGATATTCAGTTCTCAGAGGATTTGGAATACGTGCAGTTACCTCCGCCGGATTAGCTGCCAGCATTGGAGTCTTCCATCGTGGGCGTGGAAATGCGTTTAACCTTGTTGATGATCTGATTGAGCCCTTCCGTCCTGCGGTTGACTATGTTGTCGCATCAACATCTCCAGAAATGACCGTCAACCATCCAAGTGTTAAACACCGTCTCGTTGCAGCATGTACCCAAGCTTTTCAGCCGGGCTTATCAGTGTCAGCTTCCTTAACAGATCTTGCACAACAGTTTGGGATCTACGCAGAGGGTGGCAATGATCGCCTGCTAGTTCCATCATGGAAAGGCCCAATTGATATTCCACAACATTTTGAGGTGGCAGCATGAGTGGATCTGAGGAACCAGTGTGGTCTCTAGTCATGTTTGACCTACCGGTTAAGACAAAACAGCAGCGTAGGTCTGCCTCAGAATTCCGCCACCTCTTACTTGATGTGGGGTATCAGATGGCCCAACTTTCCGTTTATGTGCGATTTTCGCCTTCTGTTGCCTCCATATTGCCTTGTATCAGAACCATCAAAAGAAACTTGCCTGAAGGAGGGGAGGTGCGGATTGTGGCTGTGACGGATCGGCAGTGGGCGACGGCATTACGGTATTCTAATGGGTACCAGGAAATTCCTGAGGAAGAACCCATGCAATTGACCATATTCTGAGACGAAAGAGTGGTTTGCGAGGTGTAGATTTTGGTGTCGAATGATGTGTTAGTTTTTCCGACGCACAGACGAGAAAGAGAATATCCGAACCCAAAGAGTGGATATTCTCTCTCGCCTGAAGTCCCATAATTCCTTGTCAACACCCGATATTTGAGGTTGACCAAGTCTACTGGGGGGAATAAGAACTGATTCCCAGCCCCAGCGCTTCCTCTAGTGGAAGCGAGACAAGTCTACTGGGGGGAATAAGAACTGATTCCCAGCCGCGGGTTGTCTTCTGGTAGGCGGCGAACAAGTCTACTGGGGGGAATAAGAACTGATTCCCAGCGTCCGCCCGCTGGCCGCTGGTTGGAGTCCAAGTCTACTGGGGGGAATAAGAACTGATTCCCAGCCCGGCGTCCCGGTCGATGACCAGCCCGGCAAGTCTACTGGGGGGAATAAGAACTGATTCCCAGCCGTCAGACGTGGAACCGGAAGCGTAGGCCAAGTCTACTGGGGGGAATAAGAACTGATTCCCAGCTCAATTCGGTTCTTCCACACGTCGCGAACAAGTCTACTGGGGGGAATAAGAACTGATTCCCAGCCCATTGTGGTATTCCTCTCAGAACTTGGCAAGTCTACTGGGGGGAATAAGAACTGATTCCCAGCGAGCTGCAGCTTGTACAAGCATACCAATCAAGTCTACTGGGGGGAATAAGAACTGATTCCCAGCAGATCGTGAGCGTCATGGTGACCAGGTACAAGTCTACTGGGGGGAATAAGAACTGATTCCCAGCCGGATCTAGCTGTTCTAGTCAAGCTATTCAAGTCTACTGGGGGGAATAAGAACTGATTCCCAGCCAGTGACGATGGAGCGCATATCTTCTTCCAAGTCTACTGGGGGGAATAAGAACTGATTCCCAGCATATGACAGATGCAAGTTCCCGCCAGCACAAGTCTACTGGGGGGAATAAGAACTGATTCCCAGCAAAAAGTAAGTCATGAGCATGAAAGAATCAAGTCTACTGGGGGGAATAAGAACTGATTCCCAGCACCGATTCTCAGGTGAACGCGCTCGGTGCAAGTCTACTGGGGGGAATAAGAACTGATTCCCAGCCCAGCCCCACAACCAACACCTTCTTCATCAAGTCTACTGGGGGGAATAAGAACTGATTCCCAGCTCGACGCCTTCCTTGGCCCCGGTCAGTTCAAGTCTACTGGGGGGAATAAGAACTGATTCCCAGCGCGCGCCGGGAGTATGATCATATATGCGCAAGTCTACTGGGGGGAATAAGAACTGATTCCCAGCGTGACCGGCGCGTCGGTGAGGATGCCGTCAAGTCTACTGGGGGGAATAAGAACTGATTCCCAGCAGCCATTGGACGAAAGGCCAGATGGAACCAAGTCTACTGGGGGGAATAAGAACTGATTCCCAGCCCGGTCTGACCACGGATTCCCCTATCGGCAAGTCTACTGGGGGGAATAAGAACTGATTCCCAGCGAGCCTTCAGGCGTTGGGGCTACCGTATCAAGTCTACTGGGGGGAATAAGAACTGATTCCCAGCTGTCAAGATGAGAACATCACAGTCGGAGCAAGTCTACTGGGGGGAATAAGAACTGATTCCCAGCGCTGACCGTGGGGACGGACGGGCCTGCACAAGTCTACTGGGGGGAATAAGAACTGATTCCCAGCTTGGTGATCGTCGGACGTGTCGCGTACCCAAGTCTACTGGGGGGGATAAGAACTGATTCCCAGCATCCACTCGTGAGACCCTCCGACACAGACAAGTCTACTGGGGGGAATAAGAACTGATTCCCAGCGTGGCCACCCACCTTGCGTTACCAGGTGCAAGTCTACTGGGGGGAATAAGAACTGATTCCCAGCAATTAGGGCGAGAATCGAGTTCGACACGCAAGTCTACTGGGGGGAATAAGAACTGATTCCCAGCGTAGGCACCTCCTCAGTGCGCTCACCTCCAAGTCTACTGGGGGGAATAAGAACTGATTCCCAGCCACGGTTGCGTGCAGGCTCCTGCGCGCTCAAGTCTACTGGGGGGAATAAGAACTGATTCCCAGCAAACCGGCCCCGGTACGCAAGCACGGACCAAGTCTACTGGGGGGAATAAGAACTGATTCCCAGCCTCTCCACTGCGGTATCTCATCCTCATGCAAGTCTACTGGGGGGAAGAAGAACTGATTCCCAGCCTGCCAAGGTTTTCCTGGAATCGATACTCAAGCCTACTGGGGGGAATAAGAACTGATTCCCAGCACCCGGAGCGCTCCTACTCGGT
>JAIRQE010000008.1 GCA_031256725.1 Propionibacteriaceae bacterium
TCACACCGAATATAGACACCATCATCCACCCCTCCCATATATCAGGTACTAACCTGAACTCTCCACCAAACCCACACCACCTGTCAACACCCATCCCACATACCGAAACAAACAACGCCTTTCGTTTAATGACATCTGTTTTTCTGCTGGGCGACCACCCCCCACAACCCACAAGCGAGGGACTTTCGGTTGAATCCGAAAACAGTGACCGTCCCCACAGCCAACTGGCCACCACCTCTCGGCGATGGCCAGTTTGAGGAAAGGAGGAATGACGTTCATGGTCCAGAACTGAGGTCGCGGTCTAACTAGGATGAGGTGAGCGCGACCCCAGCCTGGAGACTAGAACCCTCGTGCTAATCGGTAATACGCGGCGTTCCAGCGCAGGAGGTCCTCGAAACCGTCGCGTGTTGTAGATTCATCAATGAGGGCGAACTCCGTACCCGCCATGCGGGAGAACTCACGGAAATGGGCAGCGGTCAAAGCAGTAGACATCACAGTGTGATGTGAGGAACCTGCAGTTAACCAACAGGCTGCCGAGGTATAGAAATCGGGATCTGGAACCCACATGGCCCGGCCCACAGGAAGATTAGGCATAAGTTCATCGGGGGGAACGACAGTGACCGTATTGGCGGTCAACCGGAAGCGATCACGCATATCCGACAGACCCACGACGATGCCACGACTACGGTCAGCATCGAAGACGAAACGTACAGGATCCTCCTTGCCGCCAATCCCCAAAGGATGGATCTCAACCCGAGGGGTACCCTTAGTCAAACTCGGGCAGACCTCAAGCATATGGGCACCCAGGATCTTCTCCTTGCCAGGAACCAGATGGTAGGTGTAGTCCTCCATAAGCGAAGCACCACCATCAAGACCGGCACCCATGACCTTAGCGGCACGAACAAGGATGGCTGTCTTCCAGTCCCCCTCGGCCCCAAACCCATAGCCATCAGCTTGGAGACGCTGTACAGACATACCTGGAAGCTGGCGAAGATCACCAAGATCCTCGAAGTTGGTGGTGAATGCCTTCGCATCATGGGCTTCCAGGAAACTGCGCAACGCGATTTCGAGCTTGGCCGAATAGATCAGGGAATCATAGCGATCCCCACCCTTGCGCAGATCGGCGACAACGTCGTACTCATCCTCGTAGGCTCCAGCCAAGATCTCAGCTTCTAAGTCGCCGACCTGAGCTACTGCCTCGACGAGATCGTTGACACCGTAGGTGTTCACTGATGTACCGAAGATATGCTCGGCCTCGGTTTTATCCCCCTCAGTGACAGCGACATTGCGCATGTTGTCACCGAAACGTACGAGGTTCAACTGGCGGGAGGCTGCGTATCCAGCAGAGGCTCTCATCCATATATCGACCTGAGCCTGTACCTGTGGGTTCGAGACATGGCCGACCACTGTGGTACGCGCAATCCCAAGGCGGGACTCGATATAGGCGAACTCGCGGTCTCCGTGGGCGGCCTGGTTGAGGTTCATGAAGTCCATGTCTATGGTGGCCCAAGGCAATTCCACATTGGCTTGGGTGTGGAGGTGAAGGAGAGGCTTCGCCAAACCATCAAGGCCAGCAATCCACATCTTGGCTGGAGAGAAGGTGTGCATCCAGGCGATGACACCAAGACATTCATCATCCCCATTGGCTTCCAACATGATGCGGCGAATAGCATCCTTGCTAGTCAACACGGGTTTCCAGGTCACAGGTATCGCTAACCCAGCACCATTCAACTCAGCCACGATCTGCTTGGAGTTGTTGGCAACCTGTACTAGGGTCTCCTCACCATAAAGGTGTTGAGAACCCGTGAGAAACCAAATCGTGGGTGACATTGTCTGCCTTTCATTGTGGGCCTATTGCCCATATACATTCTTGTAGCGGTCGTAGAGTCGGTCAATGTCTGCCTGGTCGATCAGATGGGGATCACCCAAGAGGCGAGCCATGTGTACAGTCTTGGCAACCTCCTCACACATGGCTGCCGTTTTGACTGCCGCCCGAGCATCCTTGCCAATAGTGAAGGGTCCGTGATTAGCCATGAGTACAGCTGGAGATCGTGAAGCCTTGAGGGTTTCCACGATCCCGCGTCCAATGGAATCATCCCCAATGAGGGCAAAGGGCCCCACAGGGATCTCTCCCCCAAACTCATCACCCATCATCGTTAAGACACAGGGAATCGACTCACGACGAGCCGCCCATGCAGTGGCATAGGTGGAATGTGTGTGAACAACCCCGCCCACTTCCGGCATGTGCTGATAGACGTACCCGTGGGCAAAGGTATCCGAACTTGGGGAATAATCCCCTTCGACAAGATTCCCCTTGAAGTCAGTAACAACCATGGATTCAGCCGTGAGATCCTCATAGGCAACACCGGAGGGTTTGATCACCATGAGGTCTGCCCCAGGTACCCGTGCAGAGATGTTGCCTGCTGTCCACACAACCAGATCCCACCGAATCAATTCACTATGGAGTGCTGACACCTCCGCCCGCAGACGAAGGATCTGGGTGGCCACATCTGTACTCATATGTGCTCTTCCTAGGAGGTTTCAACTGCCGTACGCAGAACAGGGATGGCTTTCTCATAGGCTTCCAGGAACCTTGTATAACCTTCGACATCGTCAGGATCGGGTGCGATAGTCTCAATCTGAGCATCAGCAAAGACCACACTTACCAAGAAATCAGCGAGACTGAGTTCCCGGCTATCCAGTGCATAAGAAGCAAGGACTGCCATCCCCCATGCGCCACCCTCGGCTGCAGTTTCACCAACACTGACTGGGGTTGATAGTGCGGCTGCCATCAGGGATTGGGCCACACCCTTGGTGGCGAAGATCCCACCATGGGCGAACATGGAATCGACCTCAACATTCTCAGATTCGAGGATGCGCATTCCTAGGCTCAAGGTACCAAAGGAACTCATGATCAGTGTTCTCATGAAGTTTGCGAGGTTGAGTTTCGAGTCCGGAGTACGCAGAATCAGCGGTCTACCTTCCTCCAAGCCTGTGATCGGCTCACCTGCGAGATAGTTGTATGCGAGGATCCCCCCGCCGTCCTTATCACCGTCAAGTGCTGCCCCGAATAGTGTCGCAAAGACCTGGTTGGTGTCGAGTTCGCATCCGGCCTTCGCCGCAAACTGACTGAAAATCTGAGCCCAGGCATCAATCTCCGATGCGCCATTATTGCAATGCACCATGGCGACAGGATCCCCTGCAGGTGTGGTCACCATATCGATCTCTGGATGAAGATCAGCCAACTCTCGTTCGAGGACAATCATGGCGAAGATAGAGGTACCCGCCGAGATATTTCCGGTACGCGGGGCCACTGCATTGGTGGCAACCATTCCCGTACCAGCATCTCCTTCAGGGGGACATAGGGGAATACCTGCTTGAAGGACGCCAGCTGGATCAAGGAGGAGCGCTCCTTCGGCGGTCAAGATTCCTGCGTCTGCGCCGGCGTCGCGTACCTCTGGAAGGATCCCAGCCAGGGTGATACCGGCACCTGCTGCATCCAGCTTGGCTTGGGTTTTTCCTAAGCGCGGCCCATCCCACCCATGGGCCGCATCAATGGGAAAGACTCCCGAAGCATCGCCCACTCCTAGGATTTTCTCGCCGGTCAGCTTCCAATGGACGTACCCAGACAAGGTGGTCAGGAAACTAATCTGCGAAACATGGGGTTCGCCGTTCAGTACAGCCTGATAGAGGTGGGCGATCGACCACCTTTGAGGAATCGTGAACCCAAGTTCCTTGGTCAACTCCTCACTGGCATGGTGAGTGATGGTGTTGCGCCAAGTACGGAAAGGCACCAAGAGTTCACCTGTTTCATTGAAGGCAAGGTACCCATGCATCATCGCGGAGATTCCAATAGTGGACACCGAGGTGAGGGCTGTTCCTGTGGCCTTCTTATACTCCTCGGCTAGGCGAGCATACGCCTTCTGTACCCCTGCCCAGGCATCCTCTAAGGCATAGGACCAGATCCCGTCAACCAAGTGGTTTTCCCATGTATGGGACCCCACCGCAATGACATCCATAGACTCATTAATGATCACAGCCTTGATGCGAGTCGATCCGAACTCGATACCCAGTGAATACCGCTCAGTCATGAAAACCTCCACAATGCCCTTGTCGATATCCTAGTCACCATAGACCCTATTTTCCCCATGTGTCTGGATTCACGACCCTACGTGGATCTGCATAGATCAGCCCACATGACACAGTAGTGCAGAACTCAACAATTCTTATCTTAATGTTAACGCTAACATGTCTGAAGTGTCAAGAGAATTCCCATGAAGCATCCTGGAGTTTTCACCTGCCGACAAGGAGATTGAATCATCAGCACAGTGATCGTGAACACTGCCCCTATTCTTTCCAAAAAAGTCCTAAACTGAAGGTATGGAGGCATCTCGCACATCACCTACAATTGCCGATGTCGCGGCCCTGGCTGGGGTCTCCCACCAGACCGTATCTCGGGTACTCAACAACCATCCCTCAGTGTCGGCGAAGACCCGCCACAAAGTGAGGGAAACCATTGCAACCTTGGGGTATCGCCGCAACCTCGCTGCACGTACCCTCGCCACGGGGAATAGCCGCATTATTGGTGTCATGGTTACGAGTACCCATCTCTCCGGCCCGTCAGGATCCCTGCTCGCTATCGAGCAGACAGCGCGAGCACAAGGATATTGGGTCTCTATGGCAGGCATTCAAGGAGGGGAACCAGATGAGGTACTTGAGGTCATCTCCCACTTTATTGACCAGGGAGTGGATGGGATCATCGCTGTTGTCCAAACCCAAACAGCAGTCGATGCCACCATCAAGGCATCCGGCGGGATGCCCACTGTACTGGTCACCTCCGGCGTTGTGCCAGACAACCTTCCCTCAGTGGATATCGACCAGTACACAGGCGCCAAACAGGCGATGACCATTCTCAAAGGCCTAGGTCACACAAATATTGCCCATGTCTCGGGCCCGTGTGATGACCTCCATTCAGAGTTACGTGCAGCCGCTTGGCGAAGTTCCCTGCCTCCCAGCGTCTCCAATCAAGGGATCATCTTTGAAGGGGATTGGAACTCATGGTCAGGATACTGCTGCACAATGTCACTACTGGCCCTAGAAGAACTGCCTACTGCTATCTTTGCTGGGAATGACCACATGGCCTTCGGGGTTCTTCGAGCCCTCAACGAACGTGGAATGAAAGTACCCCAAGACATATCAGTTGTTGGCTTTGATGATATCGGCGGAGCCGACTGTTCGATCCCTCCCTTGACAACCATTCATCAGGATCATCACGCTTTGGGACAAGCAGCCATGGAACTCGTATTAGAGGCCATTGATGGTCGGCCTGCACGCTCGGTGAAGATTCCTACTCAGTTGATTGTACGATCCTCGACTGGCGTACCTAGTCGCTAAACGACCCTTCATGTGGTCTCGTGTCCCCCTCAAGGGGTTATCCCGCACCTCACCTCATACATTTATGGGGTGACCTCAAAGGTGATCTCTGGGTTGAAGGCGGCCCGTCGTACTGTTCTTCTGAAGGCAGCCAGAACAGGCAGGCCTACGAGAACGAGAAGGACTGAATTTGTGATGGCTCGACCGGTATCCCATACGGCTGTTGAGGTGATGAGGGAGAAGACCAGGAACCTGCGGAGATTGTCGATCAGTGAACCACCTGGGATATAGGCCAGTTCGGTTGTACCCACCATGGAGGGGCCGATCAGATAGGGCCAGAACCACAGGTTCATGATCATTCCGAAGAAATACGCTGTGAAGATACCATAGATCACGAGCATGAGGATCTCCCATTTCCCGCGAATCATCCGCCCAAAGATGGAGTTGGGCAGCAATCCTGCACCCATACCGATCCATGCTGAGGCAAGCATCTGGAAGGGCATCCAGGGTCCAACACCAGCAGTGAGTAGTGCGGAAGCGAACAGGGAGGTACATCCCAAAACAAAGCCGAACCCGGGGCCAAAAACCCGTCCAGCAAGGATAAGCAGAAAGAAGACGGTCTCTATTCCACCTGTACCTGCTCCCAAGGGTCGAAGGGCAGCATTGATCGCGCTTAGTACCCCCAGGATCGCCAACGCTTTAGCATCCATCCCCTTTTCGGAGATCTGAGCCAGTACAAGGAAAACCAAGAGCGGCAAAATAGCGATGAAGATAAATGGGGAGGTGGAGACCATCCCATCCTCGACCCGTACAGGAATGAGCAAGGGCCACGAGAACATAGCCAGCCCTGCCACCGTGAGGATGGTGAGCATGAGGGCAGACTTCCACTCAAGGGGTACTGGGTTATGGATCTGGTTCACCAGGAGACCTCAGATTCATACCCTCTGGGATCGTGTACGCCGTCATCATGGGAGTCTTCCAAATTCAGTGCTTGACCAACCTGATAGGCAGTCAACCAGCGCTCTGGATATAACACCTTGGCAACCTGGGGTGCGAATAAGGCCGAGGTACCAAGTACCTCAGGAGCCGTACCAGATTGGATCACCTCCCCGGCAGCCATGACAATGATCTGGTCTGCAACCTCAGCAGCAAATTCCACATCGTGGGTCACTACCCCAACACTTCTCCCCTCCCAGGCCATCTCCTCAAGGATCTGGGCCAGTGATGCCTTGGCGGGGTAATCAAGTCCGCGAGTGGGCTCATCCAAGAGGATCACATGGGGCCGGGCTGTGAGTTGTATCGCGAGCACCAAACACAGTTGCTGACCCTGGGATAGATCCCTCGGATGGCTTCGAGAATCAACCTGAGGAGCCAGAGCATCAAGGATTTGCCGACACAACCCCGACTCGCATCCCGATTCCCTATCGGCAGCCTGGCATTCCTCTTCCACGCTTGACAGGTACAGCAGGTCACACGCGGTTTGAGGTACAAGACGTACGAGGTCACGTACCTTGTCTGGCCCCTTGTTTTCCAGGTCAATCCCATCGACGGAATACCGACCGGAGTCCATCTTTTGCACCCCTGTCAAAGCCCACAACAGACTGGACTTTCCTGAACCATTTCGACCCATGATGACAGTGATCTTGCCTGGGGGGAGGCTGAGTGAGACATTATTAACCGCGCATGTATGTCCGTACATTATCCGTACATTCTTAGTGGTGAGACCATCCGATTCGATGGCCTCCAGTCGCTGGGTACCTGATGGTTTCAATGAAGGATCAGCCAGACGTACAGAGGATCTCCCCTGGGCAGGAGGGACACGGCGAAAGCGACCAGGGTCCTTCGTGACCAGTGCTGCGCGTATCGGATCAGCCATCCGTCGGGCATCACGTACCGATAAGGGGACCTCAGGAAAGGAGGCTATTCGACCCAAGGCAACCACAGGTGGTACCAAGGAACTCGCCTCCATGATCAAGCGGGTCTCCCCCTGGGTAACCCCACCACGCCCATCAAGGAGGAGCATTTGATCAGCATATCCAGCAACCCTCTCCAAACGATGCTCGGCGATGATGACTGTGAGACCAAGATCATGGACCAGCCTCAACAAAGCAGCAAGTACCTCCTCCGATGAGACCGGATCAAGGGCCGACGTGGGCTCGTCAAGAACAAGTACCCTTACTCCCGTAGCGAGAACAGAACCGACGGCGACCCGTTGCTGCTGACCACCTGAGAGGGTTCTCAAAGGGCGATTGCGAAGATCGGCAAGACCAAGAATGTCAAGAGTCTCCTCCACCCGTGTCCTCATCTGTTGAGGATCAATCCCAAGCTGCTCCATTCCATAGGCCAACTCCTCCTCCACGATGTCGGTCACGAAACCAGCGAGAGGATTCTGATTGACAACCCCAATCACATGGGCCAAGTCACGGGGAGGATGCTGGGCAGTATCAAGCCCCTCAACCTCGACGCGACCAGTCACAATCCCACCAGTGAAATGGGGTACATGCCCATTGATGGCACCCAGGAGGGTGGATTTCCCTGACCCAGTACGACCCGCCACAAGGATGAGTTGACCATCAGCCAACTCCAAGTTGATGTCACGGATCACAGGCTCCTGGTCGACCCCATACCGTATTGATACAGAATCAAAGCGAATCATCGTTCCCCCTCACGCAAATCTCCCCACTGTTCACCCCAAGCGGTGAAAACCCCCTCAAAACCATCGCATTATGATGCTGAGTGACGGAAATGGATGGGTTTTCACCCCAATTCTCGCCATGATGCAACCCAAACCCACCATTTTGTGTATCCGCACCCAGAAAACCGACGGATTTATGGGGGTTTTCCACCACTCGCGTTGAAGGAGTCTCAGCAGGGGGACTCATGAATGCAGGAAGAAGGAGCACAACGATGGTACCAATGGCGAGAATACTCACATCCGGCCATCCAAGAGGAGACACAGGAGGGAAGGCCACCATCGGTTGAAAGATACCAAGGATGAGGATCCCCACACAGGCAGCTACCCCCGACCCGAGGACCAACCACTCAGCAGCCAGCATCGTGTCAGGACGGTACCTACTCCTGACGACTCGCCGACCTGAGAGTCTCAACCCAACCAGCCCAGCAACAAGACCAAAAACCACCATGGGTACCCCCATCCACAGTGGCGTGAACCCGGTATCCAACAATCCATAGGCACCCACACACAATGCCAGGGATGACACGACAAGCAGCACAGATGTCAACCGTCGAGAGAACACCGACACCGCCATTGACCTCCCATAGCCACGCGAATCCATGGCAGCAGCCAGGACCAGGGAGCGGTCCAACCCATCCGAGAGTACAGGCATCGCCACGTTCTTGATCAGATGGGCCCCCTTTCCTGTCTCTGCACGAAGTTGTCGGGCCCTTCGTACCCTTCCAAAAGACTCAGCCAACTGGGGAAAGATCGATAAGGCGATGACCACCACTGTCCCCCACTCATAGAGCGCACCTGGTACGGCAGCCAAAAGTCGCTTCGGGTTCGCCAAAGCGTTCGCAGCACCAATAGCCACAACCATTGCCGCCAACTGTAGAGCCGAGATTCCAGCACCCAAGAGCGCCTCCGCAGAAACCGGACCAAAGAGTCTGACAGAATCCAGAATTCCTGGAAGAGTCAGTGTTGGAAGATGGAAGAGAACAGTGGGTCCCTGCGCCGAGAACACGATCCTCAACAGGATACGTATAGTCACAATGAAGCATGCAAGATAGACATAAAGCCTAAAAGCCATAGCCCAGGGCGCACTTCCACGACGCAGGATCACCGTCAAAAAAACGACAGAGATAAGCAGCCCAAGGATCGCTGGATTTGTTGTACGTGACGCGACGACCGCGCATCCAATAGCCCATGCCCACCATGCACCTGGGTGCAAGGATCTAGGAGTAAGGAGTCGAAGGGCCATGGTAGTTATGCTACGCCCGAGCGACGTCGATACCACACGATGCCCGCTACCACACCGTTTGCCAGGATCAACCCCAGGGCAAGGATCACACCCCACGGTACTCCCCCAGACTTCTCATCAGGAACCTCAGTTTCTCTGGGCGAAAGTTGGGCAGAAGAAGGGGTACCAGCAGTCGAGGCAGTGGCAGTCACCACGCTCGGTGACACTGAATCCGTTGGAGTCTCACGAGACTGGGTTGGATGATCGCCTGCGGTTGTATCTGAAGCTGGTTTAGCTCCCTGGGTACTTGATGGCTTCACCACAGGTGGATGAGAGGTCACTGGGGGCGGCGGTGGCGGTGGCGGTGGGGCTTCGGTGGTCGGAGGCTTCGGAGGATCCGCCCAGAATGCAGGAGAAATCCCTGGTCTCGGTCCAGAGCCAAAGGCAGCACCAAGGGCAAAAGACCATCCCTCGTAGCTTCCGAACTTTACACGTCGACTGTTCGCTCCCTGACTCGAATAAGTCCAGGATCCTCCTGCATCCGCATGCCAATAGACCCAGTAAGCTGACCCAGGAGGTGTGTTCACGCAGGACTCCATGTAGGACTCACCATTGGGCAGGGTTATCGACTCTGAAGGGCCTGGGCGGTTGTTGATCCGGCACACGAAACTGCCTCCATCATGGGTGGTCCCCTGAACAGAAGCAACCGTTCTCAAAACATCCATACCCGTAGAACCATTCGCCAGATTTGAGACACAGTACTGCAAGGTTCCCCCACCAAGACTCTGGTAGTCGATCACTATAGAAACCGCATTCGCGTCATTGGTCAAGCATGGACCTGTACGTACGCTTGCCGCCGAGGCCTGGGGTACAACCTCCCAAGCCTCGGACACAAAAAGGGTACTGGTGGCGACCATGATAGTCGCCACCGTACCTAGAAGGATTCTTCTCACGGAAGTACGACCCACCTCCGCAAGGCGACCCCCATCAGGATGAATCCTAGGGCTGTCACAATGCCTGGATTACCCATGGAAAGGGAACCACCTGTTGAAGCACTAGGTTTCGACACCTCCGGTTTTGAGGAATTGGCACCAGACTGCGGTTTTGAGGAATCGGCACCAGACTGGTTCCCGGTCGGTGGGTCCAGGGTGGATGAAGGATCAGCCGGAGGATCAGACTCGCAGGATTCCCTCACAGGGAGATCTGTTTCAATCCCCTCAGCAGTCAGATTTTCAAAGCCAGGCCCGCCCAATCCAAGAACTGCTTGAACAGTGGCACGTACGAATTGGGATGTACTCGATTCGATGCCCTCATCCACACCTTGAGAAAAGGTTTCTGGATTATACGCAATAGCGCCGAGGTCTGCTTCGGTGAGTTTTCCTGTACTTGCTTCGATTGATGTACAACTCACCTGAAGGGTCCCAATGAAGCGGACAGCCCCCTCAAGGACAGCAGTATTTCCATGGAGTGCTTGGGATCCAAGACCCGTACTATTCGCATTGGGCGCACCAAAGGCTGAGAATCCACCCGAGGATTCCTGCTTGGAGATGAGCCATTGTTCAGCCATAGCATATTCGGGAGAACCCGAGGCACCCGAGGCTTGTAGCGCCTGAAGTACCATAGCTGTCATATCAATATCGGCTCCGCCGCAGCCTGAAGACCAGCCAAAGGAACCGTCGGTGGAGCACTGTCGACCAAGGATCCACTGAGTTGCCTGAACGGGTACACCACCATCAGTTCTCGCCAAGGCCAACATGGCCAAAGAATGATTGAACGAGGAATCCGATCCAGGATTACCGAAAGACCCGTCAGCATTCATAACTGAGCGAATCTCGAAGAGCAGGTTGCGACCATCGAAAGATGTGGGGTCCTCACCAGCCACCATCAAGGCCAAGGCCACTTTGGCGGCCCGCGCCCAGCGTGTACCAATCTCGGAACTGCTTCCAATGTAGGCCGAGCCTGAAGCCTTGAGCTTGGCGGCAGTCTTCGAAAGTTGGGTACCACCCACCCCAGCTGAGGCTAGAGCGAAGATAGAATCGGTGGTCAACTCCCAGTCAACCCCTGAAAATCCTGGAATGACATCGTCGTTGTCTGCGAGTATCTGTCCCAACCATGCTACTGCTGTTACAGCGTCGGCTGATCCTTTCGCTGTGGCTGGTGCGACCGACTTCACAGTCACACCACGATTCAGCTCGTTAAGCTTCGGGGTTGGTTCACATCGTGACGGATCATCAAGCTCCCAGGTTGGATCATAATCGAGCATCATACAATCCCAGGAATCGGCAGCTCTTAGCAGATAGGCTTGATCGACTTTCAGTGGACCATCGCCGCCACCAATCTGGGCAAAGGTCCACGATGTGTCTGCGGGACCCGCAGCGGTACCTGTTGTTGTTGATGTGAACATCTCCCAGTAGCCATCCCAGCTACCGTAGATCTTAGATGGGTTCACACCATCAATCTCGGTAACGAATCCGCTTGCATGGGTGACAGTGAACCCTGCTCCAGTTACGGCATCAACGATACTTGGCCATGTACCAGGGGCACATCGTACCTCTACGTCAGAGCCATTCGGCGAATAATCAACAATGACAGTCACACCCTGACCGGGCTGACATGCTGCTCCACGAACAGCATCAGCGTGGGCGATACCTGGTATAGTGAAACAGAAGAGGGAAAAGAAAAGGGCGGTCGTAATGCCGACGGCCCCCAAACGAGTTTTCATGAAGAATCTCTCTATGAGCGATCCGAAAGGAACGCCAAGAAAACTCAGACGCCCCTCCACAGACCTCGATGGATGGAAACGCTCCTCACCACACAGGCATCGGACTCATCAACAATCGTTGATCTACCGTTGCGGGTCAGTGTCGGGCTTTGACCGACTTCCCCTGAATGGTTCGGTATTCAATTGTGCCGCTCACTCTAGCACAGTACAATCCCACGCAAAACAATCACAGGATGTTGATTCAATTTAAATATCAGTAATAGCAATTGGGGTAGGTCCCGCAAGCTCCTCACTATGGATCGATTCCCTGTCACACATGGGCATTCGTACCGCAAAGCCAGTTACTACGATACATCGTTTACTCTTTCTATTGCGATGCACCCAATCATTAAATATTTATAGCATTATTGGAAATTGCTCCTTTCGGCTTCTAGAAAGCACAAAATTCACTAGCCGAAAGATGCATATTGCGAAGAAAAGTAACTAGGCTTGTTAACGAACTCTTAGCATGTACATCATCACCATCTTCTCACGACAGCATTGTCTTGGTTCGGGACATAGGAAACCCCTGTCTCGGGACATAGGAAACTGATGTGTCGGGACATAGGAAACGCGACGATGGGTGAATGTCTATCGCGAAACTAGTCATCACTGCCGTCATTGTTCAAGGACTCACTCAGTCTGAAGCCGCCAGCAAGTACGGGGTCTCAAAAGGATGGGTGTCCAAACTGATGGCCCGATACAGAGCGGAAGGCGAGACTGCATTCCAGCCGAAGTCCACGCGTCCTCACACCTCACCCAACGTTACATCCGACACCACGACCACAACCATCGTCACGATCCGAACCGACCTTGTTAACAGAGGTCTCGACGCTGGACCAGAAACGATCCGTTGGCACCTGGAACATCACCACCACATGATCGTGTCCAGAGCGACGATCGCAAGGATCCTCACCCGCGAAGGTCTCGTGGCACCCGAACCCAGGAAACGTCCGAAAACCTCGTACACTCGTTTCGAAGCCGCTCAACCCAACGAATGCTGGCAATCCGACTTCACCCACTACAGGCTCACCCACCCAGACGGACAACCCGGCCCCGACACCGAAATCCTCACCTGGCTCGACGACCACTCCCGCTACGCCTTATCCGTCACCGGACACATCCGAGTCACCGCACCAATCGTCTTAGCCACATTCCGTCACACGATCAGCCTCTACGCTCCACCAGCGTCCACCCTGACCGACAACGGCATGGTCTACACCACCCGATTCTCCGGTGGGAAAGGCGGACGCACCAGCTTCGAGAAAGAACTCCAGAAACTCCACATCATCCAGAAGAACGGGCACCCCAACCACCCTCAAACCCAGGGCAAAGTCGAACGATTCCAACAAACCCTGAAGAAATGGTTACGCGCTCAACCGCACCAGCCCGCCACACTGACCGAACTACAATCTCTTCTTATTGCTTTCACTGATGAATACAACAACCGGCGCCCGCATAAATCATTGCCCCACCACCAGACTCCCGCGACCCGATACACCACCGGGATGAAAGCCAGTCCAGCCAACAACCCACCACCCGAATCTCACAACCGTGTCCGCTACGACAAAGTCGACACATCCGGACGAGTCACCCTCCGCCACGCTGGACAACTCCACCACATCGGCATCGGACGAACCCACACCGGAACCCTCGTCACCATGCTCATCCAAGACCTTCAGATCACAATTATCAACACCGCCACTGGAGAAATACTGCGCGACCTCATCCTCGACCCCACCAGGGATTACCAACCCCACACCCAAAAACAACAAACCAGCGAACCCGCAATCTGAGGGTTCACCGGTTTCCTATGTCCCGAGACATCACATTCTCACGACAGCATCAATCAGACCCTCAATCCGATCAAGGTACAAAGGGCGAGGAACTAAAACCATGAAGACTCCTCCAATGGTGGCGAGTATAACCGCCAGCCACAAACCTACAATCGACCAGCAGCGGTCTCAATCCGCTCATCGGTCGCAGTTAAGGCGATGCGGACGTGATGAGCCCCAGCAGTACCATAGAAGTCGCCAGGGGCTACTATGATTCCTCGTTCGGCCAGCCAGTGGGCAGTGGTACGACCGTACTCACCCTTGGTGGCCCATAGGTAGAGTCCTCCTTCGGAGTGGTCGATGATGAAACCGGCATCCATTAAAGCCCGCGTGAGGATCTCGCGGCGGGATGAATAGCGTTGCCGTTGCTCATCAACATGGATCTGATCACCCAACAACACTGTCATTGCCGCTTGTACAGGAGCAGGAACCATCATCCCGAGGTGCTTGCGCAGGCCGACAAGATCCATGACAACCTTCTCGTCACCCACGACGAAACCGGCTCGATACCCAGCAAGGTTGGATCTTTTCGATAGGGAGTAGGCCCCGATGAGTCCTTGAACAGTACCACCGTTCACACGGGCATCAAGGACGGATACAGGTTCAGTATCCCACCCAAATTCTCCGTAACATTCATCAGCAACCAAGAGGGCATCCTTGGCGCGGGCGTACTCAACCCAGGATCGAACTTCCTCAAAACTGTCGATGCGCCCACTGGGGTTGGCTGGCGAATTGGTCCAGATGAGAGCAGGGTTTTCACCCTCAATCTCAGCCGGAGTCAATGCAGTGACCACCCGTGCTCCCACCATTGCGGCCCCCACTGCATAGGTGGGATAGGCGACCTCAGGAATCACGACTGTGTCGTCAGGGCCTAGACCCAGCAGGGTCGGAAGCCAGGCAACAAGCTCTTTCGTACCTACCACTGGCAGGACAGATCTCTCAGTCATCGAAGCAGCCAACCAGCGAGTGGTCACGTACTCCAGCATGGATTGGCGTAGGGCAGGTGTACCCCACACCGTAGGATAACCATGGGAATTGGAGGCTTGGATTAATGCCTGTTGGCCAATCTCAGGAGTGGGATCAACAGGGGTACCCACACTCAAATCGCACACACCCTCGGGATGGGATTTCGCTAGGGCAACATCATCAGCGATAGTGTCCCATGGAAAATCAGGCAGTATGCGCCCAGCCATGAAAGAACCTAGTTCTGTGGGGGCAGCGCAGCAATAGTCGGATGATCCTTGTCGACTGGCCCAAGACGTGAAGCTCCCCCTGGAGTACCCAGATCAGCAAAGAATTCCGCGTTGATTTCTGCATATTCCGCATACTCTGCGGGAAGATCATCCGCATAGAAGATCGCGTTTGTTGGGCAGACGGGCTCGCAGGCCCCGCAATCGACACACTCATCTGGATTGATGTACAAGCTACGAACACCCTCATAGATACAGTCGATGGGGCATTCCTCAAGACAGGCTTTGTCTTTCACATCAACGCAGGGTTGGGCGATCACGTAAACCATAAGTTTCCTTTCCTGAAACTACGCCAGAATCATACCGGGTACGAGCATCTGGTAGCCACTTGGCCTCACGGGAACCTGTACCCTTAATCTATGCAGTTAAGTCGCAAGCTAGAGCAGCAGATTGCCGTATTTGGTGAAAGTGGTTCGGGAAAGACCGTTCTGATCTCCTCGTTTTATGGTGCCACTCAAGAACCGTATTTCCTTCAGAAAAGCTTGTTTGATGTTATCGCTGATGATTTCGGACAGCGTGCTCATCTTCACCAGAATTACCTGGGGATGAAGAACTCAGCAAAGCTGCCCATGGCTACACGTTTTCGTGGCTCCTCTTATTCCTTCACAGTGAAACTGAAAGAGTTGCCGGGTGGGAAGTCGAGCAAGAAGCCACCGAAACAGTTATTTGATGCCCTTCGACTGGTGTGGCATGACTATCCGGGGGAATGGTTCGAACAAAACCTCGTGGATCCCGAAGAAGCCCAGCACAGGGTGAATACTTTCAGATCTTTGGTGGGATCTGATGTTGCCTTGCTGCTTGTGGACGGACAAAAGTTGCTGGATAACGCCGGCGAGGAGGAAAGGTACCTCAAGTCGCTGTTCACCAACTTCCGTAATGGCCTGCTCAGCCTCAAAGATGATCTTCTTGAAGGGGGCAAACCCCTTGTTGACTTCCCGCGTATTTGGGTACTTGCCCTATCCAAATCGGATCTACTCCCTGATGTCGATGTGTTTCGTTTCAAGGAGCTTCTCATTGAGAAGGTTGCAGGCGAGATCGTAGAACTGCGCAATGTTCTTGCTGGATTTGTTGACTCCAGCGATGCACTCTCAGTGGCTGAAGACTATATCTTGTTGTCATCAGCAAAGTTCAATCCAGACAAGATCGAAGTCAGTGAACGTGTGGGAGTGGCAGCAATTCTTCCTTTAGCCTCCATCCTTCCTTTTGAACGCCATCTTCGTTGGGTACAAACAAAGAAAGCGGTCGGAAAGGTCGCCGAGAGTCTTCTGAGCGTGGCTGGTATCTTCGCCACAGCAATGATCGGAGGCAAACTGAAGAGCTCCACAAAGGAGAAGAAAACAGGAAAGCTCTCAGGCCTTGTTAAACTGGCTGGAATCGTGGATGTCGCGGTTGAAGCAGTGAAGCTTGCTGGGGAGAAACTTCGTATTCTCAATGAACAGGCCATCAGCCAGGGCGACACTCTTTCTGCTGTACTCACCCAGTTCCAACTGGATTTGGAAAAGTGTGAAGAGGACCGAGTCCTTCATAGGAGCATAGGGTGAAACTCATATGGGCCACCCGGGGAAGAACCTGGGGATTTCGGTTCCTGAAAAAGGCAGGATTCGCTGATCCTCTGCCTGAGTACGAGAAAGCCTTCTGTCACATTGAGGAGGAACCGGAGATCTGGCGTCGACTCGGCAGGGTTGTCGCTGTTCGTTTTTCTGACCCTGAGGCCCGGCAAGATCAGTCGGGCAGAGTCATCCCCCATGAGTTTGTTCTCTATGGCGTTCTGGGAACACAAGTGAACTCAGTCAGTGACGCATTAACACTGGTATGGCCCTTGGTAAGCGACGAATTTGATCGGATCTGGGATCAACAAGATCCCCTCTCAAACCGTGAATCAGACTAGATGACTTCGTCATCTGATGTGAAAATCACGTATCCTTGAATCTAATGGATTCACCGTATTCAAATACCCAAGGTCCCAGAAGATCTGCTCCAGGCCCGCAAACTCACCATGCGAGCCCTCCTCGTCGTGCCTATACTCCAGACGAAACCGAACCGATCATGGCTGGGTACACCTACACACCAGGTAACACCTCAGTACCCATGGACCCTGCTTCAGCCAGCCCGCTTGTACCCACCCTTGCGCCTGGTGACTCCATCACGAACTACAAACCCCACAACAGCACTGGGTGGATCATCACTTTAGTCGTACTCCTGGTTGCTGGCATCGGGGGAATGATTCTTGTGAACAATCTTCCCCAACCCGAGGTCATAGTTACTGAGACTCCTCCACCACCTACGAGCTATACCACTGAATCTCGTACCGGTGGGATGGCTTTCGCGGAGAAAGATCTGACCGGATATTGGCGGATCACTGATACCAAATGGGGCACGAGTGGTGTCACCCTCACCGTGGAGGTGATGGTTGACACAGGCATTCTCTTCTATGACTTCTACGCTTACGCTGTTGATGACCTCACGCAATTGGAGCAGATCCTGACCTCCCCCACCGACCTTATTCCTGGGTTTGTTGGCCCTGGGGAATCCATCACGGGTACAGTCACCTTTGAAACATCCCGTCAGTCTCTCCAACTCATCATGGTCAGTCGTGGACAAACACAATTATCAGCTTTACTGGTGGATGAGTGACACAAAACTGTCTCATTTCCTTCTCATAAACGCGATGCAGTGTGCATGATCCTTCAGCGTAGGGTAGCGTTACCTACGGGACCGTAAGTTAAGGGAGGTACCCATATGCTGAACTACGCACAGTTCTACCAACCAGGTGTGCCAACTCACATTGAGTTACCAACCACTTCACTCGCAGACATGTGCGAAACCGCCATCGCCCAATCCCCCGACCGTATCGCTTTAGATTTCTTTGGCCGGGCCACCACCTATGCCCAGCTTGGTGACCAGATTTCCAGGGTTGCCGAAGGCCTCAACCGTCTTGGTGTACGCGCTGGCGACAGGGTGGCACTCATCTTGCCGAACTGCCCACAACATGTCATCGCCTTCTATGCCATCCTAAGACTCGGGGCCATTGTCGTTGAGCATAACCCTTTGTACACCTCCCGCGAACTCCGCCACCTCTTCGAGGATCACGCCGCAAGGGTTGCCATCGTTTGGGATGCCGCAGTCGAGAAGCTGCAACATCAACCCGAAGACATTGAACTGAAACACATTATTTCGGTTAACATGCTCAGCGAATTCCCCCTCTCGAAGCGTCTTGCGCTCAAGCTCCCCCTTCCCACACTGAAGGCAACACGAAGCAAGCTCACCGCTAAAGTTTCTGGCACCATGGAGTGGAAGGACCTGCTCAAGCATCGACCACTCAAGAAGTCACACCCACGCCCCAAGGTGAGTGACATCGCAGCGATACAGTACACCTCAGGTACCACTGGTCAACCTAAGGGTGCGATCTTGACCCATCTGAACCTTCATTCCAATGCCCGCCAAGGCAAAGCTTGGATGCCTGAAACCAAGCTGGGACACGAAGTCTTCTATGCCTTCCTCCCCTTCTTCCATGCTTTTGGTACCACAGTCCTGTTGGTGTACGGCATCCTCCAGCAGGCTCGCATCCATCTCTTCCCCACCTTTGACCCCAGTCTTGTCCTCGCCGCCGCCAAGAAGGATCCACCAACGGTACTCGTCGGTGTACCTCCCATCTTTGAAGCCCTTGCTATTGCGGCAAAGAAGCGAAAAATCTCCTTCAAGACCGCGAAATTCTGTCTGTCTGGTGCGATGAGTCTGCCCCAATCCACGATGGAGTCCTGGGAGACGATTGCTGGAGGGTACCTCGTTGAGGGGTACGGCATGACCGAATCCTCTCCAGTCAGTCTCGGCAACCCCTTCCACCATACTCGTCGTCCAGGAACAGTGGGTCTGCCTTTCCCGTCAACACAGATCAAGGTTGTTGAAGCCGACAATCCCAACCAAGAGGTACGCCAGGGCGAGCGCGGGGAACTCCTTGTTCGGGGCCCGCAGGTTTTCCAAGGCTATTGGAACAACCCGGAAGAGACTGCGAAGACCCTTCTTCCAGGTGGTTGGCTGGCTACTGGCGACATCGTGATCCAAGATCCTGACGGGTTCACTGCCGTTGTGGATCGAAAGAAGGAACTTATTATCACCTCGGGGTTCAATGTTTCCCCAACCGAGGTGGAGATCATCATGAAGTCCCATCCAGGGATCGCTGATGCTGCCGTGGTGGCTCTGCCCCATCCCTATTCTGGCGAAGAGGTAGTCGCTGCAGTGGTCATGAACCCTGGGGAGACTCTGGATGTTCAAGAACTACGAACCTTCTGCAAGGCCCGCTTGGCTGCTTACAAAGTACCTCGTCGTTTCTTCCCAGTCGAGACTTTACCCAAATCGGTGATCGGCAAGGTTCTTCGTGGTCAGGTACGTACTGACCTTATGGGTGAGGCTAAGAAGGCCGAGTAGTCCTCTTGAGAGCGTGGTCGTCTACAGACCGATGTCGAAAGAAATCACGGAGTTCGACATGGATCCGACTCTGAAATGGGAACCTTGGGGAGCCTCAACGGGGACCTGGTAGACGAAGATACCTTGGACACTATTCCCTGGTTGAATGGTGAGAACCCAGAAGGTGTTCTTTGTACCATCAGGCGCAGAAATGGCCATGGTTCCATTGGGGTTCGGTCGATAGGCGACACCATCGCCTGCAGCCAAGATCGAGTCAGAGACCACATGTACATAGGTCTGCGAGCCAGAGAAACTCATTTCAATGGGTACTGCAACAAAAACCATTCCAGGCGAAGGTGTCGTTGACCCAATCTCGGTGAGTACCTCTGCTTGATCAAGGACAGTGAAGGTCACCAATCCGGATTCGACCTTCATCGACACCGGCATACCAATGGGTACTAATGTTCCTGTTGGTGGCCTAGATTCTGGAGGCGGTTGATTCAAAGGCGACTCCACTGTGGAGGTACCACCAGGATTTGTTGACCCTGATACGGAAGAACCAGTACCACTACTGCCTGGAGTACCTGAGGTGAGCATCCATGGCACCCCTCTGATGCCCACAAGAATTCCAGCAGCCACAGCTACAAGAATGGCGACAATAAAGAGTATTACCAATCCTGGACTTACCTTACGCTGAGGTTTCTTCTTGTGCTGAGACTTCTTCTTGGGTTGTACAGGGGGGTGGGGAACAGAAGTCCGGTGCTCGCCCACTGGAGGTATAGGTTCAGTAAGCATAGGCCAGGCTGGCAGTGGTACTTGCTTAGGTTCTTCCTGAGGCAGATCCGCCATAATTCCAGGAGGCCAGGCAGGTACAGTTTCAGGCGGCTGCAAAGGTTGATGGGACAGCAATTCGGGATATGACATCGGGATGGGGGAAGTAATCTCAACTGGTAATGGTTCTGGAATTACTGACTCAGATGTCTCGGGAGCTGGTGACTGCGGCGTCACTCCTGGTACTGGAGTGGGCATCCATATCGGTGGCTGGTACTGAGTTTCCAGTGCGGGAGACTGAGGCTCAAGGAGTTGAGGTGTCGAGGGCGGTACTGGCGCAGACTCCAAAGTTGGCACAGACTCTACAGTTACTGGATCTTGAGGCTGAAGTACCACTGGGGGTACTGTCGCTGTCTCAGAAGTTGCGGGTGCCTGAGGTGGCTGCGGCATGGACTCAGGTTGAAGAGGCTCAAGCGGAACTGAAGGTACCGATGTTTGAAGAAACTCGGCTGGAACTGAAGATTCTAGTGGTTGTGTATAGTCGGGGACCTGAGGAGGCTCAGGTGGTACTTCTGGACGCGGGCCGTAGTAACCAGCGTACTGACCCTCATTCAGATGCTGACCATCCGGCGGATACGGCCCAGGCGCACTGAGTCCTGGATAGGGGCTCGAACCAAAATCGGGTAAAGGCTCAGTCTGAATCTTGTGGGATTCCGCTGAAGACTCTGGTTCAAGGCGCGGATCAATCTCCTCCTTGTCTGGAGGAACTGTACCTAATGTAACCCATGCCTCCACTGTCTGGGGTCCATTTACAGGACTCTCGCTCACAAGACTAATCGTACCCCTGAAGATCGAAAACAACGAATCATGTTTGAAATATGCATAACTACTTCAGAATCTGCGTTGTTTCTAGTGAGTTATTAGCCCACAATGGACCCCGGATCGGCCGACGGGCTGGGGGGAAACCCGCCGGCCGACCCTCATGATCCCACAGGACGGATGCCCAGAGGGGGGGAACTGAGCAGTCCTTCACGTACGACGATGAGGTCGTAGGCCCCTCCGATGGTGGATCTCCCATCGGAGTCGCTGAAGATCAGCTTACCATACACAATCGATTGACTCAAAGCATTGTGGAAATCGCATGAACCATTGCATACAGCCCGGAGACTAGGACTAGAATGTCCTCAAGCAGATTTCGATCACCTGGGGGGTGACATGCCAACTCGCGTTAGTCAACGACCCACGCAGCGACAAATTGCTGCCCAAGTGGGGGTAAGTGTAACCACCGTTTCTCGGATTCTTAATCCAGAAGAGACCCATCCAGAACGATGGGCCTCCCCAGAAACCGTTGAAGCGATCCGAAAAGCCGCCTCCGACTTAGGTTATCGACGAAATGCGCTAGCAGTGTCACTTCGTACCTCCCGATCCCAAACTGTCGGTGTCCTACTGCCCATGATCGGGGACTATGTTCTCGCCACAATCTTTGCGGGAATTGATGAGGTTGCTCGCGAGAATGGCGTCATGGCCATCACAGCATCCACCCTTGATGAACCAGCTTTGAGAGCAGAGCGTACCTTCAAGATGCTTGACCATCTTGTTGATGGGATGATCTTCGCTGATGCCCACCTGGATGAGCATTTCCTTGATGGTATCGAGGCTCAGCGCGTACCCTTCACCCTCGTACACCGCCGCCACTCACGACACATCTCTGTTACTGCAGATGATCGAGCTGCCGGACGAATGGCTGCCGAACATCTCATCAGTCTTGGAAGAACCCGCCTAGCCATGGTCACTGGACGCCGGTACATGTCCACGGGTACAGATCGAGTCGAAGGCTTCGTTTCAGCCGCTCTTGAGGCTGGATTGCCTGAACCAACGATCTACGACAATGGTTTTACAGTACGTGCAGGCCGCGATGCTGCTGTGGCGATGCTTGCTCGACCCCCCTATCCTGATGGACTATTCGCCTTCCATGATCTGGCGATCCTCGGAGCAGCAAGCGTCTTCCGCCACCATGGATTGCGAGTACCTGATGACATCGCCACTGTGGGATTCTATGACTCCCCCATGGCTTGGGCCTCTGACATGACCTCCATTGGAGTGAACCTCCAAGATATGGGTCGTCGATCCCTGGAATTACTCCTAGATCGCCTATCGGGCAAACCTATAGAGTCGGAAGTCTTCCCAGTGACCCTCACGGTACGCCACTCCACCGATCCTTCGCGGCCCGTGGGATCCCCCATGGAAGCCCCCATCGCCAGAGCCCTTTAAAGGTACAACCCTGCGTGCTCCTCATCGAGACGGGTCGTTGCAACCGCATGAAGGTCGCGTTCCCTCAAAAGAATGTAAACCTCAGCTCTCAATTCAACCTCGGCAACCTCGTCAGGGTTGAAAAGGACACGATCCCCCACCTTGACCGACCGTACATTCGGGCCCGTGGCCGCAACAGTTGCCCATGCAAGACGGTGACCCATCTTCACGGTTGCGGGGATGAGAATCCCTCCACCTGAGCGGCGCTCCCCCTCAGTTTCCGAGGACACCAGAATGCGGTCATGAAGCATGTGAATGGGCAAGGGCTCAGCGGGAGCCTTCTTCGATGCTTTCGGTCGCTGGGTGGGTTCCGACTGTGTTTCTTTCGTTGTATCACTCACGTCAAGGGGCTCACTTTTTAGCCAAAACAATCACTGCAAGAACAGCAACAGCAACACCAGCAGCTGCTACGGGTACAGGCTTCCACCCCGAGTCGTCTTTGAAAAAGCTCATAACAAGATGTCCCGTGTCCTTGAGTTTTTCCTTACCCTTGTCTATCCCCTGCTTCACTTTGCGTTTATTCTCCTGAATAGCACGATGGGTGACCGCACGAGGATGAACCTCAGTTATCAATTGGGAGATATTCTCGGCAAGACGTTGCCGGGCATCGGCGAGATCCCGCTCAATAGCTTCCGCTGTACGCTCTAATGCCATGATTCCTCCTTAGACTCGGCAGGACAAGTTTAGCGGTTTTCGAGAAACACTAGGGATTAGGGGCTACGATATGTATATGTCTGAATTGGTTCGCGGTGATGCTGCCCCTGATTTTCGTCTCAAGGACTCGCAAGGATCCTGGGTTTCATTCTCCGATTTCCCAAACAGGAAGCTCGTGCTCTATTTCTATCCCCAAGCACTGACACCCGGATGTACCGTCGAAGCGATCGATTTTTCACAGTACACCCCCAAATTCCGTGACGCGGGGTACACAATTATTGGAGTCTCCCCCGATGAGCCCGAAACCCTAGCCACGTTCATAGCCAAACATAACCTCACCATCACTTTGCTCGCAGACCCTGATCTTGTGACCATTAAGGAGTACGGCGCCTGGGGTGAGCGTATGTTGTGGGGCAAAACCTTCACTGGACTCCTGCGCTCAACCTTCGTCCTTGAAATAGACGCCCAAGGCAAGGGTACGGTCGTGGATGCTCAATACTCCATCCGAGCCACCGGCCACGTAGAAAGACTGGCAAAGAGCCTAGGAATCTACGACCCTTCTGCGCGTGATGCCTGAGCTCTGCGCGTGATGCCTGAGCTCCCTCTACACCAGCCAGGATAACTTCATCAACCTCAACTCCAGCGCGAAATACGGTTATCGACCCATCTCCTTCCACGATAGCCCGACCTGCCTGCGATAAACGCCCACTACTGCCAACCAGTTATACCCAATTGTTCCCACAGTGCTTCTTTCATAGACCTAGACTATCTATTTGATGGAATATCTTGATACTACATCTGTTGAGGGCTCTGGGACTGGGAAACCCTGGGTTCCCCATCTTGGTAGAGGAACGCGGTCTCTTGTACACTTGTTCAGCCAGCCGGAGTGGTGAAATTGGCATACACGCAGGTTTTAGGTACCTGTGCCGCAAGGCGTGAGGGTTCAAGTCCCTTCTCCGGCACCCATCACGGTAACATCATTCCATCACATTTACTCCAGATTCCGATGACGTCCATTCGATGGATATAGATTCGTAGTTACCGTACTCGTGATACTCTGCTTTAAACCGTTGATAGGGAAGTAAAACCGGTAGCGCACTTACAGAGAGTCAGGGATGCTGAGATCCTGACAGAAAGCGGGTCGGAAAAATGGGCCCTTGAGGGCTGAGGCGAAAGGCGCGAGCTTAGTAGTTTCAGACGTGTACTCACGTTACAGAGTAGAGATGTGCTAGCATCTTAATGAGTGGGCAGCGTTCGCTGCCAAGCAGTGGTGGCACCGCAGGAGTTCAGGCTCTTGTCCCTGCAGAACAGTAGGAGACGAGGGTCTTTTTTCATTCCCGCACTCTCCTGAAGGCTCGCGAAAGGAGAGAACAATGAGCCAGAATGTACCGTACAAAACCTATCTAACCGAAGACGAGTTGCCCACGCATTACTACAATGTGAGGGCAGACATGAAAGTCGGTCATGCCCCAATCCTGCATCCCGGCACCCTGCAACCTGTCACCGTCGCTGATATGGAGCCGATCTTCTGTACAGAATTAGCCAAGCAGGAACTCAACACGGAAGACCGCTTCATCGAGATCCCCGAGCAGGTGCGGGCCTTCTATCGCATGTATCGGCCTTCACCGCTTGTACGCGCCTATCACCTTGAGAAGGCACTCGGCACCCCAGCCAAGCTTTACTATAAGTACGAGGGTGGCAACACGTCAGGCAGCCACAAGCTCAACTCAGCTATTGCCCAAGCCTATTATGCGAAAGAGCAAGGGCTAACTGGCTTGACCACCGAGACGGGCGCGGGACAATGGGGCAGCGCCTTGTCGATGGCCTGCGTGTACTTTGACCTTGAGCTTGAGGTGTACATGGTACGTGTGTCGTCCGAGCAGAAGCCCTACCGTAAGGTTCTCATGGAAACCTACGGAGCTCAGGTCATTGCCTCACCAAGTGATACGACCAGCATCGGGCGCACGATGCTCGAAAACCCCGAAAACCAGGGTGGCTCACTGGGCACAGCGATCAGTGAGGCAGTCGAGGTTGCGGTCACATCCGAGGGCAAGCGTTATGTCTTGGGTAGCGTTCTCAACCAGGTTCTCTTACATCAGTCGATCATCGGTATTGAAGCCAAGAAGGCCCTGGAGAAACTTGATGAGTATCCGGACATGGTCATTGGATGCGCTGGTGGCGGCTCTAATCTTGGCGGACTCATGTCCGCCTTCATGGAGGACAAACTCGCAGGCAGAACAGCACCCCATTTCATTGCTGTCGAGCCAGCCTCGTGCCCGTCAATGACTCGTGGGCGTTTCGCGTACGACTTCTGTGACACTGGACAGGTGACACCGCTTGCCAAGATGTACACCCTGGGACATGCGTTTATGCCCTCCCCCAGCCATGCTGGTGGATTGCGTTTCCATGGAATGAGCCCCATTTTAAGCCAGCTCTTCCACGATGGTTTCATCGACGAAGCTCGTGCTGTTGATCAGGTCTCGGTATTCCAGGCAGCAGAAATCTTCGCGCGCGCCGAAGGTACCTTGCCTGCCCCCGAGTCGTCTCACGCGATCCGTGCAGCCATCGACGAAGCACTCAAGTGCAAGGAAACCGGCGAGCAGAAGACAATCCTGTTCGGCTTGAGCGGCAACGGGTACTTCGACTTGGCTGCCTACCAGCAATACAACGAAGGTACCCTCACCGACCGTGTACCCACAGACGAAGATCTGGAACGCGGCCTAGCCACTATCCCCTCACTGCCAGGCATCCAGTAAGACTGAGGCAAGTATCCCCCGTCGAAACTGAGTGAATCCATTATGTTCACTCAGTTTCGACGGAATGTCTTTATTGGATCCACCTTCTGCCTCTTCAACGTCTACTGGGTCTTGGGGTACCTGGGCATTGGATACGGTCTTCGATCCCAAGGCCGATCCCCTACCTGACATTATGATGTCTGTGATGAATGATGTCTGTGATGAAAATCGGTGGAGCGTTCTTGAACCTGATTGCCGTCGCATCTCTGTCACGACTACTCCCACCTCGCCTGAGGAAGCTCATACGTGGTCTGGGATGGTCTGCCGTCATTATCCTGGCCTTGCGAACCATCCCAGGTCTCATAGTCAATCTTCTGGGTGCGCTCACCATCATCTCGGTCTCAAGTCCGAGTTGGTTCTGGAACACCTGGTTCGCAGCATGGCTTCTCGCTTTCTTTCCAGCCATGAAGCTCTCCAGGCCCACACTTGACCAGAATGGCCCTGTTTAGATTAAGAATTCACCAAGATGTGCCGACCGTCATAGTCCATCTGGTAAATCGTCTGCATCAGATGCTGAGTTCCTGCTAGGCTTATTCCGTTGTTGGCTTGCACACTTCAAAGGGGCGTGACATGAGCAAACGGAAGAGCACGGCTGGCATTATCGTGGCGGGGGTGCTACTCGGAGGCACTTTGGTGGCTGGCTCCTTGGTGGGTCAGGCATGGTGCGCTCGTACTCTTGAACCGCAGGCCGAGGCGGCCTTGCAAGAGGCAGGCATCACCGACATTGATGTGTCATTCCAAGGACGTGAGGCATTTCTCAGCGGATCTGAGAAAACCCAGGCTCAACTCGACGAGGCTAAGGCTATCGTTGAGGCGGTCGATGGTGTCCGATGGGCGAAGATCACTGGAGATATCGCGCCTGAACCTCTCCCCCAACCTGAGGTACGCGTAGCCACCAATTCCACTGGTGTCGTGCTCTCGGGAACGGTGTCCACACAGGCTGAGGCTGACGTCCTTGCCGCAGAGATCGAGAAGGTCTTTGGCGGGCCGGTCACCAATCAGATGACCGTGGATCCCAAGGTTGAGTCTGCTGGCTGGGTGAGTGAACTCACTGATGCCCTTGAAACATCACCGCCAGTTGCAGGCGGCTCACTGAACGCAGGTACAGAAGAAATCACCGTTACTGGCACGGTCACTAGTGAAACTGATCTAGCAACCCTTGAACAGGCTTTCGACAAGATCTCTGTACCCGCGACAACCGATGTGACTGTGAGTGCTCCTGAACCAGAGCCAGAACCTGAACCGGAGCCCCAACCCGAGTTGACCCAAGATGAGATCAATACGGTCAATTCAGCATCGGTACGTTTCGGCCAGGGGCAGTACACGCTCACCGATTCTACAAAGCGACAGATTGATTCGATCATTCCTCTACTCAAGAAGTCGACTTCAGCACTCACTGTGAAAGGGTATGTTTCTGTACCCCACAGCGAAGGCAACGAGATACGGGACTCTAAAAAGCGCGCTCAAGCCCTCGCTGACTACCTCATTTCCCAAGGGATCGACTCTTCACGGATCACCGTGGAGGGACGCGGTACAGCCGATCCCATCGCATCCAACAATACCGAAGCGGGCCGCCTCGCCAACCAACGAGCGACCATCACGCTCGCCTAGAACCAACCCAAGGAGAGAATAACAATGTCTTGGTTTACCACTGGTGAAATCCTAATCTGGTTAATCCTGGCCGCCCTGCTCGCATTCCTTCTCGGCTGGCTCATTCGTGGCCTTGGGTACGGGCGCAAGATCGCCAAGCTCAAAAACGAACTGAAGGATCTACGCAAGGAAAACGATGATCTGCGTGATCGACTCAGGGACTGCCGTTGTGGACTGAGGTCCTCAGCCCATGGTTCTTATAGGGTGGCGCAGACCCTTGAGGTGGACACCTACCCAGTAAAAGATGTCCATGATCCCGAGCTTGACACCGATTTGGATGCTGATCCTGAGAACGACTACGAAGATTTCGACTACTATGACGACTTCGAGGGTAACCTGGAAGGTGACCTTGAAGAAGATTACGCCGACTTTAACGACTCGGATGAGACTGACACGTCGGCTGAGGATGCCTCCAAACTCGCCGCAGCAGCAAGCATCGCTCGAATCAAGTCTGCCAGCAGGGACTCTGACATAGAATCGGAGACTTCCGAGATAGTTTCGTCAACACCTTCACACTTCGAAGACCTGGATCTGTCTGAGATCTCAAATGCGCTTGTCAAGGCACCCGTACAACCCAGTTCAGCTGCAGCCAGGGAAGCTGCTGCAGCCATCAAGCGGATCAAAGCGGAGACAAAGGCAGCTCACGAAGCTGACGTCAAGGCAGCCAAGGCAGCCGCAGCTAAGGCGGCTAAGGCAGCCAAGACAACAGCCACCAAGTCACCCGCCAAGGGAACCAAGACTGCGACCGCCAAGGAAACCAAACCGAAGGCCAGCACGTCTTCCAAGGGTTCCAGGTCAAAGTCCACGCGTAGTACAACTGCTCCCTCCACGCAGGAAGCCCGCAAGATGATGGTTGATATTGCCGCTCGTACAGCTGGTACGAAGCCTGTCGAAAAGGATGACCTCCGCGATGTCCACGGTATCGGTGAGGTCCTGTCGAAGCTGCTCTATTCTATGAACATCACAAGCTTCCGTCAGGTTGCCCGCTTCGAGGCCGACGACATCGAAACTATCGCCAGTGCCTTGGAATGCTTCCCTGATCGCATTGAGCGTGACGACTGGATGTCCTCGGCTCGTCAACTCCATATCGATAAGTACGGCGATGACCCCCTAGATGAGGATTCATAATCTGGGGTCACCCCTCATAACCTCTGAGATCCACCTTCGACACCGAGGGTGGATCTCTTTTTTCCTTCCACGAAGACCCTTGAGATGACCTAACCCGATAATTGTGAACGATGATCGTGTGGCTATCCGTATCACTTCACGACGCGGCAATGCCGTACTCCTATCAGAGGGAGACTATGACTCCCTTGAAGAGACTGCGTACCTGTTCCGTTCCCCTGCTAATGCTCGTCGCTTGATGGAAGCTGATGCAGCGCTGAGACCTGGTGAAGGTGTGACCACCGATCTGGATCGTACATGAACATCATCTTCGCTCCACAAGGTTTCGAGGATTATCACTACTGGCAAAACAATGACCGTGCAATCCTACACGGAGACTAGGAGCTCTTCTGTGTGGCTAGAAGGTCGCGGATCTCCACGAGTACGTCCATCTCGGTCACAGCGACCTCAGGCTCCTCTTTGCGGAATCGCTCACGTAGCGCAGACATAGGCTTGACGATACACCAGTACAGCACACTCGCGATCAGCAGGAATGCAATCAGAGAACTGATGAACTCCCCTATGTTGACTCCAGCGACAGTCACTGTCGAGAAATCGGGGGTACCACCCAGGATCCTCGAAATGATGCTCATGATGAGATCGCTGAAGGATTTGGTGAGGTCACCAAAGGCTGCGCCCATGATGAACGCAACGGCCAATTCCAACAGATTGCCACGAACCAGAAAGTCCCTGAACCCTTTCATGTCTCTCCTTACATAGAGTACCTTGCCCTGGCAGCCTATGCTGCCCCTCACTCAACGTACTCAAGCGGTCAGTATTTGGGCAGTCTCTGTTGGAGTTACCGAATCACCCCTCAGTTTTTGCTCACACCCGCATTCTGTGCTCACATACTCTCATTCTACGCTCTCACCGCGTCATTCTGCGTGGAGTCGAAGAATCCAGGAATATTGTTTTTGCTATGAAAATGTGGGGAGAGTGGGATTATTCCAAACACATTCACGCAGTTGTTTCCCTTGGAAACAACTCCTCCATTCGGGAATACGGCCTTGACCAGTTGGTGGATCGATTTTACCCCACTGCACTTCCGAAAGAACCCTGGTTGGTTGATCCAATGACGTGGGCTTAACCCTGAGCTGAATAGAGGATGTCGATCACGAAGACGGTCACGGTCCTGGACAGATGTATTCCACTCTCCCCAGTCGTTGATACATCAATGGTTTGGTGGTCGGCATTCAAGGGAGGATGAGAGGACGACGGAAATAAGTGGCTAGAGTCCGGCGGTTTCCAGGGTGGACTCGTCAGCGAGTAATCCAGTACCGGAATCCTCGACTAGTTTTCCTTTTTGCACTAGGAGTACACGTGTACACACCTGCTCAGCGAAGGAGAGGTCATGGGTGGCAATCAACTTGCCTTGGGGTAGTTCACCCAGGATTGAGGTGAGGTTTCGCCGAGCCCTGGGATCCAGGAAAGCAGTGGGCTCATCGAAGAGAAGGAATGTGGGTGAGAGTGCCAGGACTGTACCAATGGCAGCTAAGCGCTTCTCCCCAGACGAGAGTTTCAGGGGGGAACGTTCCCCCAAGTGTACTATTCCTAATTCTTCTAGAGCTGAGGTGACCCGTGATGCAGTCTCGGCCTCGTCGTACCCGAAACTTCTGGGGCCGAAACCAATGTCCTCCCCAATGGTGGGCATGAACAATTGGTCATCGGGGTTCTGGAAGACCAAGCCGACCTGGGAGCGAATCTGGCGAAGGTTGTCTTTAGATAGGGGAAGATCGTTGATGAGGATCTCGCCGCTGGCGGGGGTCAGGATTCCCACAAGGGAAAGCAGGAGGGAGGTTTTGCCAGCACCATTGGCTCCGATGAGGGCAACGTTTTCTCCGGCAGCGACAGAGAAACTGAGGCCATCGACCGCTCTCGTACCATCGGCGTAGTCGATGATGAGATCCTTGACGTGAAGCACAAGACACCTACCCAATCACAATGAAGCGTAGTAGAACGGTTGGCAAGCACACCAAGGCTAGCGCAAACAGATCCACCCCGCCGAGCTTGCGCGGCGCCCTGGGAATCTCGTGAAGGGAGTACCCACGACAGCTCATGGCTGCGTGTACCCTCTCTGCCCTGTCGAAACTGCGTAGAACAAGCTGACCAAGGAAGGACCCCATATGCTTCATTTCAAGGGCCTTTCGATTCCCGGATCTGAGGCGATAGGCGGTCATCATCGAGTGGACTTCCTCCAGGAGTACCGCGATGTAGCGGAAGGTCATCTCGAAGACCATCACGAAAATCGTGGGTACTCTCAGTCGTCGCAATTGGGTTGTCAGGTCAATGAAGGGCGTTGTCGCGACAAGGATGAGGACAGCCATCACACTGAGGTACATCTTCACAAGGATAGTTGCGAGAGAAACCATGCCGAGGCTGACGGTCACTGATCCGATGGTGAAGGCCGGCCCCCGGTCGAAGATCACATTCGAAATCCCCCCAAACAAACAGAAGGGCAAGGCGATGAGTACCCGTGACAGCATGAGTTTGTACGGCAGTTCCGCAATAGCCATCATCACGAAGGGAAAGAAGAGGTAGATCGTGAGCCCGGCAAAAGAGTACCGGGAGCAGGAGACCACAAACACAATGAAGACAAGAGTGTAGATCAGTTTCACGAGAGGGTGGAGACGGTGAATGACTGTTCTACCCGCGGCAAGGTTTTCGAGGGCTCGAAGTTCGTGGACGCGTGCGCCGATGTCAGGCATCGGTCTCGACAGATCTACGCTTCTTCACCCTTGAGATGATGATACCTGTAGCAGCCGCAACAAGGAAGGTGATTCCTGCCCCGACTAGACCAGCGACTGTTGTACCGAGGGAGTTATCGGGATCAGCCCCAAACCCATAGTCGGGCAGGATGGATGTCTTCTCTTGGGCCTCAGCTGCGCCTTCATGGATGACCCCCGAGCCCTCCAGTTCGGTTTCTTCACCAAGACTCTGCTCGGTGGTTTTCCCGATCGCCCACTCCAAACCATCAGGATGGGTGGATGCGACCAAGGAGAGCCCGCCAGCAATGATGACAGTCGAGATGGCCAGGGCGATCAGTACCTTCCTGGTTGACCCCCCGATGGGTTTGCCAAGAGACTGGGCTTCAATAATCTCAGCTCTCATGGAGTAGACGAAGCAGAGTACCCCGGCAGTCACGATTCCTTCAATGACGCCAATGACGAGGTGGATGGGCAGCATCAGACCGAGGAAGGTCGCGAAGGGAAGCTCCGTGATCCCCGATAGGAGTGTCTCGACGACGACTCCGAAGGCCCCCAATTGCAGGGCGACAACGACGGAGAGAATCGAGGCAAGGGATAAACGTTTATAGTCCGTTCCCCGCCGCAGTAATGGTCTAAAGATCAGCGGAAAGATCACCAGACAAGGGATAATACCCAGGTTGAAGATATTGCATCCCAGCGCCAACAATCCGCCGTCAGCGAAGAAAAGGCATTGGATGATGAGTACTGCTGAAATCGCTAGGAAGGCTGGCACCGCTCCCACAAGGCCCGCCAGAAGGATACCCCCACCGATATGGCCTGAGGATCCCGTCCCCGGAATGGTGAAGTTGATCATCTGGCCCGCGAAAACCAAGGCACCCGCAACACCCATGATGGGGATCTTCTTTTCAGAAAACTCGTCACGCTTGACCTTGGCGACAGAGGTACCAATAGCAACAACGGCGATCGCGTTCATGGAAAGCCCCACTGCTGGCGAAAGAAGGGCGTCAGCCATATGCATTTTCGAGTAATCCTTTCCGGAATATCAAATAATGAGTACCGCCTCTAGTATAGAGCCATATCCTCAAGGAATACCCTCCCCGGGCCTAGTGACAAGGGCATTGACCTCTGGTGCTTGGTTGTCAGGGGTTGTCAAGGGTTGTCAGGGGTTGTCAGGGAACGTATCTCCTGACACTTCGCACTCAATGTGGGGCGGTTTGATTGTCAAGGGACGTATCTTCTGACACTCGTCACTTGATATGGGTGATCTCATCCGCCAGTCTCACCTTCTCCCTTAGTCCTCACACTGGCTGAAGAAATACTTTGTGGATAACTCCCCATGAGGGCATGCAATGCTGTTGACTATACATAGTTCCCTGATGTCAAAGTGATAGGAGTCATTGTGAAGCGGATTGGGTGTCTA
>JAIRQE010000013.1 GCA_031256725.1 Propionibacteriaceae bacterium
TGCACATGCCTCTGCAATCGGGTTCCGATGCCATATTGAAGAAAATGCGCCGTGCATATCGTCGGGATCGATTCATGTCGATCCTGGATTCCGTACGTCAAAGAATCCCAGAAGCGGCCATCACCACAGATGTGATCGTTGGATTCCCAACCGAAACTGACAAGGATTTTGAGGATACTTTGGATCTGGTTCGCCAGGCCAGATTCTCTGCGGCTTTCACTTTCTTGTACTCTATTCGCCCTGGTACCCCTGCGGCTGAGATGGAAGGCCAGATTCCACGAGAGGTGGTTCAGGCCAGGTACGAACGCCTCGTCGAACTCATTGATGAGATCGCTTGGGAAGAAAACAAGTCTCTCGTCGGACAGAAAGTGGAGGTGATGTTCGCCACAGGTGAGGGTCGCAAGGATGAAGCCACCAAGCGGATCTCAGGTCGAGCCAGGGATAATCGATTGGTCCATGTGGCGGTTCCTGGAGGCGAGGAGCAGCCTCGTCCTGGTGATATTGGTACCGTGGAAATCACCTATGCTGCTCCCCATCATCTCATTGCGGATTCACCTATCGAAGGATTGGTTCGTACATCTGGTGGCAATGCCTGGCACTCCCAGCAGACCCATCTAGGAATCCCCATTCGTCGGCAGTAGTTGCAGGAGGATTCATGGGTAGGATCTCAAGAATGATAGGGGGCAATCGATGACTCCTATCGATTCTCTTGAGCTTTTCAGCCCAGCTACCCGCGAATGGTTTAGGGAAGAATTTGGTTCCCCAACTCAGGTCCAAGCTGAGGCGTGGGAACAGATAGAGAAGGGCAACCACGCCTTAGTCATTGCGCCCACTGGATCAGGTAAAACTCTTGCCGCTTTCTTATTCAGTATCAACGCCCTCATGAAAGATCATGACTTACATGAGGGTGTGCGGATCCTGTACATCTCCCCAATGAAGGCTCTTGGTGTCGATGTCGAGAAGAATCTGCAAGTGCCCCTGTCGGGGATTGCTCAAAAAGCCAGGGACTTGGGTGAGGTGAGTGCCGAGGTACGTATTGGGGTGCGTAGCGGGGATACTTCTGCGAATGATCGTCGAGCCTTGGTTACCCATCCCCCTGAAATCCTTATCACGACCCCAGAATCACTGTTTCTCATGTTGTCTTCGGCCGCTTCACGGATACTGACAAAGGTTGAGACAGTCATCATTGATGAGGTCCATTACCTGGCGGGAAATAAGCGTGGAGCCCATTTGGGGGTTAGCCTGGAGAGACTTGAAGCCTTGAACCAACGTGGAGGCTTCCAACGAGTTGGTCTTTCAGCAACAGTACGTCCACCCGAATTAGTAGCAGACTACCTTGGTGGTCGTGGGCGACAGGTCACGATCATCACGCCTCCAGCAACCAAGACCTGGCAACTTGACGTGCGCATTCCTGTTGAGGACCTTTCACAATTGAGTGTTCCTGTTAAGGCAAGCCGATTGCCCAGTGGCGTTACGAGAAAGCCCAGTGCGGTCAAGGATTCCAGCCCGCCAGGCGGGCGTGATATGCGAACCTCCACCCCCTCAATTTGGCCTCATGTTGAGCGTCAGATCTTTGATCTCATCATGACTCATCGTTCAACAATCTGCTTCTGTAATTCCAGGGCAGTCGCGGAACGGTTGACCAACCATCTCAATGCTCTCTACCATGAAGAGACTGAGAATCCCGAGGGAATGATCGCTCGTACCCACCATGGTTCCATCTCCAAGAGTCTACGTGTTGAGATTGAAAACGACCTCAAAGCTGGGCTCCTACCTTGCGTGGTGGCAACCAACTCCCTTGAACTGGGAATCGACATGGGTGCAGTTGATCTCGTCATCCAAGTGGGAGCACCCCCCAGCGTGGCGAGTGGTTTGCAGAGGATAGGACGAGGTGGCCACCAGGTTGATGCCGTCTCTCACGGTGTACTCTTTCCTCTTTCACGTAGTGATCTTCTAGCTACGGCAGTGGTTGTTGACCAGATGGCTGCCGGTGAAATTGAGGCGATCCATCGGATTGTGAATCCGCTAGACATCCTTGCTCAACATCTGGTTTCTATGTGTCTGGAGGGACCTCAGAAACCTGAGGAGCTTTTGGAGCAGGTTCGAAGAGCTGACTGTTTCGCTGATCTGCCATCTCAGGCATTCTTCGATGTTGTCGACATGCTGACTGGGAAGTACCCCAGTGATGACTTCATCGAATTACGTCCACGACTTACCTGGGATCGTCTCGCTGGTATCCTCACTGCCCGACCAGGCGCACGACGCTTGGTGACCACATCTGGGGGTACGATCCCAGATCGGGGACTCTTCTCGGTCTTCATTGAAGGCAGTGATACCGAGGGGTCTGGGAAGAGGGTAGTCAGTCGCAGAGTTGGTGAACTTGATGAAGAAATGGTCTATGAATCTCGCGTGGGGGATATCTTTACCCTGGGTGCCTCAGCATGGAGGATCCAGGAAATAAATCCCAACAATGTGATCGTCACCCCTGTTCCTGGTCAAGCAGGACGGATGCCCTTCTGGATCGCAGACGACAGATCTCGTTCAGCTGAAGTAGGTCGTGCGATTCAAAAATTCGTCGCAGAACTGGGAGCCAGTGAGGGAATCGAGCCTCATTCATTTTCCACACAATCCCAGGATCATTCAACTTCAGCGACCCTTGATGAATGGGCGCAGGCAAATCTTCGTACCTATATCCGTGACCAGAAGAACATGACTTCTGTTCTGCCTGATAACGCCACTATCCTGGTTGAGCGTCACCGCGATGAGATGGGTGCATGGAGGATCTGCATCCATAGCCAGTTAGGCAAAACAGTTCTTCAGCCATGGGCCATGATCATCCAACAAAGGATACGTACTGCCCTGGGTCACGAGAGAGCCCAGAATCTGAGAGTCTTTGTGACCGATGACGGGTTGACCCTTCGGCTTGGGGAGGTTGAGGATCCCCATGTTGCCCACCTACTGTTCGTAGACCCAAATGATATTGACGAGATCATCGCTGAGGAGACCCAACGATCTTCACTGTTTGCTGCTCATTTCCGTCAATGTGCTGCACGGGCACTCCTGCTGCCCAAACGCGATCCAGGAAAGAGGGCACCGCTATGGCAGCAAAGACTGAGAGCATCCCATCTTCTTGGTGTGGCTGCGAGTTACCCCAACTTCCCCATCATCGTGGAGGCATTACGTGAGTGTATGGATGATGTCTATGACCTTGATTCCCTCACAACATTGATGAGTGATGTCGCAGCTCGCAGAATCAAGGTTGTGGAGGTGGAAACACCCAAGCCATCCCCCTTCGCATCCTCGCTTCTCTTCGGTTATGTTGGTGACTTCATGTACGACATGGACCAGCCTCTAGCCGAGCGCATCACCGCCGCTAGTTTGGTAGATCCAGCCTTGTTAGCGAGTCTTCTCGGACATGGCCAGTCCACCTGGCTTGATGAGGAGGTACTAGCTCAGGTTGAGGCCAGTTTACAAAGACTCACTCACCCCGCTACGACTATGGAGGCCCTCTGGGATCTGGTACGCGAGCTTGGGCCACTGACACTAGAAGAGATTGCCCTACGATCAAGTGAGGACTCTGTCACCTGGATGAAGGAGCTTCTTGATTCTGGCAGATTCACTCAGATGAAGCTTGGAGCCCATGAGTTCGTCATGGTGAGTGAGGATCTCCCCATCCTCGAAGGCCTTCCGAGTGAGGATTGCGTTACTCGTCTGGTACGCAGGTGGGTTCGCAGTCACTCAGTCGCTACCCCCGCCGTGATTGCAAAGAGATTCGGTCTGAGTATCGAGCAAGTCAGTTCCATTTTGGATACTTTGGTGACCGATGGGATGGTTCTTACAGGAAAGTACACACCCACAGATTCCCCTCAGTACACTACCCAGGAGGTACTAGATCGAGTTCAGCGAAGGGTCCTGGCTGGACTCAGAGCGAGTATCAAACCGGTTACCCCGAATAGGTTTGCCTCCTTTCTGACTCGGTGGCAGGAGATGGATTCACCCAGCCAGGGGATAGATGGACTCCTATCAGCAGTGGAACAATTGGCTGGATATCCCATCCCTGCTTCAATGCTTGAATCGGTTGTACTCCCAGGTCGAGTCAGTGATTATGAACCATCCATGTTGGATGAGGTGATGGCCTCCTCGGAGGTGACATGGTCTGGGCATGGAAGGATCGGTGACACGGATGGGTGGATCTGTTTATGGCCTGGAGATATGGAACCGGTGATTCCTGGTCTTGACGAGGATCTTTCCAAGAATGCTCAGGATCTGCTCACTCGTCTCATAGGTGGGGGTGCATGGACCATTGATTCTCTTGCAAGTCCTAACATGGCTCCCGCTGAGGTCATCTCTGCGATCTGGGATCTCGTCTGGGCAGGCCTGGTCACCAGTGACACCCTTGTTCCTGTACGAACCCTCACGAAAACTGGAGGGGTTCTGCGTAGACCCCATGTACCGAGAACACGACGAGTGCGTCCGCGTCCTGTTCTCACCTCTGCTGCCTATCCAGGGCGATGGATGGCGATCACACGCGAAGAGATATCCGAGACTGCTCGTCTCGTACAGGCAGCAGGAATCGAATTAGGTAGATATGGAATTCTGACAAAGGGAAGCATTCTCACTGAGGCGATGACATCACGGTACTTCGATGTGTACAAGGTCCTTGCGGCGATGGAGGGCCAGGGAACAGCCAGGAGAGGCTATTTCATCGAAGGATTGGGGCCTGCTCAGTTTGCCCTACCAGGGGCAGTGGATCGACTCAGGGAAGATAAGACCTCACCGATGGTCCTGGTAGCTGCTTGTGACCCGGTCAATCCTTGGGGTGCAAGCTTGGCATGGCCACAGTCACAGGGGCATCGACCCACTCGGAAGGCTGGGGCTATTGTTGTCTTGAACGATGGGTTGCCCGTTATCTATGTTGAGAGGGGTGCCCATACTCTCGTCAGTTTCAATGAGGATATGGATGTGGCTGGGGCGGCTTTAACCCTACTGGGTGAGTGGATCGATAAACGCCGACTAGAGGAGGTCACGCTCACGCGAATCAATGGGAACCCAGCCTTTGAAACACGTCAGTGGATACCCTCATTGGAGAAAGCAGGGTTCGTGATGACCCCATCAGGGTGGAGGCGCAGACAAGGGGTTTAGTCTTCATTTCGAGTAGTGGAACATACCAAGAGGCCATCACCGATAGCAATCAAAGATGTGGTGAGGTTATCCATCCCTCGGGCGGCTTCCACAGTATCGCGAATAATGATCGTATCGTCATCAAGGTTGGTGTCATCTACGACCTTGCCACCGAGGAATACGTGGTTAAGAACTAAGAGCCCACCTGGTCGCAGTATCCTCAATCCCTCTTCAAGGTACTCAGGGTATTCAAGGTATTCAGCATCAACGAAGACCATGTCATAGGCCCCAGGGGTGAGTTTTGGAAGAACAGTGAGTGCATCCCCTGTGATAAGGCGAAAACGGGTGTGAGCAATATCGGCAGCCTTCAGAATCTCACGTGCAGCACCATGGTGTTCTGCCTCGCAATCCACACTGGTGAGAAGACCTTCGGGTTTCATTCCTGCAAAGAAGGCAAGGGTGGATACTCCGGTACCTGTACCCACCTCCACTATGGCTGTGGCGTCAATGATATGGGCCAAGAAAGTCAGGAACTGTGCTGTCGCAGGGGTGACTGGCTCAAGGCCAAGATCCTTTGCTGCTCGCCGTGCCTGAATAATATGAGGGCTCTCAATAATGGAGGCCTCCATAAACTGGGTGGAAAGGTCATTTTCTAATTCAGAACTCACATCTCAACCATAGTCCACCTATGTCCGCTTCTTGGAGACATACCCCCTGACTAGTCGACTTCGATCTTTGTATGATGCGCTGATTCTTGGTGGGGTACAGATAGAATCAAGGGGTTGACCCAAAAACGTTATGGAGATTCACTGTGACTTTAACCAATGCTGATGTAGCCAGACTTGCGGATCTGGCGCGTCTCGACCTGACTCCAGAGGAGCTCAGCGTCATGGCAGGGCAACTCGATGTCATCTTGGATGCTGTAGCCAGTGTCTCTGAGGTGGCTGGCGATGATGTACCACCGAGTTCCCATGCACTGGATCTGACAAATGTCTTCCGTGTTGATGAGGTCCACCAGTCATTGTCACCCGAGGCAGCCCTAAAGATGGCACCAGCCGTCGAGGATGGTCGTTTCCGTGTACCAAGAATTCTGGGGGAGTGAGATGACGTCATTGATTCATGCGACAGCGGCCGAATTAGCGGATCTTCTTTCCACAGGGGTGGTTTCTTCTGAGGAAGTGACCCGTGCCCATCTTGATCAAATCGCTGATGTTGATGGTGAGGTACATGCCTATCTCTATGTGGATTCTGACAGGGCGCTTGATACCGCGAGACAGGTTGATCGCAAGCGTCAACAGGGGGAGCAGCTGGGTCGCCTTGCTGGAGTACCCGTGGGTCTCAAAGATGCGTTCACCTATATGGGTGCGCCTACTACCTGTGGTTCAAAGATTCTTGAGGGGTGGTACCCCCCCTATAACGCTACTGTTACACAGAAGCTCATTGATGCTGACATGATCATCCTGGGAAAGACCAACATGGATGAGTTCGCGATGGGATCATCCACGGAAAACTCTGCTTATGGCCCGACGTGTAATCCCTGGGATCTTCATAGAATTCCTGGAGGATCTGGTGGTGGATCTGCTGCAGCCTTGGCCTCCTTCCAGGCACCGCTGACCATTGGATCAGACACAGGTGGCTCTATACGCCAACCTGCTGCTGTCACGGGTACAGTCGGGGTCAAGCCAACCTATGGTGCTGCATCGCGATATGGACTGGTTGCTATGGCCTCATCCTTGGATCAGCCAGGGCCATGCGCACGAAATGTCATGGATGCTGCACTTCTTCATGAGGTGATCTGTGGTCATGATCCCAAGGATTCCACTTCAATCAACGCTGAGGTACCCAATGTCGTCGCCGCAGCGGCCACCAAAGATGTGAGGGGTCTCAAGATCGGGATCGTCAAAGAATTGGGTGGCGAAGGCTATGAGCCTGAGGTGTTGGCGCGCTTTAGGGAAGCCATTGATCTTTTGGCGAATGCAGGTGCTGAGATCCATGAGGTTTCCTGCCCCCATTTCCCAGCGGCACTCGGCGCCTATTATCTGATCATGCCTTCGGAGGTTTCCTCAAATCTTGCTCGTTTCGATGCGATGAGGTACGGCCTACGAGTCGGTGATGATGGCTCCACGTCCACAGAACAGGTCATGCGTACCACCCGTGGTGCTGGTTTCGGAGCTGAGGTAAAAAGGAGAATCATTCTTGGTACCTATGCTCTCTCCAGTGGGTACTATGACGCCTATTATGGATCAGCCCAGAAGGTACGTACCCTCATCATTCGTGACTTTACCCAAGCCTTCGAGACTGTCGATGTTCTGATGTCTCCCACCTCACCAACGACAGCGTTCACAATCGGTGAGAGAGCCAATGACCCTATTGCGATGTACAAGGCTGACCTGTGTACGATTCCCACCAATCTTGCAGGAAATGCCGCCATGTCAATACCAGCAGGTCTGGGGGACAACTCAATGCCTGTAGGGGTACAAATCATGGCACCACCTCAAGGTGATGACCGCCTCTATAGAGTCGGTGGAGCATTGGAGGCCCTCCTCCAAGATAAGTGGGGTGGTCCTTTACTGGGCACACTGGCAAAGGAGGCCCGATGAGTTACGAAGAGCTCATGGATTATGACGAGGTCATGGAATCCTATGATCCCGCTCTGGGACTTGAGGTCCATGTTGAGTTGAATACTCACTCTAAGATGTTCTGCTCCTGTTCAACTCAGTTCGGGGCTGAACCCAACACCCAAACCTGTCCCACCTGTTTGGGTCTTCCTGGTTCTCTGCCTGTGGTTAATGCCAAGGCCATAGAGTCAGCCATTCGAATTGGCCTAGCGCTCAACTGCTCGATTTCGACATGGTGTCGCTTCGCTCGCAAGAACTATTTCTATCCCGACATGACGAAGAATTTTCAGACCTCTCAGTACGATGAGCCCATCTGTTTCGATGGCCAGGTCGAGGTTGAGGTCGACGGTCAGCCATTCATCATCCCCATTGAGCGCGCTCACATGGAAGAGGATGCAGGAAAATCCCAGCACATGGGTGGTACAACAGGAAGAATCCAGGGTGCGGATTACTCCCTTATGGACTACAACCGTGCTGGTGTCCCTCTGATCGAAATTGTGACTAAACCCATCATGGCAACCGGACCACAGGCTCCTGCAGTCGCGAGAGCCTATGTGGGGTTCCTTAGGGACATGATTCGTGCCCTCGGTGTCTCCGATGTACGTATGGAGCAGGGTTCTCTTCGATGTGACGCCAATGTTTCACTTATGCCCAAAGGATCGACCACTTTGGGTACGAGAACAGAAACCAAGAATGTGAACTCTTTGAGGTCCATTGAGAAAGCTTTGAGGTTTGAGATCTGTCGGCAAGGAGCGATTTTGTCTTCAGGAGGCCAAGTTGTTCAAGAGACACGGCATTGGCATGAAGATGGGGCCTATACCTCTGCGGGACGGTCCAAGGAAGAGGCTGAGGATTACCGATATTTCCCAGAGCCTGATCTTGTACCCATTGCTCCCTCACGTGAGTGGGTTGAGGAGCTTCGGGCAACAATCCCTGAACCCCCAGCGGTACATATCGCAGGTCTCAATAAAACCTGGGGTTTTTCAGATTTGGAGATGCGGGATGTGGTGAACGCTGAGGCAGTGGATCTGATTCACGCAACAGTTGAGGCCGGAGCAAGCCCGCAGGCTGCAAGAAAATGGTGGATGACGGAATTGTTGCGTCGTGCCAATGCTGAGTCCATCTCACTTGAGGATCTTCCGATTAGTGGGGAACACGTGGCCGAGGTTCAAAGGCTCATTGATTCTGGACTTATCTCTGACAAGATCGCTCGCCAGGTGATTGAAGCAGTCTTGGCAGGGGAAGGGTCTCCCACGCAGATTGTTGAAGACAGGGGACTCACCCTAGTCTCCGACTCGGTCACCCTCCAAAAAGCGGTTGATGATGTGATTGAAGCGAACCCTGATATTGCCCAGAAGATTCGTGAAGGAAAAGATCAGGCTACAGGGGCCCTCATTGGACAGGTGATGAAGCAGATGTCTGGACAGGCTGATGCAGCCAAGGTGAGAGAAATGATCATCGCAAGTTTGGCCTCGTGATATCCATAGATCTTATTCCGAAATGACTGTTGAGGGGTGTACCGTGGTTTCGGGTAACAAGGAGGATGTTGTGACTGATTCTGGTGAAGGAAAGGTACTCGTCATTGATGATGATGCGTCCCTGGCGGAAATGCTTCAGATCGTCTTACGTCAAGAGGGCTTCGAGACTGCCTGGTGTGCTCGCGGTGATCAAGCTATGGATGCATTCCATGCTGAGAAACCCGATTTGGTCCTGCTGGATCTTATGCTCCCAGGTCGTGGTGGGGTAGACATCTGCCGCGATATTCGAGCTGAGTCGGGGGTACCCATCGTCATGCTTACCGCAAAGTCCGACACAAATGATGTGGTCAAGGGACTTGAAGCTGGTGCAGACGACTATGTAGCCAAGCCTTTTGCTCCAAGAGAGCTTGTAGCAAGGGTTCGAACACGGCTGCGCCGGATTACGGTCTCCGAGATTGAAACTCTCAAGATTGGTGACCTCACGATTGCAGTGGAATCCCATCAGGTACATAAGGGTGACGAGATTGTGAATGTCACCCCCCTAGAGTTCGATCTTCTCTTGGCACTTGCTCGCCAACCCAAGCATGTGTTCACTCGCGAGCAACTCCTCAGACAGGTGTGGGGTTATCAAAACCCTGCCGATACTCGGTTGGTGAATGTACATATCCAGCGTCTCAGGGCCAAGATTGAACGTGATCCCGACAATCCAGAGATCGTTGTCACGGTTCGTGGAGTTGGGTACAGAGCCAGTGGGTGAAATCGACACAGTGAGGATCCGTCACTGGCTGGCAACCCCAGCACGTGTATGGAGATCCTCGCTGGCACTCAGGGTTGTCTTCTCAGCATTGATGGGTTCCATCTTTGTGATGATGGTGGCAGGATTCTTTCTGCTCTACAGTGTCACAGGGGGGATTGTTGACAATTCACGTGAGTCTGCAAGTGTGGATGCCAATGAGGCGATGAATGAGATTGAACAGCAGATGCGTAACGCTGGCTACGACTACGCGAACTCCGATGCCCTGAACTCCATCGTCACAGCTGCCATTCAACGCGGCAACTCATCAGGAAGGTATCAAGTATTCTTCGTGACTGCCGTTGGTACCTTCTATGCCCCAAGCTTGGATTATTCAGTGATCCCCACAGCAATTCGTGAAGCCACACGTATTTATCCAAGCCTGGAACACTCTGTCCCTACACAATTGCGTTTTCGTGACGGATCAATTGGTCCAGGGCGAGTGATCGCTTTTGGGGGTGGTACAGATCGTGATCGCTATGAGGTGTACTTCGTTTTCTCCTTTGAGCAGGAAGCTCGTACCCTAGCGATGGTTCGTACAGCTGTGGGACTGACGAGCCTGGGTGTTCTTATCGGTATTGGTCTGGTTGCTTATGCTGTAGCCCGACAGACCCTCGGTCCCTTGAGGATGGCTAGACGTGCTGCAGAGAGGCTCGCCAGTGGTGAACTGACTCAGTTGATGTCCATCAGAGGTACAGATGACCTTGCCCAACTCGCTATGTCTATGAACCACATGGCTACCCAATTGCAGCAAAGAATCCGACAATGGGAGCAATTGTCGAGGCTTCAACAAAGATTCGTCTCCGATGTCTCCCATGAGCTTCGGACCCCCTTAACCACGGTGAGAATGGCTGTCGATGTCATCTATGACAAGCGTGATACCTTGCCTGAGGTTCAACGTAAATCCATTGAGTTGCTTAACAAGGAACTCAACCGATTTGAGGCGTTACTTGGTCAGCTTCTTGAAATCTCACGCTTCGATGCTGGGGCTGCCGTATTGGATGTCGAGGAACATAACATTGTTGACACGGTTCGTTCAGAGATGGAAGCCCTAGAGGATCTGGCAACCTCGGCTGGATGTACGCTGACCTTACATAGTGACCAGGAATGTACAGCTATGGTCGATCCTCGACGGATTTCCAGGTTGGTTCGTAACCTGTTGTCCAATGCCATAGAACATGGTGAAGGCAAACCTATCGATATCTACCTGGCGTACGATGAGGATGTTGTCGCCCTTGCTGTGCGTGACCACGGTGTGGGTTTCACCTTGGAAGAAGGCAAACAACTCTTCAACCGATTCTGGCGAGCAGATCCGGCTCGAGCGAGGGCCATTGGAGGTACAGGCCTAGGCCTGTCAATCTCTCAAGAGGATGTTCGTCTCCATAAGGGATGGATCCATGCATGGGGCCGTCCGGGGTTGGGGGCCCAGTTCAGAGTGGTCCTACCCAGACGTGAAAATGTCATCGTTGCCCATTCTCCTATCGGTTTGATTCCTATCGATTCGCCGGAGGGTGCGTCATGATGAGACTAAGAATTGTGACTGCCATGATCGTGGTTGCCTTCTTGGCCGGATGTAGTGGGATTCCAACGACGGGTCCTGTGATCTCCGAGACTCGACGAAGCTCAGATTCGGGAGTTGGTGGCATCACTATTGTTCCCCAATCCCCGCCACAGGGGGCCTCACAAACCATGATCATCCGTGGTTTCCTGACAGCCATGGCCTCCTTCGGTCTGGACTATGCCACAGCACGTGAATACCTCACCGAAGAGGCTGCTGCTGGGTGGTATCCGAAAGTCTCCGATGTGCTGATCTACGCCAGTGGTACGACCCCCAGGGTTTCGGGAACCCAGGTCACCATGTCAGCTCCAGTTATCGGTTTCCTACGTCCCGATGGTTCCTTTGTCGGCGCCGACGAGCCCATTTGGACCCATGACTTTGGCATGGTCAAAGAGGACAATGAGTGGCGTATCTCCACCCCCCCTGAGGGCTTGGCTCTATCGCAATACATGTTCAGTCAGTCCTTCATGAGAATCGACACCTATTTCTTCCCAGAGAATTCATCTGTTCTAGTACCCGATCCTCGCTATGTACATCGAGGAGCCTGGGATCGTACATCGGCAGCCAACCTCGTCGTCAGTGGGCCATCTCGATGGCTGGAATCTATTATTGATACGTCCATACGTGAGGAGGTTCATCTCGCAGATGATGTGGTACTAGGGGACCTTCGTACTGCCGAAATCCCCCTATCTCCAGGGGCACTCAAATTATCCATAGAGGATGCGACCACCCTTGCTATAGAAATCGCGGCCACCATGAGGGAGTTGCCTGGGGTGGACAGGATTCGCCTTACATGCGAGGGCTCACCATTACCCCTGATGGGGGCCACAGCCGACAGATCAATCCCAGTCTCTGCTGCTCAGGCTTATGATCCTTCGGATAGTACTGGGCCGCGTCGTACCCTGTCGATGGTGAGAAATAACCTGGTTGCTACTCTCGTGGATAACCAAGTCATCCCTGTTGAAGGGGACTGGGGTACGACTCCACGCCAGATCAGGTCCTTCGCAGTGAGCGAATCCATGACAGAGATCGCAGGAGTGGTTGATGACTCATTGCTTGTGGGGAAGATCCATGGTGATCCTCCAGCAGTGAGGATCCAAACAGCAGGTCTGCTCAGACCACACTATGATTCGCGAGGAAATCTTTGGGCCTTCGCCTCTCACGACGGCAGAAACACTCTATCAATGATCACACCGGATACCGTGGTCACCATCGATGCTTCGACCCTGAATGGGATGGAGATCCGTGGGTTCCAAGTGGCTCCCGATGGTCATCGAATCCTCATGTTGAGGGAGGCTGATCAAGCCTCTGAAGGATCCCGAATGGAATTGGGGATTGCCATGATTGTTTACGAGCAGGAGGTACCTGCGGCGATCATCTCATGGAAACCTATTCGACTCACATGGGAGAGTTCCCCTATCCGATCCATCGTGGATATGGGATGGATGGGGCCATCCTCACTGGTCGTCTTGGGTAGTACAGGTGGCAGCCATCCAGGAGTCTTCTTCACCGATATAGACGGACTCGGGGTAGAAGAGTGGGGACAACCCCAAGCATGGGATTCAACGCAGATGGTGGTACGAGCTACTGATGCTGGCCCCCAGATCATCGTCTTGGATGTACAAGGGAGTGCATGGTTCTACCAAGACGGGTACCACTGGACTCGCCCTGAAACCGATGCTCTGACATCGGTTGCACTTCCTCCCTAAGGATCTAGTGGATTTTCGAAGAAAATCCTGGCAACTGTGACAGTTTTGCGGTAATCCCGTCATAGTCAATGATGTGAACCTTGTTGATGCGGCAGCAGACCTTCTCCTATGTGGGGTCTGTCCTGGATGCGAATTGCCCGGATCCAGGATTTGCCACCGATGTACCTCCACCATCATGGCTGGCCGGGTGGGTCCCCACACTCGTCATGGAATTGATCTACCACTGTGGTCCGCTGGAGCCTATGTCGCTCCTGTGACTCGGGTGATCTCCCAGGCCAAGGACCACCATCGTTGGGACGGAATCACCTTATTGGGTTTCCGGCTCGCTCTGGCAGTGGCTGGCCTGGTTGACCATTGTCAACCATGTGGGCCTGGGATTCTTGTGCCAATTCCGTCAACCCCTTCAGCAGTACGAGAGCGCGGACTGGATTTCACGTACCGCCTGGCTGTGACCTCGACTCGTGTTCTGAGAAGAGCAGGATTGAGTCTGTCGGTTGTCCGAGCACTCAAGCATGGACGCAAGGTTTCAGATCAAGGAAGTTTGACCACCGAACAGAGGCACCGCAATCTTCACGGGTCACTTGAAGCTAAAGAGGTGAACTCTAGTGGGTGGATCGTTGTGGTTGACGATGTGGTTACGACCGGAGCCAGCCTCGCTGAAGGCATTCGAGCTTTGGGGGTACAAGGAAGAACTCCTCTAGGATTGGCGACTATTGCTGCGACCTCGTTGAGATCTGCGATCTAGTCATCCCGATCCGTGGACACTGGTTACGTAGGAAACAACGAAAAATGTAGTGGAAACCATGGCGCATCTTCCGATTTTTGACAGCTCAGGCTAACCTAGGCATATCCCCAATACGGGGGCTCACAATTGAAGGAGGAATCATGGACGTCACCATTACCGGCCGAAGGATTCAGGTTACTGATAGCTTTCGAGAACAGGTTGCAAGGAGGATGGCAGAGTTAGATTCCCGAGTCGACAAGGTTATCCGCGCTGAAATACACGCCCAAGCTGAGGCCCGTGGATCGGGTGAAGTGGTACGAGTCGAGATCACACTGATTGGAAAGGGCCCAGTTGTCAGGGCTGAAGCGATCGCTGACGAGAAGTCCCAAGCCTTCGACGAGGCCTTTGATCATCTCAAGACCCGTTTACGTAAGGCTCAAGATCGCAGGCGTACCCATCGCAACCTTCGCAAAGTAGGATTTACTGAACCTGCTCTTGAAGTACTCCCACCAGTTGAACCAACAGAACCACCGATTGCTGTGAAGAAAGTCGGTGGCCTGGAAATCCAAGGCGACGGCCCTATGGTCGTACGTGAGAAGCTCTTCTGCTCCACAGCGCTTACTCTTGCTCAAGCCCTAGACGAGATGGAATTAGTCGGACATGACTTCTTCCTCTATGTTGATGCTGACACTAAATTGCCCTCTGTGGTTTACCGTCGTAAGGCCTACGATTATGGTGTGATACATCTCAAAATTATCGAGTGAGCCAGTGCTTGACCTTTCCATGGGTGAAGCCAAATTGGTTTAACCTGCTCACTACTGGTGAGTAGGGGCGACAAGTCAATAAGGAATCGGGCAGAATAGTCTATGTGCGCGGCCAGGTTTGTCGCCGCTGGAAAGGAGCCCCATGTCCATCTCTATCGTCCTTGCCCAAGGAAGTGACCAAGTACGACAGGTGGTGGATGAGGGTACTACCGGCCTGAACCTCTACGGCGACGACCGTTCAGTCGTTGCCATGCGCCTAAATGGAACAACTGTCGACCTTGCTACCCCCCTTAGCGAGGGTGACCTGGCTGAACCTGTGGCAGCCACCAGTGAGGAAGGGCTATCGATCATTCGACACTCGGCTGCCCATGTGACAGCCCAAGCTCTTCAACAGATCTTTGTGGATGCCAAGCTAGGAATCGGACCTCCGATTACCGATGGCTTCTACTATGACTTCCGTGTAGATCCGCTCACTCCAGAGGATCTCAAGGCCATCGAAAAAGGTATGGTTAAAATCATCAAAGAGCGGCAGAAATTTGTACGACGTGTGGTTACTGAGGAAGAGGCCTTCCTGGAGGAAGCAGGCGAACCCTATAAGCTGGAACTCATCCGTGACAAGGGTAATGCTGGAGATGAGGAAGGTGCCTCAGTTGAGGTGGGCGGCTCAGAACTCACCATCTATGACAATGTGCGCCGCGACGGGACCGTTGCCTGGAAGGACCTCTGTCGTGGACCTCACGTTCCCCATACTGGCTACATCACAGCTGTGGCTCTCACAAAGACCTCTGCGGCTTATTGGCGGGGCAACCAGAAGAATGACACCCTTCAGAGAGTTTATGGAACAGCGTGGGCTTCCAAAGAGGATCTCGTCGCCTATCAGACCCGTATGGAGGAGGCTGCAAAAAGGGACCATCGCAAACTCGGTACTGAGTTAGATCTTTTCAGTTTTCCAGAAGAGATTGGTCCAGGACTGTCAGTCTTCCATCCTAAGGGCGGAATCATCCGTATGGAGATGGAACAGTACTCCCGCCAGCGCCATGTGGAGGCTGGTTATAGCTTCGTGAACACCCCACATATCACCAAGGGGCGACTTTTTGAGATCTCTCAGCATCTGGCGTGGTACGAAGATGGGATGTACCCACCCATGCGTATGGATGAGGAACTCAACGAGGATGGGACCATCAAACGGCAGGGGCAGGATTATTACCTTAAGCCCATGAATTGCCCCATGCATAACCTCATTTTCCGTTCCCGTCAGCGCAGCTATAGGGAACTTCCGCTCAGGCTTTTCGAGTTTGGTACCGTCTACCGCTATGAGAAGTCTGGTGTGGTTCAGGGGATGTTGAGGGCGCGCGGCTTCACCCAGGATGATGCGCACATCTATTGCACTCGTGAACAGATGAAAGATGAGTTGGCCTCATTGCTCAAGTTTGTTCTAGATCTCCTGCGTGACTACGGATTTGATGACTTCTACCTGGAATTATCAACCAAGAATCCCGAGAAATGTGTTGGTGATGATGAGGTATGGGAGGCTGCAACCGAGACCCTACGTCAGGTTGGTGAAGAATCTGGTTTGACCCTCATTCCAGATCCAGGCGGAGCCGCCTTCTATGGCCCGAAGATCTCCGTTCAAGTCAAGGATGCCATTGGGAGAACCTGGCAGATTTCCACGATTCAGTTGGATTTCAACCTCCCAGAGCTTTTCGAATTGGAGTACACCGCATCCGATGGTTCCCATCAACGACCAGTCATGATTCACCGAGCACTCTTCGGTTCCATGGAAAGATTCTTTGCAGTACTGACAGAGCATTATGCGGGTGCTTATCCGGCGTGGCTGAGTCCAGTACAGGCCATAGGGATTCCAGTTGCAGCCGATTTCAATGAGTACCTCGGTGGTATCATGGATACCTTGAAGGCTCGTGGAGTACGAGTGGAATTGGACGATTCTGAAGACCGGATGCAGAAGAAGATCCGTAATGCGACACGGTCGAAGGTGCCTTTTATTCTTATTGCTGGTGGCGAAGATGAGGCTAAAGGGGCTGTTTCCTTCCGCTACCGTGATGGAACACAAAAAAATGGAATCCCCATCCGAGAAGCGATCGACGAGATCATCCAAACCATTGCTGAGAGGAAGTAATAGTGGATTTCGTTGACACTCAACCTGGAGGCAATTTCGCTGGGGCCCGGGATGGTATGGAGAGACTGTGGACTCCGCATCGCATGGCTTACGTCGAGTCACTAGCCTCTGATGATAACTCCTGCCCTTTCTGTAGTGGACCAACTCGCGAGGATGCCGATGCTTTGATTGTCGCGCGGGGTGCAACCTGCTTCGCTGTGCTGAATCTTTATCCCTATAACCCTGGACATTTGCTGATCTGTCCCTATCGCCATGTGGGCTACTACACTGATCTGAACGATGATGAGGTGATCGAGGTGGCCAAGATGACTCAGGAAGCCATGCATACTCTTCGGCGAGCCTCAGATCCCGCGGGTTTCAATATTGGGATCAATCAAGGGGGGCGTGCAGGGGCAGGAATCGCTGACCACTTCCATCAACATGTGGTACCACGGTGGTCGGGTGATGCGAACTTCTTTCCGATCATTGCCCAAACCAAAGCGCTGCCTCAACTTCTTGGTGAGACTCGTCAAATCCTTGTAGATCAGTGGGGTGCCCAGTGATAAGGAATCGATCTGCAGCTGAGACCCCTATGGTCCCCACCGAAACAACTCCCCGCTATGACACCACACGCATCCTGACGGTACCAAATATCCTGAGTTTTATTCGATTGGCAGGAATCCCAGTATTCCTATGGTTTCTTTTGGGGCCGAAAGCCGATGTACTGGCCATCTTGGTGCTTGTTATCGCAGGGATCACGGACTTCTTCGATGGCTATCTCGCTCGTACCTGGAAACAAGTCTCGCGAGTAGGTCAGGTCCTTGATCCCATTGCAGATCGACTCTATATCTTGGCCATCATCCTTGGATTAGCGATGAGGGATGTTTTGCCCTGGGCCTTGGTTGTGGTTCTTATTGCCCGAGATGTCATGTTGGCAACCTTGATCCCATCCCTGCGAGCCAGAGGGTACGCCTCCCTGCCTGTTCATTTCTTGGGCAAGATCGCTACCTTCTGTCTTCTTTATGCCTTCCCCTTTGTTCTCTTAGGGGAGCAGGTCATTACTGGAGCCCAAATCTTTGGGGCTCTGGGATGGGCAGTAGTCTTATGGGGGACCTTTTTCTACTGGTGGGCCGGTATCCTATACATGTACCAAGGTGTGTGGTTTATTCGCAGGACACCAGTTTTCCGTCCCGCGAATAACTAACACGCTTAGTAGAGGTGCAAACAGGCGAGCTCAGATGCGCAAGAATGTGAACTGAGCCTCAGTAACCAAGGAGGAGCAATGGCTGACTATCCAGAGGATCTGGGATATACCAAGGATCATGAATGGGTGAAGACTGGAAACGACACGGTTGTTCGTGTAGGAGTCACCGCCTATGCTGTCGAGGCTATGGGGGAGATCTCGTACATCTCCTTGCCCGAAGTGGGAGCCGAGATTGCTGCAGGGGACTCTGTTGCTGAAATTGAGACAACCAAAGCGGTCGAAGATGTTTTCGCCCCTGTTTCTGGTGTGATCTGTCATGTCAATAAAGAGTTGGATGGATCCCCTCAACTCGTTAACGAAGATCCTTATGGCGCTGGGTGGATTTTTGAGATTCAACTTGCCGAAACCTCGCAACTTGATAACTTACTCGACTCTGGCGCGTATACTAGTCAACTCGACTAACCCTTGGTAGCCACGCGCCCATACCGAAGGAGTGCCCATGATTACTTGCCCCGTATGTGGGTTCGAGATGACCGACGATGCTCGGTTTTGCTCGCATTGTGGCGAGAGAGTTTACGTGGGGGAGTCCACTACCACGATGCCTATTGTGGATGACACGACCCTGACTAATGAACTCAACAGTGACGATATTGCTGCCATTGAAGCGCTTCCTGTCGGTTCTGCTCTTCTTGTGGTCATGAAGGGGCCTGGAGTGGGAGCACGGTACCTTCTTGACCAGGATCGCAGTGTGGCTGGACGAAGCCCTGACTCGGATATCTTCCTTGACGATGTCACTGTGTCACGGGCGCATGTTGGATTCACGAGGGACCAGGGTTCAATACTTATTGAAGATCTCGGATCACTCAATGGTACCTATGTGAATCGGGAACTGCTCAAGGATTCGCAAATCCTCCGCAGCGGTGATGAGGTTCAAATCGGCAAGTACAAGATGATCATCTTCATCGGATCATCTGGGACCGAATAATGACGAGTCCGGGACTCGCTATAGGGAAGGTCCTGAGCCTGCTCAAGGCCGAGTACCCGGATGTTTCCATCTCTAAGATTCGTTTCCTGGAGGCCGAAGGCCTCCTTGATCCTGAGCGAGCTCCCTCAGGGTTCAGGAAATACTCCAAGGAAGACATTGAGCGTCTGCGCTATATCTTGAATGCTCAAAAGAACAATTATCTTCCTCTCAAAGTCATCCGAGAGAACCTTGAACTCATTGATCAAGGTATTGAGCCTGCCGCCCCAGAGCCTCTGGAGCCACCCAAACCAGTCTCCCATGAACAATCAGTGGGTGGCCAGCATCCTCCGATTCGTCTTAGTCGGGAGGAACTTCTAAGCCGTACGGGCCTACCTGAAGCCAGTCTGATTGAATTGGAGAGGCAGGGGATCATCCGACTACGCCGTGGTACCTCCTTCTATGGCTGGGAGGCTTTAACCTTGGCTAAGGTCGCGGTCACCCTGGCTCCTCTAGGGATTGAAGCACGCCAACTGAGGGTGCTGAAATCTGCCGCAGATAGGGAAGTGGAACTCATCCTTTTGGCTGCCGCTTCCTATGCACGACGTCCAGAGATTGCCCGCAGGGCAACCCTAGAAATTGCTGAGGTTGTGGTCCAAGCCCATGCAGCTCTCTTACAGGTTGGTTTGGACCATTCTTAAGATCAATCTTCAGTGATGGTTGAGAGTTTTTGAGGATCGAACCTCGACATAATGCCTTGAAAATCGGTGTTTGACTCTGCGATTGAGGGATTTTATCGCCACGCCGTATTCTCTATCCATCGTTGAATCCAGCCAGGTTCTCGCATAGCGTTGTTTCACAGAAAGGCGGGTCATGAACGACGCAGGTGATTTTAGCCAAGAGGCTCTTTTTGAGGGTGACTTCTCCGCAGTAGGTGAAGATGTGGGGTACAGGGGACCTGTCGCATGTGCGGCAGTGGGGATCACCTATCGCCAACTCGATTATTGGGCCCGTACAGGCTTAGTGGTACCACAAATCAGAATCGCCGAGGGGTCAGGTACCCAGCGACTCTATAGTTTCAGGGATCTTCTGTTCCTGAAGGTCATCAAAAGACTCATTGACACGGGTATCTCCCTACAGCAGATCCGTTTGGCGATCTCTCATCTACGCTCACGTGGCCAGATCGATATTACAGCCATCACTTTAGTCTCCGATGGTACCTCTGTTTTTGAATGTACCCAGGATGACGAGATCATTGATCTCGTTAAGGGAGGCCAAGCGATGTTTGCCATTGATCTTGCTGGGGTCTGGCATGACATCGAAGGTACCTTAGTCGAACTTCCTACGAATCGTGCCGATGAGGTGTGGATTGATGAGTTGAGCCAGAGACGTCAAGCCCGACGAACTGCATAGACCTTGTGTCCTATATCATGAGGTAGACACTTGTGAAAGGGTTAGAATGTCTTTTCTAGATCGACACCTCGGCATGAACGAGGATGATCGTGCCAAGGCTTTAGCAGTAATAGGCGCCAGCAGTCCAGAAGACCTCATTTCTTCAGCCTTGCCACCAGAAATCCTTGCGATACATCGCATCAAACTGCCGTCGGCTCGAAGCGAAGTCGAGGTTGGAGAAACGCTGGCTCATTTGGCTTCCCGCAATGCCAAGGTTGTACCCATGTACGGAATGGGCTACTGGCCCACTGTGACACCTGCAGTTATCAGGAGAAATATCCTGGAAAATCCGGCCTGGTACACCGCCTATACTCCCTATCAACCGGAGATTTCTCAGGGTCGTCTTGAGGCACTCATGGTCTTCCAAACGATGGTGTCTGATCTCATGGCTCTTCCCATCGCCAGCGCTTCCCTTCTTGATGAAGCAACCGCAGTTGCTGAAGCAGTCGCTTTGGCACGACGAAGTGTGAAAAATGGAGAAACCTGTCTTATCGATTCTCGTGTGTTTCCCACAAGTATTGATGTTGTTCGTACCCGTGCGCAGGCTATAGGAATACCCATTAAGGTCTGCGAAGATCTTGCTTCCGCAATTGAGGCCTCTGATCCCTTCTGTGTGGTTCTTGCACAGATGGGTGTTCAAGGTGAGCTTCGCTCGCAAGCAGAATTGAGGGCCATAACCCAGGCCGCCCATGCTAAGGGCGCCTTGGTTGTTGCAACCTCGGATCTTCTGGCTGCGACGATGATCAGTCCACCTGGAGCCTGGGAAGCCGATGTGGCTGTTGGATCTGCGGGACGTTGCGGGATTCCTCTGTGGTACGGCGGGCCTTCGGCGGGTTTCATAGCCGTACGACAAGGTCTTGAACGCCAGATTCCCGGTCGTCTCGTAGGGCAATCCAAGGATGCTGATGGCCTGACAGCATACAGGTTGTCTCTCCAGACACGAGAGCAACATATTCGCCGTGAGAAGGCCACCTCCAATATTTGTACGGCCCAAGTCCTCCTAGCGGTTGCTGCCGGATTCTATGGAATCTGGCATGGGCCTGAGGGGTTGCGTGACATTGCAGAAAAGATTCACACCCAAGCTTCACGATTTGCTGACGCCGCTGTGGCTTCAGGATATTCCCTGGTGAGCGAGGATTTCTTTGACACCGTTGTTCTCAAATCACGTGGACATGCTAGGGATCTTGTTGCTCGGGCACGGGTCTTCGGTCTTGGATTGAGAGAAGTGAGCGATGATTGTGTGGGAGTGACCTTTGGTGAGGGGATCTCTGATGAGGTCATGGATTCCCTGGCAGAGGTCTTTGGCTTAGCTGATTCTGGTGAACCAAGAAATCATCTTGGCGATCATACGAGGCAGATGGATTTCCTTCACCACCCGGTTTTCTCCAGCTACCGCTCAGAAACATCAATGATGCGTTATATGCGTACCCTGGCAGATAAGGATTACGCTCTGGATCGGGGGATGATTCCCTTGGGTTCCTGCACGATGAAGCTCAACCCTGCTGTAGCCATGGAGACCATCAGTCTGGAAGGCTTTGCATCCATCCATCCCTATGCGACACCTCAGGATGCGATCGGCTACCAGATGATGATGGACGATCTCACTAAATGGCTTGTCGAGATTACGGGGTTCGATGCCTTGAGTTTCCAGCCCAATGCTGGCTCTCAGGGTGAGTTTGCAGGGCTGATGGCCATGAGAAGGTACCACGAGGCTAGGGGAGACTTTGACCGTCGGATATGCCTGATCCCCACCTCAGCACATGGTACAAATGCGGCTTCAGCAGCCATGGCTGGGCTGACAGTGGTACCCGTGGCTGTGGGAGCAGACGGGTCTGTGGACCTTGATGATCTCAAGGCCAAGATGGAAACCTATCCTTCACAGGTAGCCGCAGTGATGGTCACCTATCCCTCCACCCATGGTGTCTTTGAAACCACGATTCGTGAGATTTCCGAGATAGTACACGCTGGCGGCGGCCAGGTCTATGTCGACGGAGCCAATTTCAATGCTCTTGTGGGCTTAGTACGCCTAGGAGACCTGGGTGCTGATGCCAGCCATCTCAACCTGCACAAGACCTTTGCCTCTCCACATGGTGGTGGCGGCCCTGGGGTGGGCCCTGTGGCTGTGAAACACCATCTGGCTGAGTTTCTGCCTGGACATGAACTTCTGGGGGGCTCAGAAGGTGCTGTGGCGGGAGCACCCTATGGTTCAGCTGGTATTCTTCCGATTACCTATGCCTATATCGCTCTCATGGGAGCAGAGGGACTCCGAAGGGCCACAGTTGATGCGATTATTGCAGCCAACTATGTGTCGACTCGTCTCAAAGATGCTTTCCCGACGCTGTATGTAGGCGCAAACTCTAGAGTTGCCCACGAATGCATCCTTGATCTTCGATCCATCACCCATGATGCAGGTCTGAGTGTTGACGATGTGGCGAAGAGGTTGATCGACTATGGATTCCATGCACCCACGATGAGTTTCCCCGTTCCAGGTACCCTCATGGTTGAGCCCACGGAATCGGAATCTTTCCAAGAACTGGATCGTTTCTGTGACGCAATGATTGCTATTCGCGCAGAGATTGATGGGGTTGCTGAGGGGAGATGGCCGGCTGAAGATAATCCACTTCACAATGCTCCCCACCCTGCACATCGTCTCCTAGAGGATTGGGATCATCCTTATTCTCGCGAAGAAGCCTGTTTCCCTGCAGGAGTACCATCAGGACCAACATTGGGTGGTGAACCCAGTAAGTACTGGCCCCCTGTTGCCCGTATCGATGGGATCTACGGGGATCGCAACCTGGTGTTGACCTTAGGTGACGAACTGGCGTAGAGCACCAGCGAAGATCTCAGGTTCATCTGCGTGTACCCAATGGCTGGCTCCCTTGACACGAATGTGGCGAGTGAGAGGGAAGAGGGCCTTCATTGATGAGGGATCTGGGGTGACGTGTGTGGATTCACTTCCTGTGATCCACATGACTGGGCGATCATAGACTCCTGAGATTTCAGGCCATGTACCCACATGAGCGAGATCCCGCCTCAGTACTTCAAGGTTGAAAATCCACTTCCACTCGCCTTGAGAGTCCAATCTGAGACTCTGAAGGAGGAAGTCAAGGATACGCTCATCACGGATACTTCTATAGAGGATTTCTCTGGCCTCTTTCCGAGAGCCCAAAAGTGCTCGGGGGAGTTGAGTCATGGCATCCGCATAGATTTGCAGGTCATTGTCGAGTATGGATATAGGTTGGGTGTCTTCCACAACAAGGCGTTCCACCTTCTCAGGGTGGGTCAGGGCAGTCAACATGGCGAGACGCCCACCCATGGAGTGGCCCACGAGACATACCGGTTTGTCTAGGGTGGATAGAAGCCCAGCGAGGCTTTCAGCCATATCACTGTAGGAAAAATGCGTAGTCCACGGTGAGTCACCATGATTGGGGAGGTCAACCATCAAAGATGAGAAGGGCTGAAGCTGTCTAGCTATTCCCGTCCAATTGCGTCCACGACCAAACAGGCCATGCAGAAAGAGGAAACGATAGGGGGGAGATCCCATGGGGGTAAGAATCATGATCGCCTCTGCCAACATCCGCTATGCCAATGGCGGCGGTCATCAACAGCGCGATCCGATCCAAGGCTGGGGGTATCAGGCCAGGCAACAATGTGCGCAGTGCCTTCAGGGATGGATGTCAAGCATTCAGGACACCGATACACCTTAGTAGCTGTTGCCCCAGCGACAGGGCGTACGATCCAACGACCATCGCTCTTCGTCTCAGCGTGGGGATGACTAGAGCCAAGAGGTCGTGGAGGACGGGTATGTTTGGAAATTCTGCGTGCCACCTAGCCAGCCCCTCGTGATTGGGCAGGTACCCAGAGTACCTCGTCCTTGTTGGCTTGGAGGTTGATATAGCGCCCTAAAATGAATAAGAGGTCTGAGAGGCGATTAAGGTATTGGATGGCGATTGGGTTCACCTCATGGGTTTTTGCGGCCTCCCAAGCGGCTCTCTCCCCGCGGCGTACAACTGTACGGGCGAGGTTGAGATAGGCTGCGGCTGGTGTACCTCCAGGGAGAAGGAAAGATCGAAGGGGCGGAAGATCGGCTCCGAAAGAATCACACCAGGATTCAAGTTGGTCGACCCACTCGGATTCGACCCTCAAAGCTGGGCCGTCGATATCCATGGGGGTGGACAGATCAGCACCACAATCAAAGAGATCATTTTGAATCCTCATGAGGACTGTTGAGACCTCAGGGCTTAACTCACCAAGGGCCACGATAATGCCGATCAAAGAATTGGTCTCGTCGACGGTACCATAGGCTTCAATACGTGGATCTGACTTAGATACTTCACAATTATTCGCAAGCCTTGTGGTACCCTTGTCTCCGGTTCGGGTATATATCCGAGTTAGGTTCACCATAGATGACAGCCTAGCAATATGGGAAGGTAGTTCATGAAAGCCAAGCATTTAATCATTTCGATTCTCTTTGTAACTGTTGGTCTGTCGGGCTGTTCAGAGCCCACACAAACCGAGGCTCCTCCTGTGGATAGCCCTCAAGGCGATGCAGTGACCTGTGTATATACACCTGATGGACCTGCAGCCAAGACTGTTGAACTGCCACCATCGACCCCAGCGACCACAGGTGTACTGTCGGCAACCTTGCACATGGAAGCTGGTGATGTCACGATGACCTTGGATCGTGCAAAAACTCCTTGTGCAGTTGGTTCCTTCGAGTCTTTGGTGAAGCAAGGCTACTTTGATGACACCAAATGCCATCGCTTGGCGCTTGGCTTCGTACTCCAGTGTGGGGATCCCACAGCCACAGGTCGTGGCGGGCCTGGCTATTCTTTCGCAGACGAACTCACGGGTACGGAAACCTATCCCATGGGCACTGTCGCAATGGCTAATGCTGGCCCAGATACTAATGGATCACAATTCTTCATCATGATCGCTGAGGGGATTCAGCTCGACCCAGCCTATGTGGTTATGGGTACGGTTGATAAGGCTTCCATGGAGGTCATCATGAACGGGATCGTGGCTGGCGGTGTCGAAGACCCATCGAACGCCATGGGAAGCCCGCCCAATGTTGGTGGTGGGATCACATCAGTCACCTTGAACTAGCCATTCATGCGCCTACTCATTGCCACCTGTCAGGTGGATTACACCGGGCGACTCACAGCCCATCTACCGATGGCCAAGAGGCTGGTGATGGTGAAGTCCGATGGGTCAGTCTCCATTCATAGCGACGGGGGAGCTTACAAGCCCCTGAATTGGATGGCTGCCCCCTGTAGCATGGTGGTTGAGCATGAACCAGACGATGACTGTCTGCACGAAATCTGGACTGTCACAAACAAGGGTTCCGATCTTTTGAGAATCCTGATCAAAGACGTGGAGTCGGATAGCCTCTATGAGCTTGGTACAGATCCAGGATTAGAGAAGGATGGGGTTGAGAAACATCTTCAAGAGTTGCTTGCCGCTCATCCTGAACGTCTTCGAGCCGATTTGAGCTTGGTACAACGGGAGTACCCCACCGCTATTGGACCAGTTGATTTGATGTGTCGATCAACAGCGAAAACATATGTTGCCATTGAAGTGAAAAGGCGCGGAGAGATTGATGGGGTTGAGCAGTTGACCCGCTACCTTGAGCTTCTTCGACGTGACCCTCTTCTGGGTAGGGTTGAAGGAATCTTTGCTGCACAAATCATTAAGCCTCAGGCACGGGTACTCGCCCAGGACCGAGGAATCCACTGTGTGGCCATTGATTATGACGAACTACGAGGAATAGAACCGAGCGAAGATCGCTTATTCTAGCCCTGATGAACCTCAGGAGTAGCCTCGACTACAGGAGCAGCTTCTGCAGCGGTTTCCTCCACAGCAGCAACCACGGATTCCATGATTGTCTCCTTGAGAGCCTCAGCAGCTGTTTCATCAACGACGACAGCGGCATCCTGATCCAGTTCGGCTGAAAGTTCAGCTTTCACCTCTTCAACAACCTCAGCGATTGTTGCTGCAGCGCCCTCGTCAGTGGGGAAGCTCACCTCAGGCAACTCAGCCCATTCGTCTTCACTGAATTGTGTAGCAGCGGCATTACCCAAACCAAAGAGGTTGCCCAGTTGCTGGGTGAGGGAGCGTTTGCGCTGCTGAAGAGCGGTGATGTCTGCTTGAAGTTTGCTACGGCGATTGGAGGCTTCAAGGGTTACCTGCTGTTGCATATCAGCGATCTCACGACGCGTGGTAGTGAGCAGTTGCTGGGCCTGGTTGGTCGCATCGCGACGGATCTGCTCAGCTTCGGCAACAGCAGTATTACGGATATTCGTAGCCAGTTGAGTTTCCTCCGCAAGTTTGGAGGCAGCCGCTTCTTGACGTGCAGCGATCTCTGCGAGAGCAGCAGCCTTGGCGGCCTGGGATTCCTCAAGAGACTTGTGAGCCTCAGAAACAAGGGTGTCGCGGGAGGTCTGAGCAGTTGCCAAAGACTGGGTAATGGCGAGTTCAGCTTCATTGTGAAGCTGCGTGGCATGGCGCTGGGCACTCTCAACAATAGCTTGAGCTTCTTGGCGAGCTTGGGCAACGAGAGCCTCAGCATGACCTTGAGCTGCTGCGAGAGAGGCATCGGAATCAGCTTTAGAGCGATCCAAGATTCCTTGGATCTCTCTCATCTGCTGCTCGCGCATCTGAGTCAGATCCTCCATCGCTGTCGAGCGCAGACCGTCTACTTCGCGTTGACCAGCAGAACGGAGCTCCTGGGCTGCAGTCGTTGCCTCTGCGGTAATCCTTTGAGCTTCACGCATGGCTGTTGACATGATCTCGTCAGCCTTAGCCTGGGAGGCATGGAGAATCTGGGCAGCATGGCCAGAGAGGCGATCCACTTCGATTTCACCCGTACTTGCAGGTGCTCCGCCTTGCTGTTGCTGGGCCTGTTGGGCTTGCTCAGCGACTGCGGCAGCTTCCTTTGTTACCTGTGTGAGACGATGACGAAGAGAGACGATTCTCTCCTCAAGTCCACGGACATAGGCATCAACTTGTACCTTGTCATAGCCACGCATCTGCGTCTGGAAGGTACCAGCAGCAGTCGCGTTGTCGTCGAACAGGTCCAATCCTTGATTGGTAGACATGAATGCACTCCTCAAGAGTCAGCAGAACTCGCGTCGTGGCCTTAAAACCACAACTAAAGCGAGTCTACTTGATTATGTCGATCTAGTGGGAATCCTGTGACGGTTCGACGATCTCAAGAAGGATTCCGCCGGTGTCTTTCGGATGTACAAATTGGATGCGCGAGCCGCCTGTACCAATCTTTGGGGTTTCGTACAGTAGGCGTACTCCGCGTGAACGCAGAACTTCACTGACATGGTCAATGTCGGCCACACGATAGGCCACCTGTTGGATTCCACCGCGACCGCCATTGGAAGCAATGAACTTTCCGATGGTTGAATCCTCGGACAATGGGGCAAGCAACTGTACTTGGGCGGCTTCCCTCACCTGGTCGCCTGTACCAAGCATGGCTTCTTCGACACCTTGCTCCTCATTCGTTTCTCGGTGAAGGACACGGAATCCGAGTACCTCAGTGTGGAAGGCAATAGCGTCGTCAAGGTTTAGGACGGCATAACCAATGTGGTCAATACAAGTAAAAAGATCTGAGTTCTCCATGCCCACTAGTTTTACACACTCATGGTGGCAGAAGCTAGCCCCATCTCGCGGTATAAACACATCCAGGAACTCTGTTGAAGACACGCGGACTATTGAAGACACGCGGACTATGAAGCGGGATTCCTTGTGTGTATTCGGGCATGATAGACGAAGGAAACTTAGCGAAAGAAGGCCCTTCCATGTGGAAATGGATCACCCGGATAGTCGGTGTTATCATCATTGCCTTCGTGATCTTCTATGTCTTCACCCGTCCCGAAGAGTCAGCTGCGGCGGTTCGTACCTTCTTTGGGGCCTTTGATTCCCTCATCCGTTTCTTTGAGGCACTGGTCTCCAAGGGGGGGTAGATGGGATCTCGTCCCTCTCTATTTGCCCCCGATGTTGAACGCTATCTCCTTGTAGATGAGGGGGAACAAATCGTTGATGAGGTGGTCAAACATCCGGTTTGCATGCTTTTCCCGACCCTCATTGCCGTCGTTGGCATTGCCATGATGGTGACTTCTTTCCTCCTTGGATCCTGGTGGTACCTCATGGTGGTTGTTGGGCTAGTCCTGTCTTTTATTGGCTTATGGAATTTTCACGTACAGTCCATGGATCGCTTCGTTATCACCAATATGCGTGTTTTTCGGGTGCATGGAATTGTCGAGCGGCACATCGCCACCATGCCACTGTCGCGAATCCTGGATATCGCCGTACTCCAACCCTTCTGGGGGATGATGCTCAACTACGGGCATTTCACCTTTGAGTCCGCGGCTGAATCCCAGGGACTACGGGAGATCACATATGTGGCTGACCCCAATCGCCGAGACCTCACCATCCAGAAAGTCATTCAACGAGCAGGTGTACGAGCCGTCGCAGAAGCCCAGGATCTCGACGACGGTTCTTAGGACGGGATATGTGTGAGGTCCTGCATAAGTTTCGTTAAAGTGGTTTCGCGGTCACGTTAAGCCCACTGAATCCAGTCAAAACTATGGTTGGCATCAGTCTTTACGTGCATCAGCGAGCAACACGAGCCGTGGGTACTGCTGTCATGAAGGCTACTACACTGGAAATATAATTACAACCTGATAACTCATCTTGCTTTGAAGTATCTAGATAAATTATTTGCCTTTATTCGGTGGGAACCTATGACCGTACCCAAGAGAACACCAAAAAAACCACACAAAAGAACCCTTGCTGCTATCTCCCAGAGCGTATCCATGTCCATTGGGAGCAAATGGTTGATGACGACTGCATCTATGGCTAAGACGATACTTGATCCAACTAGAAGACAGATTCCATGCTCAATAATTAGTTGCCATAGTTGAGCGGGCCACGAGACACCAACATGTTGAACTGATGCAAGTTCAAGCCGTCGTGCCCACACTAGAACAATTCCATTGATTATTCCCAAAATTAATGTAAAGGAAGGGGCATGCTGTGTAACCCTTTGATGTAGCTTCGTATACCCAGTGAACTGGGTGCCCAAAGTTGTGTTGACTTGAGAATAGTCTGTCTTTATTTGCATGTCTCCATTAGGGGCATTAACCGTCAAGCGCAGCAGAATCTGAATGTTTTCTGGAATTGGCCATGCTTTTACCCAGCATTCATCGAAAAGGCTTTGAGATGGTATAGGAATCAGTGCAGCATAATCAAAGCCTGGTCTACGACCATCACTAGGCCAATGGTAGGTGCCCTGCACCTGGGCTGTTCCAGTCTTAAGTAGTAATGGATAACCTGAACTAACTCCAAGTGTGGAAGCAACTGTACTGGAAAGGAATAATCCAACTTGGCCTGAGTCTTCTACATCGAAGACTCCAAGAGCACCTTCCGATACTACATAGGAAGCAATAGGACCACGTGGTAGTACAATAGTTTCGAGAGGTTCTTCCTCGATTCGAATCGCTCCTGATGCGATAATAGAAGGAAGTTTGGATAGTTGATCACATACTTCTCCGTTAACACGACCAGGACTTGTTACAGTAAATGTTGACGCACCAGAATCGCGATACTTATATGCTTCATTTGTTATATCTTGTACAATCATAAGATCCACGATTGTGGCAATAACTGTAAACGCGACAAACATCATGACAAGATGTAGAGGCTTCGATGTGCCTGACACCAGGTTTTCTTTGGCTTCTAGTGCAACCCAACTCATGTGTACTTCTCCAGATTAATTATGTCTGAACAAGCCTCTCGTGTGCTTGTAGCATGTGTGGCAATAACAACAATAGTTGTTCGCTGGATCAAAGCTCCAAGGCATGCATCAACAGTCTGTGCAGTCTGTATGTCAAGCTGTGCCGTCGGCTCATCGACGAGAAGAAGATGGGGGCGTGCTGCTATTCCGCGAGCCAGCATGAGGCGCTGCGCCTCACCACCAGACAATTCACAAAATTCCCTATAGGTGGCACTGGATAAACCAAAATCATTGAGGAGTTGTTTCGCTCGGTGTACTGCATCACTTCGAAAGAGACCTCTCGCAAGAAGTGGTAGTACAACATGGTCTATTGCACTGCGGTGAGCAACTCCATGAGGATTCTGAAACACCCAACCGACCCGGTTAATGCCCTCGTATTCCACTGCACCTTCAGTTGGATCTAACCATCCTGTGAGTATGGACAGTAGTGTACTCTTACCAGAACCCGAAGGGCCCACTAATGCATATACGCGGTGCGGCTCTAAAGTCAGCGACAAATGACGAAACAAAAATGGTTGTCCAGAAAAGCTATGACCGATATTGTCTAATTTGACTTGCATGGTGAACTATCCGCAGGTCGCATTGCTTGTACTATCAAACGAAACCATTTCTGGAACTTTGATCGCTTCCTCGGGAACGACGTATGATCTCCCCAGTTGAGAACCGACAATGCTTACGCTAACTGGTTTCCCGTCGGCAACAATGCAGGACTGTCCTGTCGAGTTTACGGTAACTGCACTAGGAGGAATCACCCAAGCCTCGACAGAGTTCACCAATGACCAAGTTGTAGTAACATCACCATCGCCATTAAGGGCCCTTCGGTAGGTGGATGTTGAGGCAATGCGCGCAAGCGATTCAGATTCTGTAACTCTACCCAACTCGTCAGTTAATAGAACTGCCCCGTCCATAATTAGTTGTCGGTCTCCTGGCATCATTTCCTTTGGTAGCTCACGCACGGAAGCGGAAACGACAACAGGAGGAAGCATTGCCACAGTTGTATTTGCAGTGACTTCTTTTCCCACTGACAGATCACATGAAGAAATAGTGACCTCCTGTGCAGGAAGCCAAATTAAGAAAGATGGGTCAATGCTAAATAATTTCCCGGGATTTCCACCTATAGATTTGAGAAGGTTCTCATAGGCTCGAACAACATCACGAGTAATAGATTGGTCGCTAACACCAGCGCCTAACGCATTAATAGCTTTTATGAAATCATTTACATCTGACCCTGTCGAGGATAGAACTAACTCTCGCCATAAAGGTTGGATTGTTGAAAGAGCAAGTAAGGGTTGCCCATCGATACTAACGAAAGATTGACCCGATTTGAGTGTCATACCTGGAATGCAGGTCGAACTTGTCAGTAGGCCCGTTTTCGCCACTGTTATAGGAGGACCCGGCAGTGTTGTAATCATCAGGGAAACAGTGTGTGGGTCAAAGAATTCTTCCGAAACTACTGGTGCAGCAGTCACTGGGGTTGGAGATTGCAGTACCTCTGGAACCCTTAGGGGCGCAACTGCCATTCCCAAAAGTAATCCCAATGCTATGGCAGCAGCCAGCACGACGATAGTGAAGGGTGCCGCGCGGTGCCAGGCTTTTTCCTGGTTGCTGTATGCTCATTTCTATTCACCATAACTCCAAGGGTTTCTTCAAATGATACCATACACCAATTGAGGTGTCGTATTTCAGTGAATAATCTGATCTTTTTGTCAGCAAGACTCAACCAATGGTGATCAATAGCTTGTATTTGACTTGCTAGTCATCTTGTTTGTGGTAGATGGAAATAAACTCTAATATTATACCTATAGCTTCATGGAATTAGAAGCTTTACTAATAAATAAAAGGAGGCAAATATGAAGAAACGCATTTTCTCGATCATCGCTGCATCATTACTTGCTATAAGTGGAATAACTTTAGTTGGAGAGGTCGTAGTTCCCGAAGCTAAGGCAGCTACAATTTGCAGCTATATGAACATGAATGAGGGGCGTGCCATGATTACAGGTGGCTGCGCTCAAGGTGCCTATGCGTATAGATCTGGCAGTTCGATTACTCGCGTTGGTGATTGGACTTATGTTGGATACTGGGCCTATAACAATACACTTGTGTGTTATGTAAGCCCTACGATTGTGGCGAAATAGAGCCTTTTGTGGACTCAATTAACCAAATCGATGCGAGGAGTTATTTTGAGAACTAAAACCGTTGCGACGGCTGCAAAGTTGGCGGTTGTCATGGCTTTTTTGGCTCTTTCTTCTTGTGGGAGCTCCGAAGATACTCAGTCTGTTACATTCACTGGCCCTTGGGCTGACGACTTTATGTTTTATTATAATGATACTAATAGTCGGCTGGGTCGTGAGATTCTTAAAGACGGAATTATCACTGACATGGAGTTTCAGGAAGCTATGCAGGACATTGTTCGGTGCTACGAACAAGATGGCTTTAAGGTCACATACGACAATTATGGATATGAGACTGTGGAAAGCATTGATGGGAGTGGCGATCCATCCGAGCAGCTGAATAAATGTGCTTTCAGCGACGGAGGTGTTGTGGTCCTTTATTATAAGATGGCTAGAAATCCTGATAATATTCAGAATGAGGTGCTCATCACAGAGTGTCTAGTTCGGGTTGGCCTTGAAGGGCCCGGATTCACGGTTGATGACTTTGAAAGGATCATGCAGTCTGATCAAATGCCGTGGGATCTTGCTGATGGCCGCGCAACAGAATGCTTTCAGAACCCGCTTGGGCACTGAGTCTTTTAACATGATAAATATTTTGGTGCCGGGTATTTTCCCGGCACCATTTTTAACACATGGGAATTGCCACACAGTTGATTCTCCATCGGGTAGGCAGCTTCGTAAGAGGATGACGGGCTAGGATCGACTCTTTTCCAGGATCGACCATACCCCCATCAAGGCTTTGTGGTTGAGGTTAAAAGTCGGAGGATAGATGACCAAGAGAACTCGGCTACACACAAGTCATTCCTGGAACGATGACTCGGTTTCCCCGGAATCTTGACTCATTCTACGATGCTCCTGTTGATACGCCGAATCCAGGGCGGACTCTTAGTAAGTCTGGAAACTGGCAGTGGTAGTAATAAGACTGTTATTATCCAAGTGCTTGGTCGACGACTGCGCGGGCTTCCTCCTGTACCTGTGCTAGATGGTCGGCACCCAGGAAGGATTCGGCGTAGATCTTGTAGATGTTTTCTGTACCTGAGGGGCGTGCGGCGAACCAGGCGTTCTCGGTGGTGACTTTGAGACCGCCGATGGCAGCACCGTTGCCGGGGGCAGCAGTGAGTGCAGCGGTAATGGGTTCGCCAGCGAGTTCTGTGGCGGTGACATCATCGGGGGAGAGGTTGGACAGGCGCGCTTTTTGTTCGCGGTTGGCAGGGGCATCGGTACGGGCATAGGAAGATGCACCGAAGCGGGATTCCATGTCAACATAGAGGGCTGAGGGGGTCTTGCCTGTGATGGCTAGGATTTCGGAAGCCAACAGGCATAGGATGATCCCGTCTTTGTCGGTGGTCCAGGTTTTGCCTTCGCGGGTGAGGAAAGAGGCTCCGGCTGATTCTTCACCACCGAAACCTAAGGTTCCTTGGATGAGTCCTGGTACGAACCATTTGAAGCCCACGGGTACCTCCACAAGCGTGCGTCCAATAGAGAAGGCGACTCGATCAATGATGGAACTGGAAACCAGGGTCTTGCCTACACCAGCGGAGCTAGCCCAACCAGGCCGGTGAGTGAAGAGGTACTCAATGGCAACAGCGAGGTAATGATTGGGGTTCATCAGTCCACCATCGGGGGTGACGATTCCATGACGATCAGCATCAGCATCATTTCCTGTCGAAATGTCATAGGAATCCCGATCAGCAACAACATTGGCCATGCAATATGGTGAGGAGCAATCCATCCTGATCTTGCCATCATGGTCCACAGTCATGAAGTTCCAGTCCGGGTTCAGGCGAGTATCTGTCACAGTAAGGTTCAAGCCAAGGTTCTCAGCGATGTACTGCCAATACTGTAGGGAGGCTCCACCAAGAGGATTGGCTCCGATGCGTACTCCTGCTTCTCTGATTGCGTCAATATCGACGACCGATGACAATGACTCGCAATAGGGGGTACGGAAGTCGAACCATGAGACGGAATCCAAGGTTGTGGCCTTGGTGACTTGGCCGGGATTGCGTAGGAGCTCATTGGCGCGATTGGCGATCCATCCTGTGGCATCAGTGTCAGCAGGCCCACCATTAGGTGGGTTGTATTTGAATCCACCATCACGGGGAGGATTATGGGAGGGGGTGACGACAATTCCATCAGCGAGGTCCGTGGTACGTCCCTCGTTGTAGGCGATGATGGCCCTGGATAACGCCGGGGTTGGGGTGTACTCATCCTCCTTGTCGGACAAAACGGTGACGGAGTTGGCCGCCAAAACCTCTAGTGCAGTCTTCCACGCAGGGATCGACAACCCATGGGTGTCTTTGGCAATAAACAACGGGCCGGTTGTACCTTGCGAAGCTCGATATTCGATGAGAGCCTGGGTGATGCACGCGATATGGGCCTCATTGAAGGCAACATCGAAGCTTGACCCGCGATGTCCAGAGGTACCAAAGGCAACCTTCTGATCGGGGTCCTCAGGATTGGGGGTGAGGTCATAATAGGCCGAGATGAGTCCATCAGTATCGATGAGGTCTTCGGGAAGGGCAACGAGGCCAGCACGCGGATGAGTCATGGAGTCATTTTCGTCTATTTCGACCCTGAGAAGCAAGCCTATTCTCACCTTCACTGTGTTCAGTTCGACCCCACCACTGTGTCAGTTCGACCCCACACCACGAATGACGCAACCACCAAACTTACGACGCAGGACACTGGTCCATGAGAGAATATCCTTATGGCACAGATTTCAGGCGCAGTTGACTTGTCCGCACTTGCTTCCACGACATCCGCTTCCAACGCCGGTGTTTACGTCACTGAGGTGACGGAAGCGAGTTTTGAAGCAGTCGTACGCAAGTCCATCCAGCATCCGGTTGTCATTGAGTTTTACTCATCTAAGGCACCCGAATCCACGACTATGGGGGAGATCCTTTCCTCCATGGCGAACTCATCTGGTGGCTCCTGGCTCCTGGGTCGGATGAACGTCGACACCTCACCTCAGGTGGTTCAAGCCTTGCAAGTAAGGGCAGTACCCATGGTGGTCGGTGTTCTGGGTGGCCAGCTTGTTCCTCTATGGCAGGGTTCCATGCCCAAAGAGGATGCCGAGAAGGTTATCGCCGAACTGCTCAAAATGGCTGCAGGTAATGGGATCCTGGGTAAGGCCGAACCTCAAGGGTCCACAGAGGTCCCAGGGGAGGAGCCCGAGGAGGACCCACGATATACCCCCGCCTATGAGGCCATGGAGAGGGAGGATTACCTGGGCGCAAAGGCCGAGTTCGACAAACTTCTAGCCGAGAATCCCCGCGACACCCTTGCCAAGATTGGGAGTGCCCAGTCGGGTCTGCTGCTACGGGTTGCGGGATTGGATCTGCCTTTGAGCAATAACGCAGAGGATCTTCTTGCCCAAGCCGATGGGGAAAACCCAAGTATCGAAGCCATCTTGAACGCAGCTGACATTGACGTGGCCCTTAATCAAGTCGCACAAGGATTTGCACGCCTGACGACTGCTATTGCAGAATCCACTGGGGATGATAAGGAGAAGTTGAGGGTACGCCTCCTTGAACTCTTTGATACCCAAGATCCCTCTGATCCGGAAGTCCTCACCGCGCGCCGGAATCTCGCCACAGCCTTGTTCTGAGTACTGAGTACATGATCCCCGCCATTATCGTGGCAGGTCTGGGTGCTGGACTGTCACTTATCGTCGCCATCGGCGCCCAGAATGCTTTCGTTCTACGTCAGGGCCTTCAAGAACGTTATGTCGCCTGGGTTGTCGCGATATGTGCTCTGTCCGACATCGCTCTCATCAGCGCTGGGACAGCCGGTCTAGAGCAAGTCTCGAAAGCGATCACCTGGGCAGTACCCGCCATGACCTGGTTAGGCTTCTGTTTCCTCATAGCCTATGGAGTCCTATCCCTATTTAGGGCCCTCAAAGGAGAGTCCCTGGACAAGGAGGAAGCCACCACCCCACGAGGCCTAGGAGAGGCAATCTTGACCTGTCTAGCCCTAACCTGGCTCAACCCCCATGTTTATCTAGACACGGTACTTCTGCTCGGCTCTCTAGCCATCTCCCATCGACCCCATCAATGGTGGTTCACTCTAGGAGCCATGGTCGCCAGTTGTCTATGGTTCATTGCTCTTGGATACGGAGCACGATGGCTGCGCCCCCTCTTCTCATCCCAGAAAGCATGGCGGATTCTAGACCTAATTATCGCGATCATAATGTTCGCCATAGCCATCTCCCTCGTCATCTAAAAGCAGCAATCACTCGCCCAGGGAAAATCTGATTCTTGCTCAAAATGCGCAGGGGGCGGGGTAGACATACCCCGCCCTCAACATTCACCAGCCATGAATAAGCAGAAAAGAATTCACTGTGGTACCGTCTTAGTACGTGTACCAGATGTGGAGGTCTTCGCCGCAGATCCCTTAGCAGCAGAGGTCTTTGCCCCCGTTGTACCCTTGGTACCAACCGTAGGTACAACTGCCTCATGTTCGAGGTGTTCTGGTACCCATTCGAGCCAGACACTGGATAGGGCAGGAATCTTGATGTCGGCGTGGCTGGGGAATCCGAAGTGCTCTTCGGGTATTGCCGTGACCTCGCCATTGAGATAGTCGTCTGTACCGTCGTATTGTCCAGAGTTGGTGTTGAGGATCTCTTTCCACACTCCTTGTTGTGGAAGACCGAGACGATAGCGCTCATGGGGGGTCGCAGAGAAGTTCGTGATACATGCCACCATTCGGTTTTGTCCATCGGTACGCAACCAGGCGAAGATGTTGGCTGAAGAGTCGTCACCAACGATCCAGCGGAATCCCGTTTGCTCGTGATCTTTGCGCCACAGGGCCCTCTGAGACCGGTAGACCGAGTTCATGTCATGGAAGAGGTACTGTAGCCCATGGTGACCCCACAGGTCGCAGACCCACCATTCTAGGGATTCGGATTCTTTGAATTCGCTGCGTTGTCCAAACTCTTGACCCATGAAGATCAGTTGTTTTCCTGGCCAGGCCCATTGATAGGCATAGAAGGCTCTGAGGGTGGCGAATTTCCGCCAATCATCTTGGGGGATCTTGTCGAGCATGGATCCCTTGCCATGTACGACCTCATCATGACTAATGGGGAGAATGAAATTCTCGGAGTAGTTGTACATCGTCGAGAATGTAATATCGCTGTGATGCCATTGGCGGTAGATTGGGTCCAGGGAGATGTACCTCAGTGAGTCGTTCATCCAGCCCATGTTCCACTTGAATCCGAAGCCTAATCCGCCATGATCAACTGGCTTGGTCACACCAGCGAATGAGGTGGACTCTTCGGCGATCATCATGATTCCTGGGCAGCGATGGTGCAGGTGATGGTTGACGTACTTCAGGAAGTCGATGGCCTCAAGATTCTCACGACCACCATAAACATTGGGGATCCACTCGCCTTCATTGCGGGAGTAATCGAGGTACAACATTGAGGCCACAGCATCGACCCTCAATCCATCAATATGGAACTGGGTGAGCCAGTACAAAGCATTCGAGACGAGGAATGACTTGACTTCGTTACGTCCGAAATTGAAGATGTAGGTACCCCAATCCGGATGGTACCCCTGTCGTGGGTCAGCATGTTCGTAGAGGCTCGTACCATCAAAGTTCACGAGGGCCCATTCGTCGGTGGCGAAGTGGCCTGGTACCCAGTCCATGATGACACCGATTCCAGCTTGGTGAAGGCGATCAATGAGGTACCTCAGATCATCCGGGTTCCCATAGCGTGATGTGGGGGCAAAGTACCCAGTGATTTGGTACCCCCATGACCCTAGGAAGGGATGCTCGGCGAGAGGCATGAACTCGACATGTGTGTACCCCTGCCAGGTGAGGTATTCGACCAACTCGTCAGCAAGCTCGCGGTAGCCCTTGCCTTGTCGCCAGGACCCGAGATGCATCTCATAGATGGACACAGGGGAGTCCCATGCCTTCCAGGATTCGCGGTAATCCATCCAGGCCTTGTCGCCCCATTCATAGGTGGAGTCGAAGACGATGGAGGCTGTCTTGCCGTCAGATTCAGCGAACTGTGCCATGGGATCAGCTTTTTCGCGCCAGATCCCATCAGCGCCCAGGATCTTGAACTTATAGCGGGTACCTGTACCCCTGTTTTCGATGAAACGCGACCAGACTCCTGTTCCTGGGAGCTTCAACATCTCGTCTCCACCCCAGTAGTTGAAATCACCTGAGACTAAGACTTGTTGGGCATTGGGGGCCCATACCGAGAATCGGACTCCAGGGATCCGTGTCTGTGAATCAGAATCCCATACGGTGGTGACATGAGCGCCAAGGCGGCGCCACAATTCTGTGTCTCCACCGGATGCGAGTCCTTCCATATCGGTTCCGCGCAGTTCACCTGCGAGATCATAGGTTGGCATTGTCCCTCCTAGGGGTTGATTCTCACTGTTCCACAACGAGAATATGGGCTGGTTGAGCAGGGTAGACGGAAACGCAGGCATCGCCGGCCCATGTCCATGTCTGTCCTGTAAGAATGTCTCGTACCCTCACAGGGGCCCCAGGTTCTAGGCCCATTGCGACTCTATCGAGGTAGATTGTTCCATCCTGTCCCTGGATGGGGGAGAGACTCACCACCATCAAAACTCGATCCTCACCATCGGTTTTCGAATAGGCGATGATCTGATCATTGGATGTGGGATGGAAGTGGATGGTACGCAACCTTTGCAGTGCCGGGTGATCCTGTCGTGCCTTGTTGAGTACGGTCAATAATTCGCACAGGTTGGGTGTTGCGGAATAGTCGCGTGGTCGGTATTCGTACTTCTCGGAGTTGAGGTACTCTTCGCGACCAGGAACTGGGGTATGTTCGAAGAGTTCGAAACCTGAGTACACCCCCCAGCTGGGGCTCATGGTAGCCGCCAAAATGGCTCGAATCGCGAATCCGGCCTGGTTTCCATCTTGAAGATAGAGGGGGTTAATGTCTGGGGTATTGACAAAGAAATTGGGGCGATAGAAGGGGGCCATCTCGCGGCTGAGTTGATTGAGGTACTCTTCGAGTTCCCATTTTTCTGTACGCCAGGTGAAGTAGGTGTACGACTGTTGGAACCCCACTTTTCCTAGTGCATGCATCATTTCTGGGCGGGTGAAGGCCTCCGCTAGGAAGAGTACTTCGGGATGAAGTTCGCGCATCCTCCCCAAAAGCCATGCCCAGAATTGAACGGGTTTCGTGTGAGGGTTGTCTACACGGAAGATTGTGACACCTTTGTCTATCCAGAACTCCAGGAGACTTAGGCATTCAGCGTAAAGACCCTCGGGATCCAGATCGAAATTCAGGGGGTAGATGTCTTGGTATTTCTTGGGTGGATTCTCTGCATAGGCGATAGTGCCGTCAAGTCTAGTTGTAAACCACTGAGGGTGTTCGCTGACCCAAGGATGATCGGGGGAAGCCTGAAGCGCGAAGTCGAGGGCGATTTCCATCCCACATGCCTGAGCTTTCTTCACGAAGCGAGCAAAAGCCTCGAACCCTCCAAGATCAGGATGGATGGCAGTGTGGCCACCTTGAGCACTACCAACAGCCCAGGGGGAACCAGGGTCTCCCTCTTGTGGGGTAAGGCTATTGTTTTTGCCTTTACGGAACTGATGTCCGATGGGATGGATGGGGGGGAGATAGACGACGGTGAATCCCATGTCAGCAATGGATTCCAAACGTTCGGCTGCGGTATCGAAGGTACCACTGACCCAGGACCCATCCTTTTTCTGGTAGCTTCCTTCGGATCGTGGGAAGAGCTCGTACCAACTGGAATACAGGGCCTGTTCACGCTCAACCCATAGAGGGAAATCGGCGCTGCCAGAGATGAGTTCCCGAAGCGGGTAGCGAGAAATCAATCCCAGGAAGTCTGCATCCTCAACCAAGGCAAGGACCCTGGAGGGAGCAGTTTTCATGGTGAACAGTTGTCTATAGGCAGCCAGTGAACGTGCGGTTGTTGTGTTGAGATCCTCCACTTGGGTAATGGTGCGGGCAAGCAGATCTGCACCCTCCATGAGTACAAGATCTGTGTCGATTCCAGCTTCGAGCTTGATGTGTGCATTGTGGAGCCATGTGTTCCATGGATGAGACCAAGCCTCGACACGGAAGGTCCAAGCTCCTGGAGAATCAGCACTCACCCATGCTTCATAGATATCGAGACCATCAGGCCAGATCTGGGTCATTGGGGTCGATAGTTCACGCCCATCTGGGGAAGTGAGCACGACATTGGCACCCAAGCAATCATGTCCTTCGCGGAAGACGCGTGCGCTGACAGGAAAAGGTTCATTGACAACAGATTTTGCAGGATAGGCACCACCCTCAATAACGGGCTCAACCTTCACAATGGGAATCCGACCGATCCCTCTGGCAAGGCCAGGAGCCTTCGTGGCAAGGGTGAGTCCTGGGTGTCTTGTGGTCATCTGCCTTGTCGTGAGGGAATCGGTGTGGTTCGTCATGGGATCAATCTAGTGCTCTGTGGGTGAACGCTCAATAGTTGTGTGTCACTTAGTTGTCTGTTGAGGAAGCCTCGGAGGCTTCACCGATCAGTGGTACAGATGCTTGCATGAGTACCGCTGTGTGTCCAGGAATCGTGAGTGTCGACCCAGGTTCTAGTTGATCACTGGATTGCGGTAGTTCATCGTCCAAGCCCGTGTGGAGCATAACGACATAGGACTGGCCCCAGGGTTCACCTGGCAAAGTGATTTCGATGGGTTCTGATCCGGAGTACATCCACAAGATGAAAGCCTCAGACTGGGTGGAGGAGTACATCCCAAGGAGTTTGCGACCAGAATCATGCCAATCTGCTTCTCCCATTTCTCCCGAGGTACCGTTAAGCCAGGCTAGATGCATACGTCCCAGGGAAACCCCGCTGCCATCAAGAACCTCTTCTCGGTGAACGAAGTTCTCGGGGGCAAGAACGGGATGTGCTGTTCGAATAGAGGTGAGCTTAGATAGAAAGTCTGCGATCTGATCCCAGCAATCCTCTTCAGCCCAGGAGGCCCAAGAGATGGGGGAGTCCTGACAGTAAGCATTATTGTTTCCTTGTTGGCTTCTCCCAAACTCATCACCAGCAGTGATCATGGGGGTACCATATGCAAGAACAAGGCTTGTTAGGAAGTTTCGTACCTGGCGTTGCCTCATGGCGATGATCGTTGGATCATCGGTTTCTCCCTCAAATCCACAATTCCAGGAACGGTTGTCATCTGTACCATCCCTGTTGTTTTCGTTATTCGCCTCATTATGTTTGTGGTTATAGGTGACCAGATCCCTCAAAGTGAAACCATCGTGGGCCGTAACAAAGTTCACAGAATCTGTGACCTTGCGTTCTGAGTACTCGAAAAGATCCGGGGATCCACACATTCGGGTCGCCAATTCTTGTACCCCAGAGGTCATCCCCCTCCAGAAATCACGCAGATGGTCGCGGAACTGTCCATTCCACTCACCCCAGCCATCGCCCCAAGCACCCAGTTGGTACCCATAGGGGCCGATATCCCAGGGTTCTGCGATCAATGTCGTGTTCTCAAAGGTGGGATCTGTGGCCATCGCAAGCTTGAAGGGGTGGTTGAAGTCCACGTGATGGAGTTCGTCACGAATCAAGGTGGTAGCCAGGTCGAAACGGAAACCGTCGACACCCATCTCAGTTACCCAATAGCGCAGGGAATCAAGTACCATGCGCAGAACCCCATCTTGGGAGGTATCCACAGAGTTCCCACAACCGGTGACATCATAATCATCGTACATATTGTCGGAGAGACGGTAGTACCCAGCGTGGTCGATCCCCCTAAAGGACAGGGTCGGACCCTCATGGTTTCCTTCGCCCGTGTGGTTGTAGACGACATCAAGGATGACCTCAATCCCAGCACGATGAAGATGGGTCACCATCTCTTTGAACTCATCAACCTGCTCGCCCATGGTACCCACGGAGGCATAGGCCGCATGGGGAGCGAAGAAACCCATAGTGTTATATCCCCAATAATTGCTCAATCCAGCGCGAATAATGAAAGGCTCGGAAACGAAGTGTTGGATGGGGAGGAGTTCAACTGTGGTGACACCGATCGCCTGGAGATGCTCAATGATGGAGGGATAGGCGAGTCCTGCGAAGGTACCCCTCAAATGCTCGGGTACCAGTGGGTGGCGCAGGGTGTAACCCTTGACATGAGTTTCTAGGATGACCCGCTCATTGGGTTTGATGCGACGCTGAAGTGGTTCAGGTGGTGGGGTTGGGTTCACAACCACGGATAGGGGTACAACATGGGAGGAATCGGTTGTATCGGGAAGATAATCCGATTCGGAGGTGTGATCATGGATGGGTCCAGAGTAGTCCACGCCACCAGTGATGGCGCGAGCATAGGGATCAAGAAGCAGGCGTGCTGGGTTAAATCGCTGTCCACTGCGGGGATTCCATTCACCGTGAACCCGGAAGCCATAGGTTTGCCCAGCGGTGATTCCTGGGACTCGAACAGACCATACGCCGCCATCACCCAGTTCCATGTCATGGTTGGTTTGTTCTCGATCTGCGCCGATCAAAGCCAGTTCGACGCGAGGAGAACGGGGGGCCCACAAGGAAAAACAGGCACCATCATCATCGAGTGTTACGCCCAAACGAGTTTCGGTACTCGGAGCGATGAATTTCATAGGGGTCATGAGGTCCTCATAGGGGGGCAAAAAAACATCTAATCAACCATATCGCGTTCGAGTCTTGTCACGGCGATTACCCCGGGGTTTTGCCCGAATCTATATTTCGGTGATAGTTGCCCCAAGCAATGATTTTCATGAATCGAGATGCTGTCAGACTGATGTGCCTCACCCTGCGCACACCAACCAGCAGAACTTAACAGGAAATCTCATCCATTTTCTGGAATGCGCCAAAAGAGGATGAAAACAAGTTCTATGCTGAGTGAAGTTACATCAAGGAGCACTATGAAAACTACCTATGCCCAAAAAGTTTATGCCGATGCCGAAGCTCGCGCACCATGGGAGAAAGAGTTTCTCCAAGCCGTACGCGAAGTGCTGACCAGCATCGAACCGGCACTACCAGATAACCCTCAGTATGAAGCTAATGCGATCCTCGAGCGCTTGGTTGAGCCTGATCGTCAAATCAAGTTCCGTGTCGCCTGGGTCGATGATGCTGGCCGTACACAGGTCAACAGAGGTTACCGGTTCGAATTCAATAACGCTATTGGCCCATACAAGGGTGGCCTGCGTTTCCATTCCTCGGTGACCGCATCCATCTTGAAGTTCCTCGGCTTCGAGCAGGTCTTCAAGAACTCTCTTACAGGTCTATGGATGGGCGGCGGCAAGGGCGGCTCAGACTTCGATACCCATGGCAAGTCCGATGGTGAAGTCATGCGTTTCTGCCAGGCCTTCATGACAGAGCTGTATCGCCACATTGGCCCAGACACCGATGTTCCCGCTGGTGACATTGGCGTTGGTGGTCGTGAGGTCGGTTATATGTACGGCCAGTACAAACGTATCCGCAATGAGTTCACAGGCGTACTCACCGGCAAGGGTCTCGCTTTCGGTGGCAGCCTCGCACGTACAGAAGCAACCGGCTACGGCCTGCTGTACTACACAGACGAAGTCCTCAAGACCATGATGAATGACTCCTTCGACGGTAAGACGGTATCCATCTCTGGTAGCGGCAATGTCTCCATTTTCGCAGCCGAGAAGACCATGGAACTCGGCGGTAGGGTCCACGTCCTGAGCGATTCCTCCGGCTACGTTTATGATCCTGAAGGCATCGACCTTGATCTCATCAAGGAGATCAAGCTCGTACGCCGTGGGCGCATCTCCGATTATGCCAAAGAGCGTAAGGGTGCTGAATACGTCGAGGGCAAGAAGGTCTGGGAGCGTCCCTGTGACATCGCCTTGCCGTGTGCAACTCAGAACGAGATCGAAGAAGCCGACGCTAAGGAACTCATCAAGAATGGTGTCAAGCTGGTCACCGAAGGCGCCAACATGCCTTCGACTCCAGAAGCCATCGAAGCCTTCCGCTCCTCCGGTGTGGTCTTCGGTCCAGGCAAGGCATCCAATGCTGGTGGTGTAGCAGTCTCCGGTCTGGAAATGTCCCAGGATTCCCAGCGTCTCGCATGGACCTTCGAAGAGGTTGACACTCGTCTTCAGGGAATCATGAAGAAGATTGTTGCTGATTCACTGGCCGCCTCCAATAGGTACGGTATGGGTAACGACCTGCTCAATGGAGCAAATATTGCAGGATTTGAGCGCGTCGCTAATGCCATGATCGACCAGGGCGTCTACTGACATTACTGAGCAGAAAACCCCTCGATACCAACAAAGGATCGAGGGGTTTTCTCATGGGGAGACCAGAGGTCACATCCCAGAGTTCATAATCAGACCGTAGACGTAGTACCCGAAACCAAAGAGGGCGCCAACCATCGAAACGAAGGCACCAGACCAAAGCCAGCGCGTCAACTTCTTCCTCTTGGTGGGCATGATCTCGCTAGGACCCCATTCACCCAGCCCGGGTTGTACTCGAATAGGTGTCGTGGAGTTCAGGTCAAGGTCTGTGAATACGCGCACGAGTTCAGTGTACTCGTCCGATCCCAGAGTCCACCAAGAATCAGGCTTCTTCGGCGAACCCCTTGATGCCTTCATCAAGTAAACGCTGGAATCGGGAGGCATCAACCACTTGAATCCCCAGTGTCACAGCCTTGTCCAGTTTCGATCCTGCACCATCACCAGCAACGACAAGATCGGTGTTCTTTGAGACTGAGCCTGTGGATTTTCCTCCCCGGGCAACAACAGCCTCATGAGCTCCATCTCTGGTGTACCCAGGTACATTGCCTGTCACGACGATCGTAAGCCCTGTCAGGGTCTGAGAAAGATCCTGGGTGGGGGTTTGAACCCCAGACATCGCACCTGCGGCTTTCCATTTCTCCACGATCACTTGATGCCAATCCACTGTGAACCATGAGCTAATCGATTCAGCAACGATGGGACCGATTCCTGGGATCTGGCTCAGGTCCTCCTTACTGGCAGCCTCAAGGGAGTCAATATCTCCATATTCAGCAGTAACCAGTGGAGCCACACCCTTGCCGACATGTCGTATACCTAGAGCAACGAGGTACCTGTCGAATCCTTTGGTCTTGGCAACCTGGAGTTCTTCCAGCAGTTTCTCCCCATTCTTTGACAGTACGGCCTCTTTGGTCTTTGCATTGATCCTTTGAAAGAGGGGAACCTGAATCAGGGCCTGAGCATCAAGAGTGAAGAGGTCTCCTTCGTCTGTCAACAATCCAGCCGTCAGGATCGCATCGACGGCCTTCTCTCCCAGCCCCTCAATATCGAGTCCTTGACGTGAAGCTAAGTAAACGATCCTCTCTTTGAGTTGAGCGGGGCAACTCCTACGATTCGGGCATCTCAGATCAACATCACCAGTTTTGGCCGCTGCCAGTGGTGCACCACACTCGGGACACTCGGTTGGCATAACGAAAGCTACCTCTGTACCAGTTCTGAGGTGTTCGACAGGCCCAAGTACCTCCGGGATTACGTCTCCGGCCTTCCTTAGAATCACTGTATCCCCAATGAGAACCCCCTTTCGTACCACTTCGGAAGAATTGTGGAGGGTTGCCATCTCTACCGTGGACCCGGCAACCTTCACAGGCTCCATCACTGCATAAGGGGTGACTCGCCCTGTTCGGCCCACTCCGACACGAATATCGAGCAGTGTCGTTGTTACCTCAACTGGCGGGAACTTGTAGGCGATCGCCCACCGTGGCGCGCGAGTACTGAATCCCATCTCCTTTTGAACAGGGATGGCGTCAACCTTAATTACTGCCCCATCAATCTCGTGGCTGAGATCATGGCGAACCTGGCCGAGTTCCTCAATATAACCCAGGATCCCTTCAAGATCAGCGACTTTGCGGGCACGATCTGAGGTCGGTAGCCCCCAGGATGCCAGGGCCGCATAGGCCTCTTCGAGGGAGGGCAATGTCACATCCGAGACTCCGATTCCGTGGCACAGAAAACTCAATCCTCGACTGGCTGTGACCTTGGGATCCTTGAGGCGAAGTGAACCAGCAGCAGCATTACGGGGATTGGCAAAGACCTTGGGTTTCTTTGGGCTCTTCTTTGCCTTCTCCTCTTCTTCGATAATCCTATTAAGTTCCTCGAATCCCGCTAGGGTCAAGAAGATTTCACCGCGGATTTCTACGGTACCTTGTACTGATCCTTTGAGTTGATAGGGGATGTCTGAGATTGTGCGAGCGTTTGCGGTCACATCCTCACCTGTACGTCCGTCCCCTCGGGTTGCTGCACGCGTGAGTACCCCGTCAACGTAGACCAAATCCACTGCGACCCCGTCAATCTTCATTTCACACATGAATCCCGAGTCACGCAGTACCTCCTCTCCTGCAAGAGTGGAAGCCCGAAGGTACCACGCGCGTACTTCATCTTCAGAGAAGGCGTTGTCCAGGCTCAGCATTACTGAAGGGTGTTGTACTGCCTCAAAACTGGTGTCTGCTGGTGGCCCAACCTGTTGGGTAGGTGAATCGAGGGTTACCAACTTGGGGTGGTCGGCCTCAATCGACTCCAACTCCCTCATAAGTAAATCAAAGTCAATGTCAGGGATGGGGGCTGCATCAAGGACGTAATATTCCCATCTGTACTGGTTAATCAGGGTGCACAGTTCGCGATGTCGGGTAATCGGATCATTCGTCACCCTCTCATTCAACCTTGCAGTCATCTCCCTCGCAAGTTGATGTGAAAACTGGGTGCCGAGAATCGGCTATACTCAGGAAATGGTGACCGCAACATTCTTGGCATTGTCGAAGATGATTTCCATGGCGACTTCGCCCTCTGCAAACCCTGTCATATCAACAACCTCAGTGTATGCTCCCGAAATATCCTGAGTAACCTCAGCGGAACCTTGGGTGACTGTGAATGTCACTTTGTCTTCGGTCGACGCTGCGGTCACCGACACTTCCACTTCTCACCTTGGAGGAGTTCTTTGAGGAAAACGATCAACAGGACTCGATTGCCCCCAATCAGTGGTACCTCGATGATCCTAATGTTCGGCCCATTCTTGAGCAGATCTATCAGCGACTCAAGGAACTTGAACAGCGTGACGATGTTGCCTGGGTTAGGGTGGAACTCCATGAGAAGACCCTATGGATTCACGATGATGGTTCGATGGCCTATCCCGATGGTTCCGTTGGTGAATCAATTGTGATCTGTACGACAGCACCCCGTGAGGATCGTGAACACGCCATGAATACTGGTTTGGCTCGGATGGAATCATTGGGAGGATTCGAGTACGAGGTCAGCAGAATCCCAGAGATTCCCACTGGTTTCCGCGTGGTCACCTTAGTGCGGGATTAAGCTTCTCAATCTCAGGATGCTTAGTGGTCAGTTCTATGACCATCTATGATGGATCTAGGTTTAAGCGGAATCCGGCTAGGTTGCGCTTTTGGGAGGCTAGTACCTCTGCTAGGGCTCGGATGACAGATGAGGCGGGGGAGTCCGGGGTTGCTAGGACACAGGGGGTGCCTGTATCTCCATTGGCTCGGAACTCGGTCTCTAGGGGGATCTCAGCCAGCAGGGGTACCTCATAACTGAGGCGCTCGGTGAGACTCGCTGCGATGGTTGCTCCACCGCCACTGCCGAAAACATCTACTCGATGGGTTTCGCTGCAATGGGGACACTCGGTCTCTAGATAGCTCATGTTTTCGACGACTCCGATGATCTTTTGATTCATCTGGGCAGCCATTGTTCCAGCTCTTTCAGCAACCTCTGTGGCAGCTGTTTGAGGAGTGGTGACCACGATGACTTCGGCGTTCGGGAGTTTCTGCCCAAAGCCAATGGCTGTGTCGCCTGTACCTGGGGGGAGGTCGATGAGGAGGAAGTCTAGGTCTCCCCACAGTACATCAGTGAGGAACTGGCCCACGGCTCGATCAACGACGGGGCCTCTCCATGCGACCACCTGGTCACGACTGGGCTTCATCATTCCGATACTCATCACTTTGAGGCCGTGGACCTCCACTGGCATGACGAGATCCATACCTTCGATGGTTGTGGGGCCCTCATCTTCAGGAATACCGAGAAGGTCGGGTACAGAATGGCCATAGATGTCAGCATCCAGCAGGCCAACCTTGTGGCCTTGATCAGCCAATGCGCACGCCAGGTTGACTGTGAGGGATGACTTTCCAACCCCACCCTTACCGGAGGCGATGGCGATGACTCTGGTCAAAGAATCCGCTTGAGCGAAAGGAATGCTCTTCAATCCACCCTGCATAGTGGAGCGCAAAGCCTGGCGTTGCTCATCATTCATTTCGCCCATGATCACCTGGACATCAGTGACCCCCTCAATATTCATCACGACTTCAGTGATCTCTTTGGTGAACCGAGCCTTGAGTGGGCACCCAGCGGTGGTAAGCAAAAGAGTCACGCTCACGCGGCAGACTTCATCAATGTCGATGGAGTCCACCATGTTGAGTTCAGTAATAGGACGACCCAATTCGGGGTCCATCACAGTAGCCAGAGCAGTACGAACAGGATCAAGAAGTCGATGGGATTCAGTCACTGGCCCATCTTATCGTGGTGGGACCTAGTGGTCATTTCGATCAGTACGTTCTTCAAGGTCGAGGAGTAGTTGGGCTTCTCTGCGGTCCAACTCATCAACGAGCCCGCGAAGTTCAGAGCGGATGAAGTCTCGCGTAGCCATGTCACCCATTCTCATCCTCAGACTAGCGATCTCTCTGGACAGGAACTCCATGTCGGCACGAAACTGGGCCGCAGTTTGACGGTCTGCATCCAAGGAGATCCTGTCCCTGGCTTCCTGACGGTTTGTGGCCAAAAGGATCAGGGGGGAGGCGTAGGATGCCTGTACCGAGAAGAAAAGGTTCAACAAGATGAAAGGGTAGTAATCGGGGGCGTTTTTCGGGCCGATCGCCAGGTTGAGGATCACCCACACGATGATGAACATGGTCATCCCGAAGATGAAGTTTGCTGTACCCATGCGTCGAGCGAAGCCTTCAGCGAAACGACCGAACCTGTCCGGATCGGAGGTACGTTTAGGAAGGAGACTCTTTCGGCGTGGGCCGGGTGTGTCGAGACGGATATCGACATGCTTGACTGGTCTTGCCATGGTCACCTCCTTGAACGCCCGGAAGGGCTGGATTACTGTTCTGAGTTTTGATCGAGTTGGATTCCGCGCCAATCCTCAGGGAGCATATGGTCGAGTACATCGTCAACGGTTACAGCTCCCAGTAATCGTGACTGCGCATCAACCACTGGAGCAACGACCATATCATAGGTTGCAAAATAGCGGCTGACTTCGGCTAATGGTGCATCCACCCTCAATGGTTCGAGTTCGGGATCGATCAAACCTGAGACCATCGATGACGGGGGTTCCCTCAAGAGTCTTTGCAGGTGTACCCCACCCAAGAACTTACCTGTGGGGGATTCCAAGGGTGGGCGACATACGAAAACCATTCCAGCCAATGCTGGGGGAATATCCTCGTCGCGAGCCAGGGCAACGGCATCAGCGGCGGTCGCATCGGGTGCCAAGATGATGGGTTCTGGGGTCATCATGCCACCGGCAGTATTCTCGCCATAGGCGAGCAGATCACGTACGTCTTGAGCATCCTCGGGGCGCATTCGTGTGAGAAGTACTTCAGCAGTATCCGCAGGAAGGTCAGCGATCAGGTCAGCCGCATCATCAGGATCCATTTCTTCAAGTACATCCGCAGCCCGCTCAGGATCCAGGATTGAGATGAGTGCTACCTGCTCATCCTCGGGGAGTTCCTCAATGGCTTCCGCCAAGCGGTGATCATCAAGGGCCTGAGCAACCTCAAGTCGGCGACCCTCCTCCATGTCATGGAGTTCTCGGGCAACATCGGCGGGTTTCATATCCAGCAACTCGTACATCTGTTCGCGCGAGGAGTCACCAGAGGTGGGGGAGAGTTCAGGGATCTCATGCCATTTCACGACAGTGATCTCTCCCCGTGATGTGAAACCGAGTCCCTTGGGTTTGGGTCGAAGGGCAACCTGGTTGATCTCCCATTCACCAGTACGGGTAGCAACCATGGAGACGTCATAGATGAGCGAGGGGACTGTTGCCCCACGGCGAATGACATGGCGACCCACAAAGTCTTCAATAATCAGGGATTCGCCCTCGCGACGATGGAAGCGACGAGCGTTGACTGTACCTGAGACCACAAGCTGGGTTGCGTCCATGGAGTACACCCTTTCCATGGGTACATAGACCCGACGCCGGGCGAACAACTCCATGATGATCCCCTTGACACGTGGGGGACGGCTGGCACTGCGCACATAAACAACCACGTCACCTAGAATCCCCAAGGAATCCCCACTGGAATCCACAATGGGCAGGTTCTGGATGCGTGAAATGAAAACACTGGTTCCGATGGGTGCCACGGGTCAAGAGTACCCGTTATGGTGGAGTCATGCACACATCGAAACCACGTCGTACAATCCTGGCAGTTCCAGGATCATCCGAACGTTTTATCACAAAGTCGAGAACACTTGATGTTGACGCGATCTTCCTCGACTTGGAGGACGCTGTTGCACCAGGTGCCAAGGTTGAAGCACGGTCCCAGATTATTGAGGCACTTCATGATCCACAAGGCTGGAAGACCCCCTGTGTGACTGTACGTGTCAACGACTGGATGAGCAAGTGGACCACCCAGGATCTCATTGAGGTCATCGGACAGGCTGGCAACAAGATTGATGCAGTGGTACTTCCCAAGGTCACTGAACCCGATCATGTACGAGCCACGGACATGATCCTGACCCAAATCGAAAAAGAAAGAGGATGGGCAGTAGGCCAGATCGGTATCGAAGCCCAAATTGAAGAGGCGAAAGGGTTGCTGGCAGTATCCCAGATTGCTGGATCTTCGCCTCGCCTGGTCTCCTTGGTTTTCGGTCCAGGAGACTTCATGGCATCCATGGGTATGGGAGGTCTGTCTGTAGGATCCCAACCCGATGGGTACGACGATGACGCCTTCCATCATGTTCTCATGTCGATCCTCGTTGCAGCGCGAGCCCATGGCTTGCAAGCGATTGATGGCCCCTTCGTAGGTATCCGTGACATCGACGGGTTCGTGGCCTCTGCCAGGAAATCAGCCGCTTTGGGATATGACGGAAAATGGGTTCTCCACCCCGATCAGGTCACCTGGGGAAACAAGATTTTCACCCCCAATGAGGCGCTGCTTGTTAGGGCTCGCAGGATTCTTGAAGAGTACGAGAAAGCCGTCTCATCACACGGAGGATTCACTGGTGCTATCGAAGTCGACCAGGAGATGGTTGATGAAGCAGGGGTGAAAGTGGCTGCCGCCCTTCTCTCGAAAGCACGCTAGCGGGATTGTACCTCAGCCATCCACGCCTCAACCTCATCGGGTTGCCTGGGGAAGGCCCCACTTAGGTTATGGTACCCATCCTCGGTGATGAGGATGTCGTCTTCGATTCGTACCCCGATTCCACGGAACTCTTCAGGCACCATAAGATCGGTGGACTTGAAGTAGATTCCTGGTTCAACGGTAATGATCATCCCTGCTTTGAGTTTTCCTTCCCTGTACACCTTCCGTCGAGCTTGGGCACAATCATGAACATCAATACCGAGGTGATGTGAGGTACCGTGTACCATCCAACGCCGAAATTCCCCACCCTCCTCGGCAAGGGTTTCTTCAACAGATACAGGTAGGATTCCCCATTCACTGAGATGTTCAGCGATCACTCTGATTGCTGCGTTGTGGACATCAATGAACTTCGCGCCATGTTTGGCAACATCCATTCCGGCTTGTTGGGCGGCCAAAACTGCCGAGTAAACCTTGAGCTGAGCTGGGCTGAACCGTCCAGATACAGGAAGGGTACGAGTGACATCAGCGGTATAAAGAGAGTCCATTTCTACACCAGCATCAAGAAGAAGAAGGTCACCCTCACGAAGGTCGCCATCATTGCGAATCCAGTGGAGGGTACATGCGTGCTCCCCTGAGGCGGCAATGGTGTCGTACCCAACGGCATTGCCCTGATGGCGGGCATGGAGACCGAAGATCCCTTCGACCCAACGCTCACCTCGACCCCGGCGTACCGCTTCAGGAATATCAGCGATGACTGCCTCGAAGCCAACCAAGGTGGCGGAACAGGCTTGCTCCATCTCTCGAATCTCGTAGTCGTCTTTGATGAGACGCAATTCACTGAGTGCCTCAGTGAGTTCGGAATCAGCCTCCAGATCGGGACCCCTCAAAGCGTCAACCAGGCGATCAAGGCGGAAATCCACACCAGCAAGGATCCGAATCTTGCCGCCACCCGACACAGGTGTCGCCATTACTGCATCAAGTCTCGATGAGTCGAGAACCTTGAGTCCAGTCAAGTGGGCCATTTCTTCGAGACTGGGACGTGGACCCACCCACATTTCTCCGTACTGAGCAGAGGAATAGAACTCAGGATCTGTACGCGGAACTCTAGCATGGAAGAACAGGGTTGCCTCACCGCCATCAATGATCAACACAGCGTCGGGTTCAAAATCTTGGCCCAACCCTGTCAGATGGGTAAAAGCTGAGTGAGGGCGATAGCGGTAGTCACAGTCATTGGAGCGTACCTTGTACCCCCCTGCAGGAATCACCAACCTGTCACGAGGGAAGAGCTTACGAATCGCGGCTCGTCGAGCAGGAGTGTAGGCAGCAGCTTCACTAGGAGTTGAATCCTTGACAGGATAAGGAGCCCATTGCTGGGGGATGAACTTTTTGAAAGTCTCGGAGTAGGGGACGAGGCGATTAGGGAGTTTAGGTGTGGCCCTCTTAGTCATGGCGACAGTCTACCTGCGCGGCGACACATGATGGATGTACTTGATATGGATGTACTTGATCCGGATAACCCCACATCGCCCACAGCATTCCCGGTAGGATTCCCTTATGAAGTCTGCTCCCAAAGACCAAAAACGACTCTTAGACCTCCAAGGACTCGATACTGCCATTGAGAAGATCAAGCATTCGGTTGCCAACCTTGAGGTACACCAGATCATCTCGGATCTGATGCAGAAGAGGACCCAAACTGGCGATGATCTCATCGCTGCTCAAACGGAATTATCGGATCTGGTGGTTGCTGCTGAAAGAGCCGAGGCAGATGTTGTACCAGTCAGGGAGAGACTGGCTCGCAATCAGGCTAGGGTCGATGCTGGTCAGGTTGATTCGAAAGCTCTTCAATCAGCCATTGATGAGGTGGCCCACCTCAAGCAACGTATCTCCGATCTTGAGGATTGTGAGTTGGAGGCACTTGAGGCCGTGGAACAGGCAAGGGTACGTGTGGAGGAGATGACCCACCAGGGCGAACTCATCGAAACTGATCTTCACGCACATGTTGACAAGCGGGATGCTGAGGTTGGCGAACTTGCTGCCAAAGCAAAGGCTTTAGCTGCTGAGAGAGTCCAGGTTGCTGGAGAGATCGCTGAGGATCTTGTGGGTCTCTATGAGAAGATTCGTACCCGTTCCGCCGGTATTGGTGTCGGCTCTCTCCAGGGGCGGCGCTGCTCTGGTTGTGGTCTTGAAGCAACTGTGGCTGACTACAACGCTTATCTAGCGGCACCCGAGGATCAGGTGATCCGCTGTGCTGAATGTGATCGAATCCTTATTCGCTAGGTTTGAGGGCTCCACGACTTGGGATTCGACTCAGGTACTTTCTAGAGCAGATTTCCTGATTGCCTCACTGATGGCTGCGCGGGGGGATTCTACTCACCGGTAAAGCCATGGCGACTGAGAGTCACAAGCAACGACTCACGGTATTATTCACCGATGAACGCCACCTCCCAGTCAAGGCCATGTGGGATGTCTACCCGCGTATCGTCGCTGCCTACCGAGACCCGGATCGTCACCGCGGACGAACCCGATTGATCACCGCGGACGAACCCGATTGAAACGCCCCATCATGTCCATCTGTTATGGGATACTCCCAGGATACGTGGAAATCAAACGCCTTGGCCGGACCCTGAAACGACGCATGGGTGACATTCTCGCCTACCATGTCACCCTCACCCCATCACAATTGAGGAGGAACCACCCGTGGTTAGGTATTTTCATAACAGCCTGTATAGAAATCTGGTAATGGCCAATCTGCGGTACTTCGGCGTGTGATTGTGTGTGAGGCTCATCAATTCCACTAGCATTCGAACAGGTGTTCTGTCGAGAGGTGCATATGCTCGTTCTGGGAGTCGATCCGGGGCTGACTCGTTGTGGGGTTGGCGTCGTTGAGGGGACCCCTGGACGAGCACAACTTATCGAAGCTGGAGTCATTCGTACTGCTGCGACCATGGACACTTCTCGCCGGCTGTTGGCTATTGAAGAGGGCCTTGAGGAATGGATCTCCCGGCATCAGGTGGAGGTTATTGCTATTGAGCGGGTCTTTGCTCAACATAATCTTATGACGGTTGTGGGGACGGCTCAGGCTGCGGGGATTGCGATGCTTGTTGCTGCTCGCCATGGGCTTGAGGTTCATCAGCACACCCCCTCTGAGGTGAAGGCTTCGATCACTGGGTCCGGACGAGCAGATAAAGCCCAGGTGGGGCTCATGGTTTCTCGGATACTCCATCTGGATTCGCCTCCAAAACCGGCTGATGCTGCTGATGCTGTTGCTTTGGCGATCTGCCATTCTTGGCGAGGTGCTGCGGTGAAGAGACTGGCTCAGGTTGTACCCTCTACAAAGAGACCCCGGTCGTGGGCTCAGGTTACCTCGGTCAGGAAGGTCATGGCATGATCTCACACCTTAGCGGGGATGTCATCGACATCACTCCCACGTCACTCGTTATCAGTGTCTCAGGGGTGGGGTTTCAGGTTCTGTGTACCCCAGATACCTCAGCGCGATTCCAGGTGGGGGACTCTGCTCGTCTCCACACACACTTGGCAGTACGCGAAGACGCCCTGACTCTGTATGGTTTCTCGTCCACGGAGGAAAGGGAGGCTTTCCTTCTGTGCCAATCCGTGAGTGGGATCGGCGCCAAGTTGGCCTTAGCCATCATCGCTCATATGTCGGCAGGGCAATTGCGACAGGCTGTACTTTCAGAAAATCTTGTGGCTCTGTCCAAGGTTCCAGGCGTGGGAAAGAAGACCGCGCAGCGACTTGTCCTTGAGTTGAAGGATAAGGTGTTAGGGCTTTCAGATACAGCGGAAGACTTGGTACCCCAGGAAACACAGCGGATGGATCAGGTGAAGCTTGGTCTTCAAGGTCTAGGGTATTCGCCTAAGGATTCGGACCTTGCGTGGGCAGCCATAGAAGAGTTGGCGAGCGATCCTTCCACCTCAATTTCTGCTCTGATGAAGGCCGCCCTTCAATCCTTAGCGAAGGCGTGAGATGGAGGAGTACTCCCCACTAGACCCGGCACGTACCCCTGATGAGGTGGCTGTTGAGGCTGCTTTGCGTCCCCAGGAACTCAGTCAGTTTGTTGGTCAACCTCGGGTGGTCGACCAACTCAGTCTTCTCCTGGATGCGTCCAAGGCGCGAGGATCTGTACCCGATCATGTGATTCTGTGTGGGCCTCCAGGACTCGGGAAAACTACTTTGGCAATGATCATCGCCCACGAGATGGGTGCGCCGTTGAGGATCTCGTCTGGACCAGCGATCCAGCATGCTGGAGATCTGGCAGCCATATTGTCTGGACTCAGCGAGGGGGAGGTCTTCTTCTTGGATGAGATCCATCGAATGTCGCGTCCAGCTGAAGAGATGCTCTACTTGGCTATGGAGGATTTCCGGGTTGATGTTGTGGTAGGTAAGGGACCGGGTGCTACGGCAATCCCCTTAGAGATTCCACCGTTTACCCTTGTAGGGGCAACAACTCGGGTGGGGTTGCTTCCGGGGCCTCTCAGGGATCGTTTCGGATTCACTGCCCAGCTTGATTATTACAGTGAAGAAACCCTGATTCGGATCGTCGAAAGATCTGCCACAGTACTGGATATTCCAATCAAAGAGGGTTCAGCCCAGGTTATTGCTTCACGATCCAGGGGTACCCCACGCATCGCCAACCGCTTGCTGAGAAGAGTACGCGACTTTGCTCAAGTACGAGGTACAGGGGTCGTCACCCCCGATGCAGCCCATGCAGCTCTCGAACTGTTCGAAGTGGATCGACTTGGGTTGGATCGCCTTGATCGAGAGGTCCTCAATGCTGTCTGTCGAAAATTCGGTGGTGGGCCTGTGGGACTGTCAACCCTTGCGATTGCAGTGGGAGAGGAAGCCGAGACCGTTGCAGAGGTTGCTGAACCTTTCCTGGTACGTCTTGGTTTCCTCATGAGGACTCCCCGAGGAAGAGTTGCCACCTCCGCTGGTTTTGCTCACATTGGGGCTCCAGAACCGGATCAGGGTCTGCTTTTTCTTCCATAGTGGAGGGTCAATTCCACCTCTAGGCCCCAATCACGCTAGGCTTGGTCAGGTTATCCATCACATCACACGGAGGCTTCTATGGACGGCGGCATGTTCCAACTCATTGCCATCTTTGTCATCATGGGTCTAATCATGTACTTCTTTATGATTCGACCTGCTAAGAAGCAGCAGGCGAAACAACAAGAAATGATGAATGCCCTTGAGATTGGTTCACGGGTCATGCTGGGATCAGGCATCTATGGCACGATACGTCACTTGGGTGAGAAGCAGGCTGTCATCGAGGTTTCACCAGGAGTTGATCTGACAATCATGCGTGCTGCCATTCGTACAGTCGTTTCGGCTGATGATGAGGAGTTTGAGTACTCCGACGAGGTCAATGAACTTGAGAATGAACCCATCACCTATGAGGTAGCCGAGTTCGATCCGACCGAAGTTAGCGATGGATCTTCTACTTCCGTCGAGGTAAGTGATGAGCCTGCCTCCAAGGATGCCGACACAGAAGAAAAGAAATAGGGGGCATCTGTGCCTACAACCACAACACGTCGCCGTCGCCCGGCGATGACCTTGGTGAGCTTCCTGGTGGTCGTCCTCATATTGGTCGCCATCATGGCCTTCTCACGTACCTGGACTCCAAAGCTTGGCTTGGACTTGAGCGGTGGCACAACCATCACCCTGACTGCCATCAATGCCACAGGAACTGGAAGCGTTGATCAAGATAGTCTCCAGCAGGCTCGAACGATTATTGAGCAGCGTGTGAACTCTCTTGGGGTTGGTGAGGTTACTGTGACCACATCAGGTAATAACCAGATCATCGTCAGTGCTCCCAATGTTCAAGGGGACACGCTGATTGAGATGGTGGGACAGACCGCACAACTAGAGTTCCGTCGAGTCTATGCCGTGGAGCAGTCTTATGCAGTTGGTGAAGGGCAGGCGACAGAGTTGCCAACCGTGCCAACTTCTGTTGAGCAGCGCCCCTCCGAACCGCAATCAGAACTGCCTTTGGATCAGGTTGGACGAGAGGCCCTCATCGCTGAGCAACTTCTCTGGAAGCCCACCGACCAAGACGAACAGGATTTTGCTGACTTCGCGTGTGGTGACCAGATGCCTATGGTGTGGGATCAGCCCTACTTCGCATGTCCACGTGATTCTCAGACGTCAGGCTACTCCGTGAAGTACCTCCTCGGTCCGATGATGATCGAAGGCAGCTTGGTGGAAGACTCAGGAGCCGGCATCCCACAAAACCAGATGTCATGGATTGTCACCCTAGGATTCGATTCTTTGGGGACAGTGTTATTCCGGGAAGCCACAACTGCTCTGAGTTCGGCCGAGGAACCCCTCAACCAGTTCGCCATCGTTTTGGACGGGCGAGTGATCTCAGCTCCTACAGTCAATGACACTATTCCTGATGGCTCCGCTCAGATCTCTGGCTCCTTCAACCAGGAATCTGCCAATAATCTTGCCAACATCTTGAGGTACGGCGCATTACCCTTGAACTTTGACTCATCGGATGCTGAGACTATCTCCCCGACCTTGGGTGAGGATCAGCTCAAAGCGGGTTTGATTGCTGGCGCTATTGGTCTTCTCTTGGTGATCGTCTTCTGTCTGATCTACTATCGCGGCCTGACCGTGGTCGTGGTGGCCTCCTTACTGATGGCTGCTGGGGTGGTGTACACCCTCGTCTGCCTCCTTGGTGAGTCCATGAACTTCGCGCTCTCACTGCCTGGTCTTGCGGGTGTGATCGTCGCCATCGGTATTACCGCAGACTCCTTTGTTATTTTCTTTGAACGAGTACGAGATGAGGCACGTGAAGGCCGCAGCATTCGTACTGCGGTGGAGACTGGCTGGGAGAGGGCACGTCGTACGATCGTAGTCGCTGACGGTGTGTCCATCTTGTCGGCTGTCATCTTGTTCATTCTTTCGATTGGTGCGATTAAGGGATTCGCCTTCACCCTGGGTCTAACGACCCTTGTTGACTTGGCGTTGATCTTCTTCTTCACCAAGCCACTGATGTCCCTACTCGTGAAGACCAAGTTCTTTGGTACAGGTCGGCGTTGGTCAGGCTTCGAGGCTGAGCACCTAGGAATCTCAGCCGCGCGACAACCTAGGCCCCGTGCCCTTGCTACAGCAAAGGAGGGATGATCCATGTCTGATACAGATCTTCTCGAAGAAACCCAGGCCCCCAAGAAGGTGAGTTTTGCTCACAAACTATGGACTGGACAGATTTCTTATGAGTTCGTACCAAAATGGCGCAGGTGGTATGCACTGTCTGCCATCCTGATCATCATCTCCATTGGTGCCATCGTCATTCGTGGGCTTGATCTTGGTATTGAGTTCCGCGGTGGTGCGAACTTCAAGGTTGAGGTTGCCCAGGTCACAGATTCCACAGTGGAACAATTCCGTGTTGCGGTCATGGAGTCTGGGGTTGCGAACCTTGATGCAACCATGGTAACCACCATTGGTACAAACAGGGTTTCAATCGAAACTCGTCCCATGACAGTCGAGGAGCAGGCTACCGTACGTGCTTCTATCGCAGAATCTGCGGGGGTTGACCCTGAAGCTGTTGATTCTCGACAGATCAGTGGATCCTGGGGTGGTCAGGTCACTAAACAAGCAGCCATTGCTCTGGTCGTATTCTTGGTCCTGGTCTCCCTACTCATGTCCTTCTATTTCCGGGACTGGAAGATGGCTGTTGCTGGTCTTGCTGGTCTCTTCCACGACATGATCATTACCGTGGGTATCTATGCTCTCGTGGGCTTCACAGTCACACCTGCAACCCTGACTGGTATGTTAACCATTCTGGGTTACTCCCTCTATGACACTGTGGTTGTGTTCGACAAGGTACGCGAAAACACCGCCAATCTTGATGAATGCAAGATGACCTATGGTGAGGCGGCGAATAAGTCCGTCAACCAGGTCCTCGTACGTTCAATCAACACTACGATCATTGGTGTTTTGCCAGTCGCGGCAATCCTCTTTGCAGGTGCCTTCATCTTGGGTTCAGGTCCACTGGAAGACATTGGTCTGTCCCTATTCGTAGGTATGATCGTTGCTGCATATTCCTCAATCTTCATTGCCACACCATTGTTGGTACAGTTGAAAATGGCAGAGCCTGCGATGAAAGAGCAGGCTGCAAAGGTCGAAAGGCGTCGCAAGAAGATCTCAAAGACAGAAGCTGCAAAGCCGGTTTCAACACCAACCTATTCTGTAGAGGTGACGACGACTGCGGATGCACAAGCTGCCTACGTACGTCAGCAGCCCACCAAGACTCCTCGTTCAAAGAGAGCGAAGTAGTCGTGACACTCTCGCAGATCCGGGAAGAACTCATCGCCTCTCATATTGTCGATGTGCCTGACTTCCCTAAGCCGGGTGTGGTCTTCAAGGACATCACTCCCTTGTTGGCCCATCCCGAAGCCTATAGGGCATGTGTTGAGGCACTCGTTGATATGGCTCCCGACGGTGTTGATGTTGTTGTGGGTATGGAAGCCCGTGGTTTCGTCTTTGCTGCTCCTGTAGCACTGAGCCTTGGAGTGGGTTTCGTTCCGGTACGCAAGCCAGGCAAACTTCCCAGGGATGTCTATTCCCACACCTTCGATCTTGAGTACGGGCAGGACACTTTGACAGTCCATCAGGATGCCATTCAACCAGGAGCTCGAGTCTTCGTGGTGGATGATGTCCTTGCCACTGGAGGTACGATCGGAGCCACTGCCCAGTTGATTCAATACCTCGGTGCGGATCTGGTCAAAGTCGGAGTGGTCCTTGAACTCGGGTTTTTTGGGGGCCGTGCACATTTATCGTCATTAGGGATTGATCTGTTTTCCACCATCCTCGCTGTCTAGGAAAATGCTCCTCGCAACCCAAGCCAGGAACGGCGGGTACAATGAATCTAGGGAGCATCAATGACTATGGACCTCGCATCCACCGAAGTGGACACGACTAGCCGTTCGGACCCCATTGTCCGACCGGCTGATTATGGTGTGTACAACCAGGAGCTAGACGAGCTTTTTGCCGCTGTACGAGCTACCCACCCCGAGACTAATTTTGCTGTACTGTGCAAAGCATTCGAGATTGCTGAATTTCAGCATCGACCACAAACAAGAACCTCAGGGGAGCCCTACATCACCCATCCCTTGGCTGTAGCTAAGATCGTCGCTGAACTGGGAATGAATGAACCCACTGTTGTAGCTGCAATCCTTCACGATACTGTGGAGGACACTGACTATACCTTGGAAGAGATGACTCAAGACTTCTCCGAAGAAGTGGCCCAGATGGTCGATGCAGTCACTAAACTCGACAAATCATTGTATGGTGACCATGCTAAAGCCGAGACAATCCGTAAGATCATTGTCGCGATGTTCCATGACATTCGGGTTGTCGTCATCAAACTCGCTGATCGCCTTCACAATATGCGTACCATCGGCTCCCTTCGCCCTGACAAGCAGAACCGTGTAGCCAAGGAAACCCTCGACATCTATGCACCCCTGGCTCATCGCCTGGGGATGAACACGGTCAAATGGGAGTTGGAAGACCTTGCCTTTGCTGCACTTCAACCTAAGATCTACCACCAGATCGTTCATCAAGTCGCAGCAGAACAGCCCGCACGAGAAAAGATCCTTCAAGAGATCGTACCCGTGGCCCTCGAATCCCTCGAATCTAAAGGAATTAAAGCAAAGGTCTTTGGTCGACCCAAGCATTACTTCTCCATCTACCAGAAGATGGTGATCAGAGGCCGTGATTTCACCGACATCTATGACCTCCTGGGTCTCAGAGTGGTGGTTGAGTCTGAAAGTGACTGCTACCTTGCACTGGCTGCCATCCATAGCCTCTGGCAGCCTCTCCCAGGGCGTTTCAAGGACTATATCGTTAACCCGAAGTACTCCACCTATCAGTCCCTTCACACCACTGTTGTCGGCCCTCAAGGAAAACCCGTTGAGTTCCAAATTCGTACCAAGGAAATGAACCGCAATGCAGAGTATGGCGTTGCAGCTCATTGGAAGTACAAAAAGAACCCAACAGCTGGAAAGAAAGGTACCGCCCGGCTCGATCCCATGGATCTTCTGTGGGTGAAAAGACTTAGCCAATGGCAGGCCGAAGAGGATGATCCTGCGGTTTTCTTGGACTACCTCACCACTGATCTTGCAGGTAAAGAAGTCATGGCTTTCTCGCCAAACTCCGACCTGTATTTCCTGCCCCAAGGTGCTACTCCTGTGGACTTTGCCTACACCATCCACACAGAGGTTGGACACCACTGTATTGGTGCCCGTATCAACGGAAAGCTCGTTCGACTTGATACGGCCCTCAGTGATGGTGACGTGTGTGAGATCCTGACGACAAAGTCTCCTGATGCAGGCCCATCTCGTGACTGGCTTGACTTCGTCAAGAGTCCCAGATCCCGTCAGAAGATTAATCAGTTCTTCTCAAAGGAGCGTCGAGATCTATCCATCGAGTCAGGAAAGGACGTCCTCGCCAAGCAACTGAGGCATTCCGGGTTGCCATTGCAGAGAATCCTCACCCTGCCCTATCTCACTGCGGTAGCATCAAAACTTCGTTTCTCTGATATTTCTGCACTCTATGCAGCAGTGGGGGAGGGAAAGGTTGGTGCCCAAAGGATTGTCGACCAACTGATCGCTCTTGAGGGTGGCAAGGAACATGCTGCTGAGGAGTCTTTCGAGGATCGTGGCTTCTTCTCGATACCACGCCGCGATATTCAACGCAAGAGTTCTGGGGTGGAGGTTGAAGGGGACCCAGATGTTCTTGTCAAACTTGCTCGCTGTTGTACCCCCGTTCCTGGGGATGAAATTCTGGGATTCGTCACCAGAGCTCAAGGAGTTTCGGTCCATCGTCGCGATTGCCGCAATGTACAAGACCTTCTCAACCAGCCTGAAAGAATCCTGCACGTCTCCTGGTCGGCTCATGCAAGTGCAAACTATCTGGTGACCATAAGCGTGGAAGGCCTGGATCGTACAGGTCTGCTTGCTGATGTTTCGGCAACACTAGCTGAAGACAAGGTCTCCATAGTGTCAGCCCAAGTGCAAGTAGGTAAGGACAGGACAACACATATGACCTTGTCGTTTGAAATTCCCGACCCAAGCTTCCTTCACCAGGTCATCAAGAAGGTACGTACCGTCCCCGAGGTAACCGAGGTACGTCGAGTAAACGCCTGACCCAGTGGGTCCAAGTCGTTTATGCGTTCAGTTCATCCAAGGTCTGTTGAGCCTGATCAAGCCAGATCTGGTAGGTAGCAATCGACGCCTGAGTCTTCGTAATCTGCGACTTGTCACCCTTAGCCTCAGCCTTGCTGAGCTGCTCTTCTAACTTGGCAATCTGGGAGGCAAACAAATTGACTGTCTCTTGGGCACGTGCACGGGTCTGGGGATCAGTACGAGCCCACTCACGCTTGTCAGCCTCATCAATGGCTGACTCAATGGCGCGTACACGAGAGTCGATGGCCTTCATCTGATCGGAGGGTACACGCCCCAGCGCATTGAACGCAGTGATGAACTCCCGATAGGAAGAGCGTGCCTTTGCCACATCAGTGACAGGAAGAATCTCCGCCTCGGCTTTAGTCAGCAACTCCAACTTGGCGCCCAAATTGCTGTGGAACTCCTCATCTTGGGCAGAAAAAACCTCAGAACGGCGTGTGAAGAATGAATCTTGGACAGCGCGGAATCTGGCCCACAGTTCGTCATCCACATGACGTCCAGCCCCACCAGCAGCCTTCCAACGAGTCATAAGCTGTCGGAAAGCAGAGGCAGTAGCACCCCAATCTGAGGACTGAGCCAGGGTTTCGGCCTCCGCAATAATGGCTTCCTTGGCTTCCTTCGCATAGCCCTGCTGGACACTCAACTCCGCGAAATGGGTCTTGCGTCGACGAGTGTAGGTCGTACGTGCGGTGGAGAAACGATGCCATAGTTCATCATCTGCCGAGCGTTCAAGGCGGGGGAGAGTCTTCCACTCTTCAAGGAGGTCCCTGTACTTTTGGACTCCTGTACCCCAATCGCTGCTGGCGGCAAGCTTTTCAGCAATGACGACCATCTCTTCTTTACGGGTACGGGCGGCAGCAACAGCGCGTGCCTTCTCTTCTCGACGCAATTCTGCCTGGGAATCAATGATCTCTGCCAGAGGGTCAAGACGAGCAGCCAAACCTTCGAGGTCTCCCACTGCGTTGGCTTCAAGGATGGTTGTACGCAGATTGCCCACGGATTTCCGAGCCTCTTCGGGGTTTAATGCTCCATTGCGTATGCGCTGAGCAAGCAGACCAACCTCCACTTCCAGTGCTTCTGCGCGGCGCTCAAAGAATGCGAGAGCCTGCTCTGGTGTACTATCTGGAATCTGTCCCACAGCACGTTCAGTGTCACCAATGCGAACATAGACAGTTCCATCGTCGGCTACGCGCCCAAACGAGGAAGGCCTTGGAGTTTCAGTCATATGTCCTATCTTGCCCGATTTCTCAGTATTTGTCCTATCGGTGTTGGGAAACGAGAAACTTGCGTCTTAATCGTTATAAAACTGTGGCCCTGAAGTAGACTTTTCGGATGGCTGCAATTTCCGGTTTTCCCGAATTCCTGCCCGAGGGGCGTTTCATTGAAACACGGGCCCTCGACATCTTGCGACAGGTCTTTGAACTCCATGGTTTTGCGGGTATCCAAACTCGCTCACTGGAGCCTCTTGCAGAGTTGAGTCGCAAGGGCGAGATCACCAAAGAGGTCTATGTTGTCCGCCGACTTCACGCCGAATCTGGCGAAGAGGATGCGTGGGGCCTCCACTATGACTTGACTGTACCCTTTGCTAGGTATGTCCTTGACCACGCTGGGCATCTGAACTTCCCCTTCCGCCGGTACCAAATACAGCCAGCCTGGCGAGGTGAGCGTCCTCAAGAGGGAAGATTCCGGGAATTCTGGCAGGCTGACATCGATATTGTTGGGCAATCCACTCTCAGTTTCCACCACGACAGTGAGGTTGTCTTGGTGATGTTGGAAGCCTGTGAGAGGTTGCACCACGAGTTGGGGATCCCACCTGTACTCATGAGAATCAACAATCGCAAGCTCATCCAGGGTTTCTATGCCGAAATTGGAATAGCTGACCCCCTGGCGGCCATTCAGATTGTCGATAAGTTGCCTAAGATTGGCGAGAAAGCCGTGGGGGAGATACTCTCCCAACAAGGGATCGGGGCCAAAGAAATCGACTTGATTCTGCGCTTTGCAGCGGTGTCCTCCACTGTGGGCAGTGTTAAAGATCAGGTACAAGCCTTCGGCCTCACCAATGAGATTCTTCAGGAAGGCCTTGAGGAGGTACAGAACCTCTTCGATGCTGTTCATGCTTGGTTCCCCGCTAATGTGGTCATCGATTGCAAGATAGCCCGTGGCTTGGATTACTACACTGGGTCTGTCTTTGAGTTGGAGCTTCAAGGCAAGGAGTCCCTGGGAACGGTATGTGCTGGTGGGCGCTACGATTCCTTGGCCACAGATGGAAAAACCACATATCCGGGAGTGGGGATCTCTTTTGGTGTGTCGAGGGTCTTTGTTCCCCTGATCTCGAAGGGGGATCTTCGTGGTTCCCGTTCAGTTCCTTCGGCAGTTCTTGTTGCTGTGGATAGTGAGGATCAACGCCCCCATGCTAATGAGGTGGCTCATGCTCTACGCAGCAGGGGAATCCCGTGTGAAGTCTCACCCAATTCCCAGAAGTACGGCAAGCAGATCCGCTTCGCGGATAAGCGAGGAATCCCCTATGTCTGGTTTGGTTCGATTTCGGGGCAGATCAAAGACATTCGTACCGGTGACCAAAGTGATGCTGATGCATTGTCGTGGACCCCACCCAATGAAGATATGATACCATATGTAATCCGTACTTAGGGGTACAACTGCTAGACTTCCCCAGGCTGCGTACTGTCTATGCGTGAGCCATGGAGAAAGGATATGCGATGATTCGCACCCACAAATCTGGTCTGTTGACCTCGGAAAATATCTCAGATACGGTCATACTTGCAGGGTGGGTGAATACCCGTCGTGATCATGGTGGAGTCGTCTTTATTGATCTGCGAGACGCAAGTGGTGTGGCTCAATGTGTGATCCGCGAGGACCTTGTTGATGAATTGAATGCACACAAGCTTCGTAGCGAATATTGCCTTGCTGTGACTGGGGTTGTCGAGGCTCGCTCACCAGAGACCATAAACCCCACTATGCCGACAGGTGAGATCGAAGTTGTGGTGTCTGAGATCGAGATTCTCAACCCTTCTGCACCCCTTCCTTTCCCTATCGACGAGAGAGTGACTGTAGGTGATGATGCACGTTTCACCTACCGTTATCTTGACCTTCGTCGTCCGAGTCAGGGCAATGCGCTGCGCCTGCGTTCCAAGGTGAATGCTGCAGCCCGCGAGGTACTCGGGGCCCATGACTTTGTGGAGATTGAGACTCCCACCCTCACAAGGTCCACCCCTGAAGGGGCACGTGACTTCCTTGTACCTGCACGGTTGAGCCCAGGGTCATGGTACGCACTCCCACAGAGTCCGCAATTGTTTAAGCAGTTACTCATGGTAGGCGGCATGGAGCGGTACTACCAGATCTGCCGCTGCTACCGAGATGAGGATTTCCGCGCAGATCGCCAGCCAGAGTTTACCCAACTCGACGTTGAGATGAGCTTCGTCAACCAAGAGGACATCATTAATCTCAGCGAACAGATCATCAAAGCAGTCTGGGGAGTCATCGGTGTGGAGTTGACCACCCCATTCCCGCGTCTGAGTTTTGCTGAGGCCATGAACCGATATGGTTCGGACAAGCCTGATCTGCGTTTTGATCTGGAGATCACAGAGCTCACGGATGTTTTCGCAGAAACCGAGTTTAGAGTCTTTCAAGCAGCCTATGTTGGAGCAGTGGTGATGACCGGAGGGGCGAGTCTTCCTCGACGTCAGTTTGATGCTTGGCAGGAATGGGCCAAGACTCGTGGAGCCAAGGGGTTGGCATACATCACCATCTCAGATAAAGGTGAATTGGGTGGCCCTGTAGCGAAGAACCTGTCGGAGAAGGAGTTGGCTGAGATCGCCCCTCGTACAGGTGCAAAACCAGGGGATGCCATCTTCTTTGCCGCGGGACCTCGTACCAAGTCTCAGGCTCTCCTGGGTGCAGCGAGAAATGAGATTGCTGAACGTCTCGGTTTGGTCGATTCTGAGAAGTGGTCCCTGTTGTGGGTTGTCGATGCGCCCTTGTTTAAGCCAACCACTGAGGCTGAAGAAGAGGGAGATGTTGCTGTGGGGGCAGGTGCGTGGACAGCAGTACATCACGCATTCACGTCCCCGAAGCCTGACTGCTTGGACACTTTCGACACTGATCCAGGGTCTGCATTGGCCTATGCCTATGACATCGTCTGCAATGGCAATGAAATCGGTGGTGGTTCTATCAGGATCCATCGCCGGGATATCCAAGAGCGAGTTTTCTCGGTCATGGGCCTTAGCGAAGAAGAGGTACAAGAAAAGTTCGGCTTCCTACTTTCAGCCTTCCAGTACGGCGCCCCCCCTCATGGTGGAATCGCCTTTGGTTGGGATCGTATCGTGGGCCTTCTTGCTGGTGCTGAGTCTATTCGTGAGGTCATCGCCTTCCCCAAGATTGGCAGTGGGTACGATCCTCTCACGGGCGCACCCACACCTATTACGGTTCAACAACGCCGCGAAGCCGGTGTCGATTTTCGACCCAAGCCGAAGGAACAGGATTAGTACCTAGGTGCGAAACTGACCAGTTGCCTGGATTGTTGTGAAACTGTGACCTCTCTTATGGGGAAAATCATGGCATCGTCTGTTCCTGACGAGTACATTAGTTGGGTAGTTCGGAGGGATCCCCTCCAATACAGACGATAGGAAGAAACGTGAAGAAAATTGCAGCATCGGTCGTATTGTTGACCGCAGCAGCCCTAGCTCTCGCCGGCTGTGCAGATGCACCTCAGACCAATGATAGTTTCCTTGCATGCATGATCTCCGACCAGGGTGGATTTGATGATAAGTCCTTCAACCAATCAGGTCATGAAGGCTTGCTCAAGGCAGAGAGTGAACTCGGTGTGACTACTAAGGCATCTGAGTCACAGAATGCCACGGACTTTGCTCCGAACCTTGAGGCCATGCAGGCTCAGAACTGCAACCTCACCATCACTGTCGGGTACCTTCTTAAGGAAGCCACTGAAGCTCAGGCCTTGGTGACACCCGACGCTCATTTTGCCATCATTGATGACAATCAGATCGTCCTGCCGAATGTGAAGCCACTGGTCTTCAAGACCTCTGACGCTTCCTTCCTTGCAGGCTATCTTGCCGCTGCTTATTCCACAACCGGTACCGTAGCCACCTTCGGTGGAATTGCCATTCCTTCCGTCACCATCTTCATGGATGGTTTCGTTGATGGTGTTGCTCGCTACAACGAAGACAATGGTGCTGATGTCAAGGTTCTCGGTTGGGACAAGGACAAGCAAGATGGTGTTTTCACAGGTAACTTTGAAGACCAGTCCAAGGGTCAGAATACCACGAAGAATTTCATCGACCAGGGTGCAGATGTCATCATGCCCGTTGCAGGTCCTGTGGGTAACGGTGCTGCCGCTGCCGCTAAGGAAGCCGGAAATGTTGCGATCATTTGGGTTGATGCTGATGGATATGAGACCGCTCCTCAGTACAAGGATCTCTTCTTGACCTCCGTGATCAAGGAGATCGGCGCTTCTGTCTTCGATACAGTCAAGGAAGCCCAAGCAGGCAACTTCTCGTCCGATCCTTACATTGGTACTCTTGCCAATGGTGGTGTGGGTATTGCTCCACTCCATGACTTCGAGTCAAAGGTTCCTCAGGAAGTCCAAGACAAGATTGAAGAACTCAAGGCTGATATTGCCTCAGGCGCTTTGAAGGTTACATCACCTTCGGATCCTCAGTAATACAGATTCTCCGTAATCACCATGAGTACCTCAGGTGATTATGGATAGAAATAGGGAACCGGGCTTATACCCACTCACGTGGGAATAGGTCCGGTTTTCTTCTTTAAACAAGAGGAATTACGGATAGAGTTGTGCTAGAACTGACAAGGAGGGGCAATGAAGCTTGAGTTGCGACAAGTAACAAAGAAGTTCGGTGATTTTCTTGCGAACGATGCCATCGATCTTGTGGTCGAACCTGGCCAAATCCATGCCCTCTTAGGTGAGAATGGGGCTGGGAAGTCCACCTTGATGAATGTCCTCTATGGACTCTATGGTGCCGATGGGGGAGAGATTCTCCTTGACGGTACCCCTGTACGTTTCTCTGGGCCTGGGGATGCCATGGCAGCAGGTATTGGTATGGTTCACCAGCATTTCATGCTCGTACCAGTATTCACAGTGGCTGAAAATGTTGTCCTCGGTCATGAACCCACTGGTCCTTTTGGAATGATCAAGGTCGATGAAGCCAGAAAAATCGTTAAAGAAATTTCAGACAAATTCGGCTTCGACGTTGATCCTGATGCCTTGGTGGGTGATCTTCCTGTTGGTGTACAGCAAAGGGTCGAGATCATTAAAGCACTCTCCCGCAGTGCTGAGATCCTGATTCTTGATGAACCAACAGCAGTACTCACTCCCCAGGAAACCGATGAACTCATGGACATCATGAGGCAACTCAAACTTTCTGGTACCTCTATCGTCTTCATCACCCACAAACTCCGTGAGGTCCAGGAGGTCGCTGACACGATCATAGTCATCCGTCACGGCAAGGTTGTGGGAAATGCATTACCAACCGCATCTCAGTCAGAGTTAGCCTCCCTTATGGTGGGTCGAAATGTGGACCTAGGTGTTAAGGATCGCGCAGACATCGATGGCGAGGTAGTCCTTGAAGTGGTCAATCTTGATCTCGCTGATGAAGAGGGACGAATCCTTCTAGAGAATCTGTGTTTCACAGTGTCTTCAGGCGAGATCCTTGCTATCGCTGGTGTTCAAGGCAATGGTCAAACAGAATTGGCCGAGGTTCTCATCGGGCTGAGGAAACCCACTGCTGGGTCGATTGTACTCCATCGCCACGACGAGGAGGGGAATCGCAGATCGGATGACCTGGCTGGTAAGTCAGTGAAGAAGTTCCTTGCTGCAGGGATCGGTTTCGTACCCGAAGATCGAGGCAAGGATGGGATCGTCCACAGTTTCTCTATTGCCGAGAACCTCGTCCTGGATCAGATCAGTTCCCCTCCATTCTCGTCAGCAGGGGCACTCAATATCCGAGCGATCGCCTCAAACGCCTCTGACCGTGTTGAGGAGTTCGATGTCCGTGCTGGTTCATCGAATGCGGCTGTGGGTACCCTTTCGGGTGGCAATCAGCAAAAGGTTGTGGTGGCACGAGAACTATCGAGAGACCTATCTGTCTTGGTAGCCTCCCAGCCGACACGTGGTGTGGATATCGGCTCAATCGAGTTTATTCACTCCCGAATCATCCAACAAAGAAACAAGGGTACTGCGGTGGTCATTGTCTCAACAGAACTCAACGAAGTGACCTCATTAGCTGACCGTATCGCTGTGATGTACGACGGCCACTTCGTGGGGATCGTACCTCCCGATACTGAACGCCACGTTCTAGGTTTAATGATGGCTGGTGTCGGGTATGAGGATGCCCTCGCTCAAGCTGGACATTCACCTAATCCATCTGAGAAGGCTCAAGGAGGCGACGATGTCTGATCTCAATGAAGTCCAGCCAGTTCAGCCAGTATCCAGATGGTCAGATGCTTTCAAGAAGATGGCGACCTCTCAGGTACTCACCTCCATCCTCGCCATCGTTGTTGCATTGGTTCTCGGGGCAATCCTGATCGCCGCCGCTGATGGGGATGTGCAACGTAGCTGGGGGTATCTTTTCTCAAGGCCAGGGGATTTCTTCTCCGCTCTTGGTGGCTCTGTGGGAAGTGCCTATTCTGCTCTCTTCCAGGGAGCTGTCTTCAACATCTCTAGTTCATATACAGTAGGACAATTCTTTGCTCCATTGACAAAGACGATTGCCTACTCTGTACCTCTCATCTTTGCTGGTCTGGCATTGGGAATGGGATTCAGAGCAGGACTATTCAATATTGGTGCACAAGGCCAGATCATTCTTGGTGCAACCCTGTGTGGTTATCTGGGATTCACCCTTAACCTTCCTGCAGGAATACATCTGGTTATCTGTCTTCTGGGAGCCTTTATTGGGGGCGCATTATGGGGATTCATTCCTGGGATACTCAAGGCGAAAACAGGTGCGAATGAGGTGATTGTCACCATCATGTTGAACTCCATTGCCATCTTCTTGTTGGGGTGGCTGTTGACTCTTCAGGCATTCCGTTCACCTGGTTCCAATATGCCTGTGAGCCCGAGAATGGCCCCGACAGCGCAGTTTCCGCATTTCTTTGGTACAACTATCGATCTCGGCTTCGTTCTAGCGATTCTGGCAGCAATTTTGGTCTGGTGGATCATGGAACGTTCAACTCTGGGGTTCCGTATCCGTGCTGTGGGTGAGAATCCTGATGCGGCTCGTACTGCTGGAATGAATGTCTCCATGTCCTATGTGTGGGTCATGATCATTGCTGGTGGTCTGGCTGGTTTGGCGGCGACCTCACAGTTGCTGTCTTCACCAGCTCAACAACTCAACATCGACATCGCTTCGACCTTCGGTTTTGATGCGATCACTGTCGCCTTGCTTGGGCGATCCAAGCCTTTGGGTACAGTCCTAGCAGGTCTTCTCTTTGGTGGGCTTCGTGCGGGTGGTTATCTCATGCAGTCATCGACAGGTACCCCGATCGACATCATCTTGGTACTCCAGTCTGTGATTGTGCTTCTCATTGCAGCTCCACCACTGGTTCGAGCCATCTTCCGATTGCCTGATCCTGAGCGTGAGCGAAAGGCCGAAGCCCGTGCCCATGCACGTGCTGCGAAGAAGGAGGTGGCAGCATCATGAGTCTGATGAACACTCAACCTGACCTTGACCATGAACTCGAACACGAGGTTCTGCGTCCACGATCATGGAAGATGCCTGTAGCGCTGACGATCTTCACCCTGGTTGCTCTGGCTGGTTTCTGTCTCACTGTTGATTCTGGTGTAGAGAGCAAGGTCGCCATCGTGACCGGGAATTCTTTGATTGGTACGATCAACCTTGTTCTTCCTAGTTTCTCGGCACTTCTTGTTTTTACTGTAGCCATGGCTGCTTTGGCGGGGATTTCCTGGTGGGCCACTGCGACCCGTACCGTCAAAATAGGCGGAGTACGCATCGGGTCCTGGGTTGGGATACTTTTCGGCACCTTCTTTGTCTCTGCTTTCTTGTTGTGGGCAGTGGCTGGCAGGGGAGTAGCCCTACAGTTCACGTCCTTGCTTTCGGGGGCCTTATTCCTGTCGATCCCGCTGATCTTTGGTGCGATGGCTGGTACAGTCTGCGAGCGCGTCGGCGTCATCAATGTCTCCATTGAGGGTCAACTGCTTGCAGGTGCCTTCCTGGCTGCAGTGTTGGGGGCTATTACACAGAATCCGTGGATTGGCTTGCTGGCTGCACCCATAGCAGGGGCTCTGATTGGCCTGCTCCTTGCTTTGTTCGCGGTACGCTACTGGGTCGATCACATCATCGTTGGCGTTGTGTTGAACGTACTTGTGGGAGGTCTCACCAGCTACCTGTTCTCTACTGTACTGACCCGCAATCCTGATGTTTTCGCAATGTCTGTGAAACTACCGATCTGGAAGATTCCGATTCTTTCGGAGATTCCCGTGCTTGGACCAGTACTCTTTGCTCAAAGTGTGTTGGTGTACATCATGTACCTTGCGGTAATCATTCTTCAGATCATGTTGTTTAAGTCCAAGTGGGGACTTCGATTGCGTTCCTGTGGTGAACATCCTCGCGCTGCTGATACCGTGGGCATCAAAGTCAATCGTACTCGGGTGGTGAACACGATTCTTGGTGGTGCTATTGCTGGCCTGGGTGGCGCCTATTTTACTTTGGCTAATGGTCTGGCTTTCGGTAAGCATATGAGTGGTGGTCGAGGCTATATCGCCTTGGCTGCCATGATCCTCGGTGGTTGGAAGCCAAAGGGTGCTTTGGTTGCTGCCCTTCTCTTCGGTTTTGCTGACAATTTACAGAACTCTCTCGGTGTTGTGGGTGTCGAGGTACCATCACAGTTCATGTTGATGGCACCCTACCTTGTGACGATCTTCGCGGTAGCTGGGCTCGTTGGACGGGTACACCCGCCCGCCATGGAAGGTAAGCCGTACAAGGGATAACAATGGACTGGACTGACTTGGTACAAGCCGCAGCGGAAGCGGCGAAACATGCCTATGTTCCTTATTCACACTATCCGGTTGGGGCGGCAGCTCTAGTCGATGATGGGCGAATGGTGACTGGATGCAATGTGGAGAATGCCTCCATTGGTTTGACCCTCTGTGCTGAGTGTGGGCTTGTGAGCACACTTATGGCAACCGGTGGTGGCAAACTCACCCACTTCACATGTGTCAATGGAAAGGGCGAGATCATCACTGCATGTGGGAGATGTCGTCAACTCCTCATGGAACATGGCGGCCCAACACTTGCAATCTGGTCACCTGAGGGAGAATGTATCTTGGAGGATCTTCTACCACAGTACTTTGGTCCCAATGACCTTGATGAGTACACGTCCCAAGGAGGATAACCATGGCTGAACCCTGTGACGCAGTCGATGTCATCATGACGAAGAGGGATGGTAAGACCCTTAGCATTCCCCAGATCAAATGGATGATTGATGCCTATACGCGAGGAGTTGTTGCTGAGGAACAGATGTCTGCCTTGCTCATGGCGATCTTTTTGCAGGGCTTCACCCGTGAAGAGTTGAACTGTTGGACTGATGCCATGATCGCTTCGGGGGAGCGTTTGGATTTCACCGAGTTGGCCAGACCCACAGTCGATAAGCACTCCACTGGGGGTGTCGGTGACAAGATCACCCTTCCTCTATCGGCTGTCGTTGCGAGTTTTGGGGTGGCAGTACCCCAATTGTCTGGCCGTGGGCTCGGTCACACTGGTGGTACCCTCGACAAACTGGAGTCCATCCCAGGATGGAGGGCTGCACTCAGCCTCGACGAGATGAAGAAGCAGTTGAGTGAGATTGGGGCTGTGGTCTGTCAGGCGGGTTCCGGTTTGGCTCCTGCTGATAGGAAGTTGTACGCGCTACGCGATGTCACGGGTACTGTAGCCTCCATCCCACTGATTGCCTCATCGATTATGAGTAAGAAGATTGCTGAGGGCACCTCTGCACTCATGCTTGATGTGAAATGCGGATCGGGTGCCTTCATGACTGAGATTGGTCCTGCCCAAGAACTCGCGTCAACAATGGTGGAAATCGGAGAGGATCATGGCGTACACACTGTGGCTCTCATCACGGATATGTCCACCCCACTTGGGAAAACAGTGGGGAATGCCCTGGAAGTACGCGAATCTGTGGAGGTACTTGCTGGTGGCGGTCCTGATGATGTTATTGAGCTCACCCTCAGGCTAGCCAGGGAAATGCTTGATGCTGCTTCAACGATTGTTGAGAAGAAGGGGATCCCGGGTGCGGGTGTGAGCCCAGGCAGTAAAGAGGCCCTTCGCAGAGCTGAGGCCCTTCGTGAAGCAGATCTTGCAGAATCACTCAAGAATGGCCGTGCCATGGATTCTTGGAGGGCGATCATCACCGCCCAAGGTGGTGACCCTGATGCTGAACTCGGTACAGCACAGGATCACGAAGAAATCTTGTGCCCCACAGATGGATTCATGACGAGACTGGATGCACTCAAGGTTGGTGTCGCTGGATGGAGGCTGGGAGCAGGGCGCGCCCGCAAGGAGGATGCCGTTCAGATTGGTGCAGGAATCCAACTCCATGCGAAACCTGGTGACTCTGTTCGACGTGGCCAGTCCCTCATGACCCTTCACTCCGATACCCCCGAGGCCTTCCAGAGGGCTAAGGAGGTTCTTGAGGGCGCCTGGACCATCGACGATAACCCTCCCGAACCCAGTTCCGTCGTTATTGACCGAGTAGCTTCTGCACCCTAATTCTTATCCGACAAGCCCGTACATAGAAAGAATGATTATGAATCGTCAAGAACTGGCTCAAATGATTGACCACACCATCCTCAAACCTGAGGCGACTGCAACCGATGTTGAGGCTCTCGTTGCCCAAGGAGTCGCCTTGGGGGTCTACTCAGTATGCATCAGCCCCTCCATGTTGCCTATCGATGTCCAAGGGCTCAAGGTGGCCACAGTATGCGGGTTCCCTTCGGGTGCCCATCATGGATCAATCAAGGCCGCAGAGGCTACCCAATCCATTACTGATGGGGCCGATGAAATCGACATGGTCATCAACCTGGGTTTTGCTAAAACAGGGCAATGGGATCGTGTACAGGCCGAGATCGAAGCAGTACGACAGGCCACTTCTTCTGGGGTTTTGAAGGTCATCATCGAATCTGCGGTACTCACCGATGAGGAGATCATCAGCGCCTGTCAGGCAGCGAAATATGCTGGTGCAGACTTTGTGAAAACCTCAACAGGAATGCATCCAGCAGGAGGAGCAAGCGTCCATGCTGTACAACTCATGAAAGACAGTGTTGGCGATTCCTGTGAGGTGAAAGCCAGCGGAGGAATCCGTACCCTCGCAGAGGCCATGGCCATGATCGAGGCAGGGGCAACTCGGCTGGGAGTCTCTGCTAGTGCAGCCATCCTCGCTGAGATGAACTGACAATGTCTACATCTAGTTTGCACCAGAAGGTGACACGTTGGATTGACTCTGATGTGGACCCATCAGCCCAGGAAGAGTTACGTGCCTTATCCCGGGCCGCGCAGAGTGATCCGCAGGCTTTAGCCGAGCTTCAGGATCGCTTCTCGGCTCGTCTCCAGTTTGGTACCGCTGGTTTACGTGGTGGTATGGCTGCTGGGCCTAATCGGATGAATAGAGCGGTGGTGATCCAGGCTGCCAAGGGGTTGGTGGATTATCTCTCATCCCACGTTAACTCGCCCACCGTCGTGATCGGTAATGATGCTCGCCACAATTCCCGCCAATTCGCCCAGGACAGTGCTGAAGTCATCACTGCCGCTGGTGGGGTGGCTCTCCTCCTACCTGATCCCGTGCCAACACCTGTCCTCTCCTTTGCCGTGAGGTACCTCAATGCGGATGCTGGTGTTATGGTCACTGCCTCTCATAATCCCGCCCAGGACAATGGATACAAGGTCTATCTTGGTGGACGAATGGTGGAGGATCATGAGGCTGGAGTCCAAATTGTAGCCCCCCATGATTCAGCGATTGCTGCCTGCATAGCCGAAGTCCCACCTGCCAACCAGATCGAGCGTGCTCAAGGTTTCCAGCACGCTCCCTCTCAGATCGTGTCCATCTACGTTGACGCCATTTCGTCGAAGATTGATTCACCGCAAGGGCTCAAAATCGTTCACACTGCTATGCACGGAGTGGGAAGCGCGCCCGCGCTGGCGGCTCTGAAGCAGTCAGGGTTCACCGATGTCATCTGTGTTGATGCCCAAAAGAATCCCGATCCTGATTTCCCGACAGTGAGTTTCCCCAACCCGGAGGAGCATGGTGCCATTGATATGGCGGTGGCCCTCGCCCAGGAGGTTGCTGCGGATCTCGTGATCGCCAATGACCCGGATGCTGATCGATGTGCAGTTGCCATTCCTGATCCTCGTAGGGGTTGGCGGATGCTTCATGGTGACGAGCTGGGTGCTGTACTCGCTGAGGAACTCGCTCGTGGTGGTCGGACTGGTATCTTCGCCAACTCGGTTGTCTCCTCGCGACAACTTCAGGCTATTGCGACCCATTATGGACTTGGGTACGAAACAACCCTCACAGGTTTCAAGTGGATGGGCCGGGTCAAGAACCTTGGGTTCGCTTATGAGGAAGCCATTGGTTATTGTGTGCGCCCTGACCTTGTTCGAGACAAGGATGGTCTGTCTACTGCTGTTGCTGTAGCGCGCATGGTTTCACGGTTGAAGGGGGAGGGGAGTACCATCGCTGGACTATTGGACGATCTGGCTCGCCGAAATGGTCTCTACCTCAGTTCCCAGCTTTCTGTACGATTTGAGGATCTCAGCCAGATCCCTCAAGTCATGGCGAAACTGAGGAATACACCCATTGGTACCTTGGCTCAAAGCCCTGTCACCGAAGTCGTGGATCTAAGTGAAGGGTGGGGGAGCCTTCCACCGACAGAGGGCATCCTTATGCACACTGAGCGCAAAGACCAGGTGGTGGTACGCCCTTCCGGGACTGAACCGAAACTCAAATGCTACCTTGAGGTCATTGAGTCGGTATCCGCAGATGCATCCTTCGAAGATCTCAGCCAATCACGCATCAATGCCGAGAAAAGCTTGGATCAGATCAAAACAGAACTGAATTCTATTCTCTTCGATTAAGCGAATGCTGCGGCGATAGCCAGGGTCAAAGCTCCTTGGAATCGTGACTCCCTCTCTTCAGAGGTCATGTCCGTACCCTTCTTTGTGAGGTGATCGGAGACAGTGAGAACAGTCAAGGCGCCCTTCCCATGTTCGGCAGCGACCCCATACAGGCTTGCGGCTTCCATTTCAACACCGAGAACACCATGGGCCACCATGGCATCAAGTTGACCTGGGATAGAGAAATAGAAGTGGTCAGCAGAAATGATTGGCCCAGTGAAAACATTCATCGTACCTTCAGCGGCCTTGAGGGCTGCAGCAGCCATACGCAGGTCAGCAATAGCTGAGAAATGTGTACCCGGGATACGGAGTTCATTCATAGATGAGGTGGTATGTGCCCCGACACCGATGATGACATCGCCGACGGAAACATCGGGGGAGATACCACCAGCTGTACCAACGCGAATAATCCTTTCCACATCAAAGAAGCGGAAGAGCTCTGTGGCATAGATGGCGATGGAGGGCATCCCCATCCCGGAGCCCATGATAGATAGGGGCTTGCCATAGTGCTCACCCGAACCTGAATAGGTGCCTGTAAACCCCATCATCCCACGTACATCGGTCACGAGACGTGCAGAGTCAAGGATCATCCCTGCCATACGTTCAGCACGTTTAGGATCCCCTGGCATCAGTACTGCTGGTGCGAAGTCATTGGTTTCGGCATTGATATGTGGGGTCGTCATGTTAGTCTCCTTGAGGTGATTCATTGTCTGTGGGGTGGGGCAACCGTATCCGATCACCCAGTGCAGGCACGATGGCGTGGATCCCCAGTTCTGTGGTGATCCTCTCAGCGAGAAGACCTGCTCCTTCTTCGCCATGGATGCAGTACACAGTGTGAGGTTGAGGGTTGAGGGCGCGGAGCCAATCCATAAGCTCGGAAGCATCAGCATGCGCCGAGAAACCGTCATCAAGGAGGATCTCCGCATTGACGGGTATCATCTGACCGTACATCTTGAGGGACTTGGCCCCAGTAATAAGGGAGTGTCCACGGGTACCATGAGCCTGGTACCCCGTGAAGACCACGGTATTACGAGCATCAGGAAGCATATGTTCAAGGTGATGGACGACTCTACCTCCAGTAGCCATACCGGACGAGGAGATGATGATCGACGACTGGCTGGGTCGATTGAGGGCTATGGAATCCTCAATGGAGGTCACTTCATGGAGGTTTGCAAGATCCACAAAGTCAATGTCTCGCAAATCTGGACGCAACTCATCTCTTTGTTCCTGGGATTGATAGATGTCCAGCGCTCTCACTCCCATGGGAGAATTGACGTAGATCGGAATATCGGGGATGCGTCCATCTGACTTCATCTCGGCAAGAGTCTTCAAGATGACTTCGGTACGATCTACTGCGAAAGCTGGTACAAGAACAGATCCGCCGCGTTTGACTGTACGCCTAATCGCTGCAGCGAACTCCTCGTGGGGGGATTCATCCCATTCAGGATGCTCACGGTCACCATAGGTGGATTCAATCAGAACGATAGGAGCCCCCTTGGGTGTTTCACGAGTTCTGAGGACAGGGTGGTTTCCTCGACCTAGGTCACCAGAGAAAAGGATCTCTGCTGTCGGTGTCGTCACATGGATGGAGGCTGACCCCAGAATATGGGCTGCGCGAGTATACCTCGCTGTCACACCTCCAGGTAGGTGAAGATCGGTCTCAAAGTCAACGACACGGAAAAGCTTGATAACAGCTTCAGAATCCTTGACAGTGTAGAGAGGCTCGGGGGTGCTGTGCTTCGAATAGCCCCCTTTAGCGGCGTCACGAGCATCCGCTTCTTGGATGTGTCCCGCATCAAGGAGTACGATTTCGGCGAGTGCGATCGTAGCATCGGTTGCCCAGATAGCACCCTGAAACCCCTGCTTCACGAGCCGAGGAAGGTAGCCTGTATGATCAAGGTGGGCATGGGTCATAAGGATGCAGTCAATAGAAGCGGGATCCATGGGGAATTTCTCCCAGTTGAGTTCACGCAATTCCTTATCCCCTTGGAAGAGCCCGCAGTCTATAAGAATGCGTTGATTGCCTGTCTCCAGAAGAAACTTGGAGCCAGAAACAGCTCCTGCACCTCCGAGAAATGTCAGTGTCGTTGCAGCCATAGGTTAACGCTAGCCCAGTTGGATGAGATTGGACAGGATTGCCCCCGCTAGATGGACAATTATGCAGCGTGTTTCCTGGAAGGGGATAATGAGTAATGAATCCCAAGGAGACCCCATGATCATTGACCTGCATACCCATTCTGCAGTTTCTGATGGTACAGATTCTGTACCTGAGCTTATTGATGCTGCTTCTGCGGCTGGGATAGGAATTCTGGCACTCACCGATCACGACACCATGGATGGGGTTGATCTCGCCCAAGACTTGGGCGCCCAAGCTGGGATAGAGGTACTACGAGGAATGGAGCTGTCCACTCACATTGATGCGGATTCAGGCATTTTCTCGGTACACCTACTCGCTTACGGATGTCTGAGTGAGGATCCTGAGATCATTGCACTTCTTGAGGCTCTGCGTCAGGCTCGTACCTCGCGTGTTCCGAGGATGTTGGAGCACTTGACTGACATGGGGATGCCAGTGACGATTGAGGAGGTGCAGGCCCAATCCAGTTCAGCCTCCGTGCTGGGACGTCCCCACATCGCTGATGCGATGGTTGTAAAAGGGTACGTTAAGAATAGGACCGAAGCCTTTGATGCCTATCTTAGTGATACTGGTCCAGCCTATGTACGACGGTACACTCCCAGTGTCGCAGAGGCTCTTGATATCATTGCTGGTGCAGGTGGTGTCGGTGTTCTCGCCCACCCGTGGGGGAGAGGAAACCAATCACGGCTTACCACTGCCATCATCGCTGAACTGTCTACGAATCATGGGCTTGCAGGGATCGAGGTTGACCACACAGACCATGGCGATCTGGAAAGACAGGTACTTCGTAGCATCGTCAATGATCTAGGATTAGTTGCCACGGGGTCAAGCGACTATCACGGAACCGGAAAAGCCAATAATCCGCTCGCGATCAATCGCACCACCCCAGATGCCTATGAGTTGCTCAGATCAGAAATTGAAAGAAGAGGCGGTCGACCATGACTGAACCAGTTATAGACCAATCAGCATCCCTGGAACGTACTATGGCACGCAGTCGTGAGATTGATGTCGAATTGGTCAAGAATCCCGCTGCCTTTAGGGTACTCACTGGTGACCGTCCAACAGGAAACCTCCATATTGGGCATTACTTCGGTTCTCTCACCAATCGTGTACGTCTTCAAGACATGGGCGTTGACTCCTGTGTTCTCGTGGCCGACTACCAGGTGATCACAGATCGCGATGGAGTGGGTCCAATCAAGGAGCGGGTCTACTCCCTCATGGCAGACTATCTTGCTGCCGGGATTGATCCCAGCCGAACGATGATCTTCATCCATTCCGCGATCCCCGCCCTCAACCAGTTGATGCTTCCCTTCCTTTCCTTGGTCACTGATGCTGAGCTGCGTAGGAATCCCACAGTCAAGGCTGAGTTGGAGGATTCTGAGAGGCCCATGTCTGGTCTTATGTTGACTTATCCTGTACATCAGGCTGCCGATATTTTGTTCTGCAAGGCCAACCTTGTACCAGTAGGCAAGGATCAGATCCCGCACATTGAGATGTGTCGTGTAATTGCCCGACGTTTCGACGAACGTTATGGTCGTGCTGGTGACCAACCCGTCTTTCCTGAAGCAGATGCTCTGCTGTCACTTCCCACGCTGATTTTGGGTACCGACGCAACCAAGATGTCCAAGTCTAAGGGAAATGTCATCGAATTGGGCATGACTGCTGATGAGACTGCCAAGGCACTCAAGAAGGCTGTCACCGATTCAGACCGAAATATCACCTATGATCCGATTGCCCGCCCTGAGGTTGCAAACCTTCTTGTTATTACTGGTTTGTGCCTTGACCGAGATCCTGCATCAATCGCTGAAGAGATCGGTGATGGGGGAGCAGGTACCCTCAAAAAGGTTGTCACCGAGGCTCTGAACGAGCGTCTCAGAATCCATCGTGAGCGCCGTGCCGAGTTGGTTGCTGATCCTGGATATTTGGAGTCAATCATCCACGACGGTAATGCCCGCGCCAACGAGATTGCAGAGACCACCTTGTCCGAGGTACGTACCGCCATGAAGATGTCCTACTGATCACCATCAGCGCAATGGTCAGGTGTCAGGGGTGGAATTATTACTCCACAGGGGACATGAGACCAAATCGCGCAGCGATTTTGTCGAAGTTAAGAGAGCCGGTGGTACGCTTGCGACCACCGAAGCGAGCGTACCCTGTGGAGCAATAATCCCACTCCTGCCTGGGAACCATAGACTCATCCGTACATATACCGTACAATAGTCTCATGGCTCAACCACTGCGTACCCGTCGTTTTGAAACAAGACTTGATGCTGAGACCGACAACCTCATTAGTGAGGCTGCCGAAATCCTGGGGGAATCACGGTCAACCTTCGTGACTCGAGCAGCCAAGCAAGCTGCAACCAAAGTTGTTTCACCCATGGATCAGATGACACGCCGCCAAGCTTTGGCTGTACTCACTGAAGGTATGACTGAAGCCGAGATAGCTTCATGTCCTCTCCTGAAGGTCTTGGCCTCCTAAACGAGAACTGATTCCTCGTCGAGAATATCCTCAATGATCTGCGGCTCATGACCCATGTGAGCAGTGGTCAAAGTCAGCTTGATTCGATTGAGTTGGTTGACCTCTGAGGCACCCGGATCATAGTCAATGGTGACCAGGTTGGCACCAGGATGCTGGCGACGAATCTCCTTGAACATCCCCTTGCCCGTGACATGGTTGGGAAGGCATGCGAAAGGCTGTACGCAGATCACATTGGGAACACCTGAGTGAATCAGTTCAACGATTTCACCAGTGAGAAGCCATCCTTCACCTGCCTGATTTCCTAGGCTGGTGACTTCTTGGGCCCTGGAAGTCAATTCGGCCATTGACCCTGGAACAGTGAACTTCGGGGTCGAGTACCGAGCATTGACCCTCGTGAGTGCCTTGCGGATCGGGGTACGATAGGACTCCATCCACCCTCTGACCAGGGTCTTTGCACGACGCCATTTCTTGCCTATTCCAAGGTTCTGCCAGTTCCATTCGGTGGTGTACAACCCTGTCACCATGAACTCCATGAGCCCCGGCAGGGCCGCTTCACAGCCTTCGGATTCAATGACCTCAATAACATGGTTATTGGCATCGGGGTGGAATTTCACAAGAATTTCTCCCACGATGCCAACTCGTGGTCGGCGAGGTTCATCAGTGAGTTCGAAGGCATCGAATTCATCCACAAGAGCGTGTACTAGCCCCGAATACGACAAAGACCTCCCGTAGGTGGGGGACTTTCCTGTCATCAGCCATTCACGGATGATTTGATCCCAACGATGGTAGAGATCTGTGGCTGAGTCTGGTACTAGCTCATAGGGCCGTACCCTCAAAAGAAGATCTTGAAGGAGGTCACCCAGAGCAAGTGCCCGCATCGCTTTGTGAGCCAGGGGAAGAGTGATCTTGAATCCAGGATTGGATTCGATTCCCGAGGTTGAAATGGCGATAACAGGTACCTGTGGGAAACCCGCATCCCGCAGAGCCTTACGCAGCAGAGCAGTGTAATTCGTGGCCCGACACATGCCCCCTGTTTGGGTGATCAAGGCAGAGGTGGTGTCTGGATCCACCTCACCAGATTTCAATGCTTCCACAAGTTGCCCGATAACCATGATGGCTGGGTAACATGCGTCGTTGTTCACGGTACGCAAACCCATTTCAACATCTTGGGCAGAGGCATGTTCAAGGAACTTCACCTTGTACCCAGCAGACTCAATAATTGGGATTACGAGCCGGAAATGGATGGGTGCCATCTGGGGAGCCAGAATGGTGTGGGTCTTCTTCATCTCCTTGGTGAAAGGTGCCTTCACCAAAGCATGGCTACGCTCAGGCCTATGAATGGTACGACGCTGGTCGGCTGCTGCTGCCAGGGAACGCAGTCGGATCCTGGCGGCACCAAGGCTCGATACCTCATCGATCTTCAAGAGGGTGTAAACCCGATTCTTGGCTTCCAGAACTTCGGCGACCTGCTCCGAGGTGATGGCATCAAGTCCGCATCCGAAAGAGTTGAGTTGTACTAGTTCGAGGTTCTCATCTTGGGTGACCACTGAGGCTGCCTCGTAGAGGCGGGAGTGATAAGCCCACTGATCTCGTACCCTCAATGGACGCTCAAGCTGGGAATCGCCAAGGATGGAACTCTCGGTGAACACAGCCATACCGAGGCTCGTCACAAGTTCGGGGATCCCGTGGTGTACCTCAGGATCAATGTGGTAGGGCCTGCCTGCAAGGACGATTCCACGTACACCATTTTGGGCACAGTACTCGCGAGCCTCACGACCGGCTTGCTGGATATCAGCTCTGAACTGAGCATCTTCAGCGTATCCGGCTCCAACAGCAGCCTGTGCTTCCTCTTCGGTGACATTCCAGTCGGCGAAGATCTCAACAATTCTCTTCGCAAGGTGTTCTGGGTTGGCGAGGTTGACATAGGGGTTAATGAAACGTACCCCAGGTTCCTGGATTCTTTCCAGGTTGTTTTGAATCACCTGCGGATAGGAGGCGACAACAGGACAGTTATAGTTTTTGTCGGACTCCGAGATGAGTTGCTGTTCATAGTTCACGCTGGGGTAAAAGATGGTTTTCACACCCAGATCTAGGAGATGTTCAACATGGCCATGAACCAACTTCGCTGGGTAACAGACATTCTCTGAGGCGATGGAGTGCATCCCAAGCTCAAAGAGATCATGGGAACTACGACCAGAGATCACCACACGGAACTTAAGGTGGGTAAGGATGGTGAACCATAAGGGGTAGTTCTCGTACATATTGAGGGCTCGTGGGATGCCAATGTCACCACGAACGCCATCCTTGGCGGTGAGGCGTCGATAGCCGAAGAGCCTCTTGTAGGTGTAGTCGAAGAGGTTCGGCAGGGGAGATTTCGCCTTGGTGGGGTCAGCGCCACGTTCACAGCGGTTGCCAGAGATGTGACGTTCACCATTGCCGAAGGTTGAGATCGTACACTGACATGTGTTCTGGCACAGGTTACAGTTCGTTGTCTCGGTTTCCAGATGGATCCTCTTGAGGTTCGCTACAGAAAGCATCCGTGTCGGTGCTCCAGGGAGGAATTCCGTCTTGGCAGTCAGAGCGGCACCATAGGCTCCCATGAGACCAGCGATGTCCGGGCGTACCACTTCTCGTCCTGTGAGAAGCTCGAAGGCGCGCAGGACAGCATCGTTGAGGAAGGTACCTCCCTGAACAACGATCTTCTCACCCAATTGGCCTGGCTCTCGAAGCTTGATCACCTTGTAGAGGGCATTGCGAATCACCGCATAACTGAGACCTGCGGCGATATCCCCAACTGTGGCGCCCTCCTTTTGTGCTTGCTTGACAGAGGAGTTCATGAAGACCGTACAGCGGCTTCCTAAATCGACGGGAGCCTGGGACTGACATGCAGCTTCAGTGAATTCACTTATGGTGAGACCCAAGGATTCTGCAAAGGTTTGGAGGAAGGAACCACACCCAGATGAGCATGCCTCATTGACGGCAATCGAATCAATGGCACAGTCATGGATGGAAAGGTACTTCATGTCCTGGCCACCGATGTCAATTACTGAGGTCACACCGGGGGCAATCTTGTCGGCTGCCCGGAAATGGGCAATGGTTTCCACCACGCCATGGTCGATGTGGAGTGCAGCCTTGATAAGTCCCTCGCCGTAGCCAGTCACACAAGTCTGGGCAATGATTGCAGCCCCAGGAAGGGCTTGGCGTACCTCGGTAGCAATCGTGATCGCTGCCGCTACAGGGTCGCCTTCATTACCTCCGTAATAGGACCAGAGAATGTTATCCTCTTCGTCAATGAGTACGGACTTGATGGTCGTCGAACCAGCATCAATACCGAGGAAACAGGCCCCACGAGCCTCGCTGAGTTCCCTTCGTGCGATGGTTTCCGACCCATGGCGCGTGAGGAAGGCTTCCCGATCCTCCTTGGTGAAAAATAGTGGAGCCATACGCCCCGATTCGGGTACCAGATGGCGTCGGTTGGTGAGGCGATCAGAGAGTTCCTCCAAACTCATAACCGTGGTGGAGGCCTTCTCAGCCGCACCCATAGCCACAAAAAGTTGGGCAGATTCTGGGACTATGCATTCTGTTGCCTGACCCTCCAAGGTACGCTCAAAGGCTTGACGTAATTCAGGGAGGAAGTGTAGGGGGCCACCCAGGAATATGACTTTTCCCCTCACCGGGCGGCCTTGGGCGAGGCCAGAGATGGTCTGGGTTGCCACGGCTTGGAAGATCGACGCAGCAAGATCCTCATGTCGAGCACCCTCGTTAATCAGCGGTTGAAGATCCGATTTCGCGAAGACTCCACATCGTGAGGCAATGGGGTAGAGGTGAAGATGGCCAGCCGCCAAGTCATTGAGTCCTGTGGCATCTGTACGCAACAATGTTGCCATCTGATCGATAAAGGCGCCTGTACCCCCTGCACAGGTACCGTTCATGCGCTGTTCGGGTACTGGCTTGAAATAGGTGATTTTGGCGTCCTCGCCACCCAACTCGATGGCCACATCTGCCTCAGGATGATGACGTTGAACAGCATGGGTACCAGCGATCACCTCTTGGATGAACTCGACCTCCAATGCCTGGGCGATTCCTAATCCACCTGATCCGGTGATCGCTATAGCAGCTTCAATTCCAGGGTAGGCATCGGCAAGTTCCTGAACCAATTTCACCAATTCCGCTTGAACATCAGCATTGTGACGTCGGTACTCCTGGTGGATGATGGTGTCATTTTGGATCAGAACCGCTTTGAGAGTCGTAGACCCCACATCTAGTCCCAAGGCATGGGTTCGGCGCACGCCAACTCCTTCGATTTGCAGAAACTTTATGACCTTACGCTACCGTAGCTTCCTCAATACGTCACATATTTCGACCCGAGTGGTCCATACCATGAGACTATGTCAAGTCTCAAGCGGTGTGATTAGACTCATAATCTGTGACCATGAAGAGTGTGGGGAAATACCGAAGATTCAAGCTCCCCCACCTGGACTCGAACCAGGAACCTGCGGATTAACAGTCCGACGCTCTGCCAATTGAGCTATGGAGGATTGTAGCCATACGAGAGTACCAGATCTCGGGCCTTTCGTCGAACCAAACCATTCTTGAGCGTGAATCCCATCCACAAGAGTATGGTATCCAGAAATGGTGAAGAGTCCATTATGCTACGATCAAACAGTTGACCTCATGATAGGCCAGCGAAAAATCCGACACGAAATGGCTTGTCTTTCATGGTTTCTGATCCGTTGAACACTGTGAGTGAGGATGCTGTCCTGTTCACAGCCCAGGATCCCTTGGTTTTCACCAGAGGTGGGCAACTGGATCATGTCGAGGTACGCTACGAAACCTATGGTCATCTTAATGAATCCAAGACCAACGCCATCTTTATTTGCCACGCTTTGACTGGTGATGCTCATGCTGCTGGTCACCGCCAAGGGGATCGCAAACCCGGATGGTGGGATGAAATGATTGGTCCTGGGAAACCTATCGACACTGACAAGTTCTATGTGATCTGCCCCAATCTGCTCGGTGGATGTCAGGGTACAACAGGGCCAGCTTCAATCAACCCGACTACAGGGCAATCTTATGGACTCGATTTTCCGATCCTGGATATGCGCGACTTTGTGACCGTACATAGACGCCTTGTGGCCCATCTAGGGATCACAAAACTCCTTGCAGTGGTGGGGGGGTCCCTAGGTGGAATGCAGGCTCTCCAGTGGGCGCTCACGTCACCGTCCGATATGGGTTCGACTGTGATCATTGCTGCATCAAGTCGCCTGACTGCCCAAAATATTGCCTTCTCAGCGGTTGGTCGTGAGGCCATCATGAGGGATTCTGGTTTTTCTGGAGGGCACTATGTGGAGGAGGGTACCTCCCCAGACACGGGGCTTTCACTCGCTCGAATGATGGCACACATTACGTACACATCTGAGGGAGCCCTGTGGAAGAAGTTTGGACGTGACCCACAAAATACCGACCTGGCTCCAGGATTCGGTGTGGATTTTGCCATTGAAAGCTATCTTCAACATCAGGCAGAGACCTTCCTGGATCGTTTCGATGCCTTGAGCTACCTCTATCTGTCACGTGTCTTGGATTACTTCGATCCCTTCGCCGAGGCTGGAGCCTGCAATCTGATCGCTGACCATCCCATCCCAGCACTCGTATGCTCGTTCACCACGGACTGGCGTTTCTCTCCCCGACAGTCGAAGAGGGTGGTTTCCCGTTTGGAGAGGGTGGGGGTACCTGTGACCTATCGTGAAATTGAGGAGGGCGTGGGCCATGACTCCTTCCTCTTGCCCATCTCGGAGTACCTTGATCTTGTTGCCGCTTTCCTGAACCAACGTTTTGAGGAGGATGCCCGATGACTATTCGTGTTGACTTCTCCTTGATTTCTTCCTGGATTGCCCCCAAGTCACGGGTACTGGATCTCGGATGCGGGCAGGGTACTCTTTTGACAAGGCTTGAATCCAAGAAATCCTGCAGAATTCAAGGTGTCGAGATGGATACTGCCTATCTCTTGGACGCGGTGAAAGCTGGAGTTCCAGTGATCCATATGAACATCGACAAGGAACTTGATCTCTTCGAGGATTCGAGCTATGACGTCGTGATTCTCTCGCGTACCCTACAAGCTGTGCATCATCCAGCGACAGTACTTCGACATATGCTGAGGATCGCACCCATAGGGGTGGTTTCTATGCCGAACTTCGCATACTGGCGTAACCGAGTGAGGTTAGCCTGGGGGCGTGCACCTGTATCGAAGGATCTTCCCTATGCTTGGCACGATAGCCCGAACGTACACTTTGGGTCCACCTTGGATCTGGAGGATCTTTTTGCCGAGATGGATCTAAGCATCGATAAATGTGTTCCACTGTCTGCCTCGGGAAGGGTTTCCAAGATGCCTTTCGCGACACGCAACTGGTCTTCGGGTGCGGTGCTCTATCAGGTGAGCAATCACAACCAGGATTCTTGAGGTACCTTCGGTGGCTGAGAACACCTGGAATCCCTGGCTACTTCGTGGAGTCTGCCTAATATCCGGATGCCTGGCAGGACTGGGTTTCGCTCCCACCCATCTTTGGTGGCTTGTACCGCTGGCTGTCGCCGGTTTCCTCAGCGTAATTCTTTTATCACCTACACGGTCGGGGCTCAACCGAGGGTACCTCTTTGGGCTTGGCTTCAATCTGGTGGCCTTCCGCTGGAGTGGTGCTCTGGGGATTCCAGTACTGGCAGTCTTCGCCGCCTATCTTGCCGTATGGTATGCCCTCGTCGGCTTAGTGGTGGCTGCTGTGCGCAAGACACCCATCTGGGGATTCGTCGCGGTTTCTTCCTGGATGGCGGCTGAGTGGGCTGCTGCTCGGTTCCCCTTTGGAGGGTTCGGATGGGGGAGACTGGCCTATACCGCAGGTGGGACACCTATCGATGGATTCTTTCCCCTGATCTCTTCATCAGGGGTTTCGGCACTCATCGTGACCACGGCCGTACTTCTTACATGGGTGGGTCGTACCTGGGTGGCTTCAGATCGATCCATTCGCCCCATCTGTGTGGCCGTGACCTTGGCGTTTATCCTTGTCAGCTTTGGTGGAGGATTGCTTGGAAGGCTGTACGAGCCATCATCTGAGGGTCGTGAACTCACGGTAGCTGTTGTACAGGGCAATGTACCAGGTTCAGGAATTACTGCACTCGGGCCTCGGTACACAGTGGAAAACAATCATCTAGCTGAGACCATCATTCTTGCTGCGAAGGTTCGTTCAGGGATAGCCAAGCAACCAGATTTTGTGGTGTGGCCAGAGAATTCCACATCCACAGATCCTTTGACTGATCCCAAGACAACAGGGATCATTGAGGTCTCCTTGGATGTCATCAATGCGCCCATCCTTGTTGGTGCTGTCACCCGTGGGCCAGGAGAGGATGAGCGCCAGACCACTGGGATTTGGTGGACTTCCGATGAGGGGCCAGGTGCGACCTATCACAAGAGAAACCTTGTGCCCTTCGGAGAGTGGGTTCCCTACAAGCCGATTCTGACCAAGGTCATCCCCATCTTGGCCTATGTGGGAGCCCAGTCGGTTCCTGGGACAACTATTGGGGTACTTTATGTGGATCTTGATGGCACCCCCATTCGTATAGGGGATCTCATCTGTTTTGAGCTTGCATATGACTCCACTTTTGATGATGTGATCCGTGGGGATAACAGTACTCAAGGAGCTCAGATTGTGGTTGTGCAAACTTCCAATGCGATGTTTACAGGTACAGATCAGATGGCCCAGCAGGATCAAATCACAAGGATTCGTGCCATGGAATCTCGTAGAGAGATTCTCATCGCCACCACCAACTCGTTGGCAGGATTGGTGAACACTCATGGGAGGGTTGTTTATGCGGCTACCCTACGAACTGCTGATTCCCAGGTTTTCACGATCCCCACTCGAACAAAGATCACCCCAGGGGTGGCCTACCGTACCTGGTTTGATCTGGCTGGCGTGGCAGCACCCCTCCTGCTGGCGGGATTAGTCGTCGTAGGATTAAGAATTCGCCTTCACAATCAAGAAGATGACCTGAGTACCTAGAATGCAGCCTCGTCCAATGGAATAATCATAGATCTGACCCTAGGAGACTCAATGTACCCCAGTCTTGGCACAGTACTCGTGATTGTCCCCACTTATAACGAGAAAGACAATATCGAGATTATTTCCCAGCGCCTTCGTGAGGCGGTACCTTCGGTGGATTTGTTGATTGTTGATGACAACTCTCCTGATGGTACCGGCCAGGTTGCCGATGAGTTGGCGAAGTCTGACTCCCAGATCCATGTGATGCACCGTACAGCCAAAAATGGGCTGGGGGCAGCGTACCTGGATGGCTTTGCCTGGGGACTGGAGCGAGGCTACGACGCCCTCGTGGAGATGGATGCCGATGGTTCCCATCAACCTGAGCAGTTGCCTCGTTTGCTGGATCGACTTGTGGATGCTGACATGGTGAAGGGGTCGCGCTACATCCCGGGCGGGGAGGTCGTTAATTGGCCCAAATCGCGACAGATGCTCAGCCGGGGTGGAAGCCTGTGGATTCGCATCCTCATGGGGCTCCCAGTGCGTGACATCACTGGTGGGTTCAATGCCTTCAGAGCAGAAACCCTTAAAGCCATTGTTGGAAATATCACCTCAACGGGCTACAACTTTCAGGTGGATCTCACATGGAATACCTATTCCCAGGGAATGAGGGTTGCGGAGGTACCCATCACCTTTGTGGAGAGGGAGCGGGGAGAATCCAAGATGACTGGGTTCATTGTTCTGGAAGCCATTATCAAGACCACCGTGTGGGGTTTCTCTTATCGCGCCAAACAATTCTGGTCATGGGTGAAAGGGATAGGAGCCCGTTCCACTTCGTAGTTCTTCAAGACGAGAACTCAACATGAAGTTCAATTCCTGGGTGGTACGTCGTTCTGCAATCATCTCCCAGTGAGTCTTATTCGTAGGACGTGGTATCTCGGGCGTTGGAAGGAACCCCTGTGTAGCGATCCTCCCACAATGGGGGCAATCCCAGGTTTCAGGGATCTCAATATCGGCAGCAAAAACCCTTGTAAACTCATGTTTCATGTCACAGGTATAGGTACATTCGACGCGATCAACCAAGTCGGGGGCTAGGGCGATAGTACGCATCTCATTCTCCTTGTCTAGTGTCGTACACACTAAACAACGCATCATGAGTGCAGTTTATTCCTTAGTGCTTCTGGGTGGTTTGACTGGAAGAAGAACAAAGAAGCCAAAAATAAGAATCGCTGCGATAGCTAGCAGACCCCAGTGCTGAGTCGCATTTCCACCTGTAACCGCTTCACCAAGGGCGACAAAGACTGTGAACAGTGCGGGGGAGATGAAGGAGATGACCCTACCTGTGGTGGTGTAAATCCCAAAGATCTCACCAGAGTGACCATTGGGAATCATTCGAGCAAGGTAACTCCTGGAGGCCGCTTGAGCCGGCCCACACAACGAAGACAGCAAAAGCCCAAAGATCCAAAAGATGGTCTTTCCGTGGGCAACCACAGTGGCATCATATCCCGCAGCCCCTTCAGGGATTGCATAAGCTGGTTGGTGGAGGAAGAAAACCACTATTGCTCCAATGGAAAGCACTGCAAGGCAGAAGAGGATCACCTTCTTGGGGCCAATCTTGTCATCAAGAAGGCCGAAGAGAATAGTGACAACACCAGCAATGACACTCGCGGCAACACCGAAGTAGATGATTTCTGTCGTAGAGAAACCGAAGGACTGCGCAGCAATGACCGCTCCAAAAGCAAAGACTGCAGCCAGACCATCCCTAAACAGAGCCGAGGCAATAAGGAAGTACGCAACCTGGCGGTCATGTTTCCAGATGCGTCCCATATGACGGAAGAGTGCCTTGTACGAACCCAGGATTCCAAGCTTGGTGGGATCATGCAGGGGAGGACGGTCCTTGAGGGAGACGAAGGCAGGGATAGTGAACAGTAGGGTCCATAGTCCGCAGACGACCATTGATGCCCTGATCTTGTCTGGAGTTTCGGTTAATCCGAACAGACCAACCTCTGGCTGGATGAATAGGAAGAGGATCACCAGGAGAACAAAGATGCCACCCATATATCCCATGCCCCATCCGAAACCAGAGACCTTGCCCACGTTGGATTCAGTGGCCACGCGATCAAGAGTGGCGTGGTATAACGAACCGGCGATCTCGGAGATGATCGAACCTACGCCCAAGATGATGAGACCCACAATCAGGAACTGTGGACTGGGCTCAATGAAGAATAATGCCGCTGACAAGGCGGCAAGAGCCCAGGTCAGGTACTTCATATTGCGAACCAGATGTCCTGAACGATCAGCGGTTTGTCCAAGAACAGGAGCAATCACAGCAATGACGATACCCGCGATCATCGTTGAGATACCGAGAGCCTTGGTGGCACCATTGGGGTTGCCTGGAGAGAAAAAGTCGGCCGTGGTGATGTAAACGGCAAAGACAAAGGTCGTGATGACCGTGTTGAAAGGTTGAGCCCCCCAATCCCACAGTGCCCACGCAGTGACTTTGGCTCCGCTTGATTTAGTGTTCTGGGCAAGGGCCAGACCAGTAGTCTGTGTCTGGTCTGCACTTGTGTGGGTTTCACTCATTGGTACTCCATAGGTTGCGTCTGACAAGGATTTCTTTGAGAAGGTCAGGACGGTCGGTAATGATGCCATCGATTCCCCAGTCGATGAGGGTTTCCATCTCTTGTGGATCATTGATGGTCCAGGCATGGATGACTTTTCCAATCCTGTGAACCCTCTCGATTGTTTCAGCAGAGATGACCTGGATCGTCACGGGGCCAATTTTCTCCCTGATAGGAACCTGGATTGCGATTGCAGGGGAGGAGATGATGGTTGACAGGACAGGTACAAAAGCTGTCCAGGCAACGCCTACCGGAGCCATGGCTGTAGGGATGGTGCCATGTGTAAGAGCCCTAAACCGTGAGATCCTGGTTTGGGAGAAAGAATCGACAAGGATGCGATCCTGGACCCCAAAGACATGGATGGCCTTTGTCAAAGGTACAACTGCATCATCAGTTTTAAGATCCACATTGAAACAGACCTCAGGGAAGGTACGCAGAACTTCATCAAAGAAGGGGATGGGCTCACCGCCAACAGTGATCTCGGACAATTCGCTTGCCGTGAAATCTCTGACTCGTCCTGGTACTCCTGTGACACGATCCAATGTGTCGTCATGGAAGCACACTAATCGTCCATCGCGTGTCACCTGAAGATCGGTTTCAATGTAGCGATACCCCAGTGACACTGCCTGGGCGAAAGCATGGTGGGTGTTCTCTTTGCCAAGATTGGGACCCCATTCGGCTCCACCTCGATGGGCCATCGCTACGAATGCGGGAGAACAATATTGGTAGTTCTTGGCGTACATCAGGCCTCACAGTGGGTCACAGAGTATTGAGATGGGGAGGGGTCCTCGTTGAACATCACGGGTTCATTCTCCTGCATAGATCGGGTCAGGGTCAATTGCGGTGCCATTACATGGGCATCACTGACTTACGAGAGTTTTCAGAGCAGAATAGATTCTTATGACCACGATTATGTCCATTCAATCCTCAGTCGCCTTCGGCCATGTTGGGAACTCGGTCGCCGGATTCACATTGATGCGTATGGGTGTTGAGACCTATCCCGTTGTGACTGTGCACTATTCGAACACTACGAGCTACGGTTCGTGGAAGGGGCCTGTACTTTCATCGAAGGACGTTATGGATGTTGTAACTGGTGTTGATGAGAGGGGAGCCCTCGCTGAGGTTGATGGGGTGCTATCAGGGTTCCAAGGATCCGAGTCCATGGGTGAAACCATTCTGTCGGCCGTAGAACTCATCAAGATCCGCAACCCTGAGGCCATCTATTGTTGCGATCCAGTCATGGGTGATGTCGGGCGAGGGATGTTCGTCGCTCCAGGGATTCCTGAGTTCCTCCGTGATCGCGTCGTACCTTATGCGGATATCGTTACACCTAATCAATACGAACTAGACTTTCTCACTGAATCTGAGACGACATCAACCAAGGATCTTCTCTGCGCAGTGGATCAGATGATTTCTAAGGGCCCGAGTACAATCCTGGTTACCTCGGCCATCGCAGATGATACTCCCGAGAATTCTATCTCTATGCTCGCTGCAACCCGTGATGAGGCCTGGCTGATTTCCACCCCTCTTCTCGACCAGGTTTTCACAGGATCAGGGGATATGACCTCAGCGGTTTTCTTTGCTCATTTCTTAGAGAGTTCGCGACTAGATTTCGCTCTCGAAAAAACAGCATCCGTGATTTATTCCGTCCTTGAAGCAACGGTACAAGCCGGCAGGCGAGAATTAGCCCTAGTATCCGCCCAAGACCAGATCATCAACCCGAGGCACATCTTTACAGCCCACAAGATTAGATGAACTTAGAGTAGGAAAGAGTCGATTCGTGCCCCAAGTGCATTGAGTCGTTGCGGTAGTTCCTCGTATCCACGGGCAATAACGTAGGTGTCTTCAAGTATGGTCTGCCCACGCGCACCCAAGGCCGCTAAGAAGAGACACATGGCTGGTCTCAGTGCTGGAGGACAGACGATCTCCCCGCCGCCTCTCCATCTGGTGGGACCAACAACCATAATTCGGTGGGGATCCAGCAATGTGAGGTTGGCTCCCAATTTGTTGAGTCCCATGAGATGGATCATGCGGAAATCGTAGACCCAGTCAAAGATAGTCGTAGTACCTGTGGCCTGTGCAGCAATGACCGCAAAAAAGGGCAGGTTATCGATATTGAGACCAGGGAAGGGCATGGGATGGATCTTGTCGACTGGAGCCACCAACTCTGATGGCTTCACGGTGAGGTCCACAAGACGGGTACGTTGATTGAGGGCTTTGTACTCCTCAGTGATGGTATAGTTCAGCTTCATTGATTCAAGGACAGCCAACTCGATTTCCATGAACTCAATGGGGATGCGTGTAATGGTCAGCTCAGAGTCCGTAGCTAGGGCAGCAGTGAGAAGGCTCATCGACTCGATGGGATCCTCGGAAATGTGGTACTCCACATCAACATTGATTGAATCCACGCCATGGATGGTTAGTGTGGTGGTACCAATCCCCTCAATGGTGACCCCTAGTTTTGCAATGAACTCGCATAGGTCTTGAACCATATAGTTTGAACTGGCATTACGAATTGTGGTGATACCAGGTGTGACCGCAGCAGCCATAATGGCATTTTCAGTCACAGTGTCTCCACGCTCCGTTAATGTAAACTGGCGCTGAGGCCGACTTAGAGGTACCACGTCACAGTGGTAGAAACCCTCAGTAGCTTCGACAGATAACCCAAGATGGCGCAATGCTTGAAGGTGTGGTTCGACTGTTCTCGTACCCAAATTGCAGCCACCAGCATAGGGGAGAGCAAAGGTTGGAAACAGATGCATCAGGGGGCCGAGGAAGAGCAGAATGGACCGGGTTCTGCGCGCTGCCTCAGCATTCATTGATGACAGATCGAGTTTCTCGGGTGGACGGATTGTGAGGTCAGTCTGCTCATCATTCCATGTACAGTCCACTCCTATAGAGATGAGAACCTCGATAAGGCGGTTAACCTCCTCGATTCGGGCAATCCCTCGCAGCGTTGTTACTCCGCGATTCAACAGGGATGCACACAGGGTAGATACTGCGGCATTCTTACTGCTTCTGGTTTCTATTGTGCCGTGGAGGCGGCGTCCACCTTCGATGGATAAGTTGACCAATCCCGTGCCAGGGGTGATGAGTTGTTTTCCAAGAACTGCTGAAATTCGGTTGACCATCTCCAAGGAGAGATTTTGGTTTCCGGCTTCTATTCGACCTATGGCACTTTGACTGGTACTCAGGGCCTTCGCGAGATCTGATTGGGTCATTCCGATGCTGAGTCGGGCCTCACGAATGAGTATTCCTATTGCCTGTGCCGATGTTGCCATAGCAGACAGCATATCTCATGTTGCGAGGGATTATCTCATGTATGAGATGCACGATGTGTTGTTTTGCGTGTTGTGGCGAGGGTTCCGTGGAACCCGTCTGACATTTCGGCTCGTTGGAGATAGAGTTGTCTCCATGACCCACTTCGATACTGTAATCCTTGGTGCAGGACCTGGCGGGTATGTTGCTGCAATTCGCTGCGCACAGCTGGGAATGAAAACAGCGATTATTGAAAACAAATGGTGGGGTGGGGTCTGTCTCAATGTCGGATGCATTCCCACAAAGTCGCTACTACGCAATGCGGAAATAGCTCACCTGCTCACCCACGATAAACAAGCATACGGAATCCAAGGAGACGTGAGATGCGACTATGGAGCGGCGTTTTCCCGCTCCCGTGCGGTATCAGACCGCATGGTCAAAGGAATCCACTTCCTTATGAAGAAGAACAAGATCACGGAATACAACGGGTGGGGAGCCTTCAAAAACCATCGTACGATCTCTGTCACCTTCGATACTGGGGTTATTGAAAGTCTCACCTTTGATAACTGTGTTATTGCTACGGGGGCCACTCCAAAAATGTTGCCGGGTGTTGTACCAGGGCCACGAGTCATGACCTTTGAGCAGCTCATCATGAGCCCCAACCTTCCTCGCTCAGTGGTCATCTGTGGGGGAGGGGCCATCGGAGCAGAGTTTGCCTATATCATGGCCAGTTATGGTGTTCAGGTCACCATCATCGAAGCGTGTGATCGCATCCTTCCACTAGAGGACCCAGAAGTATCCGCTGAGATAACCAAAGCCTACAAAAACTTCGGTATCAATATTCTTACCTCCCATACCATCCATGGGATCTCCCAAGACCTCACCTCAGCTAAGGTACATGTAACCAGAGCCAATGGGGGAGAGCCCTATCAGGTCGACGCAGATCAGGTGATGGTCTCCATAGGTTTCCAACCGAGAATCCATGGATATGGTCTAGAAACCACAGGAGTGGCGCTCAGCCCTCAGGGAGCCATCGCGATTGATACGACCATGAAAACGTCAATACCAGGGATTTATGCAATCGGTGATGTCACTGGCAAAATGATGTTGGCACACACAGCAGAGGCCCAGGGAAAGATTGCTGCCGAAACGATGGCTGGTATGCCAACCATCCCCATCGACTACAAGATGATTCCACGAGCAATTTATTGCGAACCACAGGTAGCCTCCTTCGGGTACACCGAAACTGAGGCACGCGAGAAGGGCTATAAGGTACGCGTCTCCAAGTTCCCCTTCGCTGCGAATGGAAAAGCCTGGGCACTGGGCAAGTCAACAGGATTCGTGAAAATCATCGCCGACTCGACCCACAATGAGATTCTGGGGGCCCATCTTGTTGGTCCCAATGTGACCGAACTTCTACCAGAGTTAACCCTAGCCAAGATGTGGGATCTGACCACCGATGAAATTGCGCGAAATATCCACGCTCACCCCACCTTGTCAGAAACCCTCAAAGAGGTCGCTGAAGGCGTCAGTGGCCGTATGACCAATTTCTAAGACCTCAGTCTCCGAGCCCTGTACCAATCTTACGTGCGGTTTCTATCCAATGATGGTCTGTGGGAACAAGCTTCGACTTTCCTGCCACCTCTTCCAGGGGTACAGGTTCGGTATCCTGTCCACGGGCTGCACATAGGATCCCGAATTCTCCCGCAGCTACGTGGTCTGCGGTTGCTGAACCGAGTCGTGTGGCCAAGAGTCGGTCTTCAGCTGAAGGGGTACCACCTCGCTGGACATAGCCCAATATGGAGACCCGGGTTTCAAGCCCTGTAGCGGCCTCTAACTCTCTGGCGAGTTTGAAGGTGTGCTCCCGTTGGGAGTCCTCAACATTGGCGAGATGAGTCTTGGCAGCCCGTACAGCTTCGGGAGTACTAGCCGTCTTGACAAGCAGATTCGCTGCCTCAGTATCGGCGGTATCCGTGGTGTCACGGGCACCCTCAGCAACCGCGATAACAGAGAAGGTACTCCCGCGTGCGATCCTGCTCTTAATGGTCGCTGTCACAGATTCCACAGTGTAAGGAATCTCAGGAATGAGGATGATGTCGGCGCCACCAGCGATCCCTGCGCCCAGGGACAGCCATCCTGCGCGGTGACCCATGATCTCCGCAAGGATGATCCTGTGATGGGAGTGGGCAGTACTATGAAGCCGGTCGATGGCCTCTGTAGCGATTTCCATAGCTGTGGCGAAACCGAAACTCGTGTCCGTACCCCAGATGTCATTGTCGATGGTCTTCGGCAAGAGGATCACGTTCACACCAGCATCCATGAGTTGCTTGGCATTCTTTGCTGTACCGCCGCCACCCAGCATCACGAGGGCATTTATCCCAAGTTTCTCCAGGTTCTCCTTCACTGTGGGAACCATATTCTTGGACTCACCATTGACCATGTACTTGTTAACCTTGTCGCGGCTCGTACCCAAGAAGGTACCTCCGCGGGTCAGAATCCCCGATAAAGAACTCGCATCAAGGTCGATGTAGCGATTCTCAACCAACCCAGTAATACCGTCACGAAACCCGATGAGTTCCATCCCATAGTGGGTGATCGCAGTCTTCCCAAACCCACGTATCACTGCATTCAAACCTGGGGCATCGCCGCCAGCTGTCAGTATGCCCACCCTTTTGGCTACCATAGTTTTCGCCTCTCTCGCGTAGGGAATATGCCCCAACACAGATCCATTCTTTCATTGGGTGAGCCCATGAACCAACCTCACGACACAGAGACCCTGTAATGATATCGATACCACGGGGGAGAGGGTCTATACCTCAAGTTCACGCTGAATAAGGTCCCTGGCAAGTGAAAATACACTCAACTTGTACCTTGAGTGAGTTTTTCAGGAATCTTGGACAACTTACTGACTGTAGAATCCAAAGACTTGAGAGCACGAGTAAGTTGCCCCCGAGAATACGGTACGCCCGTACTCCGATCCAATTCCCGTGAAATCAACGTGGAGGCCATCCCGAATGCTTCAAGACGGCGAATGAGCAAAGTTTGCTGAGAAGAACCCTCAGCAAACTTATCGTGCATCCCAGAGTCCTCCAGATCCATATCTGCAAGACTAGCAGTGACTACAAATGGTGATCGATACACTTACAACAGGTTCCTGAAAGGAATGCACGCAAGAGCAAAAAACTCTCCACACGTAAGTCCTAGTCCGATAATGTACATTATGTCATTTCGAAGAATCAGCATAATAGTTCGAAGCAGCATAATGGTTCAGAGTTCATCTCTCTCTCCTCTTGAGTTTTGGGTTGTAGGGAATAAAAACAGTAAAGCATTTAGGGGGTGAGATTTATGGATCATCAAGAGCCTAGTGACAAGGGCATTGACCTCTGGTGCTTGGTTGTCAGGGGTTTCAGGGGACGTATCTCCTGACACTTCGCACTCAATGTGGGGCGGCTTGATTGTCAAGGAACGTATCTTCTGACACTCGTCACTTGATATGGGTGATCTCATCCGCCAGTCTCACCTTCTCCCTTAGTCCTCGCACTGGCTGAAGAAATACTTTGTGGATAACTCCCCATGAGGGCATGCAATGCTGTTGACTATACATAGTTCCCTGATGTCAAAGTGATAGGAGTCATTGTGAAGCGGATTGGGTGTCTA